>CAIVKO010000175.1 GCA_903906515.1 Akkermansiaceae bacterium
CAACAAGGGGCGTTGGACCCTGCACGATGATTGGTTCGGCGAACACGTTTACACCATCATTGTCCATCGGCGGCATGTGTCTGAGGACATCCTGAGACACTTCGATGAGAAAGCCACGGTCCTCCCTTCATGGTATCCCTCGGCCATGGGTGTTGATTCGTTCTAAAATGGCGGAATGTTGGCAAATTATGTTGCCTTCGACTTCATGTAGCCTAGAATCAGGCCATGACTAACAGATTAACATCCGCAATCTGGCTGGGTTGCCTTGCCGCCGCGTCCGCAGGAGAACCCGTGATCACTCCGGTGGTTCCCGCTGAAACAAAGCTCCCCAACATGGATATGACCACGGGGCAATTCACCTACACCGACGGGATGGACTTCGATGATATCAACGGCGAGTTGAGCATTTCAAAGTTCAACTTCATGTCGGCGCTCACACGTCCGATCACCGTGGCGGGAGACATCGTGCTGGTGCCTGTGGTGCAATACAGTCTGACCGGTCTTGATTTCGACGGCATGGGCAAGTTTCCGCTTGCGGATGAGGACCTGCATTCGGTGTCACTCCATTTGGCGGCTCTTAAATTCAATAAGAATTCTCCATGGGTCTACGGCGCATGGGCGCGGGCCGAAGTCGCCAGTGATTTCCAACACATGAACGGCGACGACATCACCTTCGATATCGCCGGCGGTGTGGGTTATCGCTTCACCGACAATTTCACTCTGGGTGCCGGGGTTGCTGCGATCAACCTCAACGGCGACGCATGGATCTGCCCGGGCATTAACTTCGATTGGGTGGTCAACGAGCAATTGCGCGTCGGATTGTATGGCCCGATGCCCGTGGTTTCCTACACTCCCAACGAGGACTGGAACCTCAGTCTGCGCGGATTACCCGGCGGAGGAACCTGGAATATCACCGACAACAATGGCGACTCACGATCCATTGATCTCAGTTCCTATCAAGTGGGGGCCTTCGTGGGTCGCAGACTCACCGGCAAACTCTGGCTCAACGCCGGCGTGGGTTTCACGCTCCTCAACAACATCCAATATGCCGATCCCGATGGAAGCCACAAAGTCCTCGATGAAGATATGGGAAGCGGGTTGTTCGGTCAGATCGGTCTGAGCCTCAAGGTTTGGTGATCGGCGTAATAGATCCATTTGTTTCAATTACGCGTATTGCTTTCGCTGGATTTTCGGCTATGGTCGGGCGTTATGAAAACCATGCTCGCCGCCATTTCCGCCACGATCTTGCTGGTCTCCTGTGTGCCGTCCACTCCGCAAGGTCGGATCCAACAGAGTCCGCAGATGTTCCATTCTCTCAGTGCCAAGGACCGCGCACTCGCCGAGCGGGGCCAGCTCGCCCGCGGAATGTCACCTGATGCCGTTTACATCGCATGGGGGACTCCCTCGAACACCTTCATGGGATCTTACAAAGGCCAGGCAAGCGAGCGATGGGACTACGCGGCAAGCCGCCCGGTGTATTCCAGCACCTTCTTCAGCAGCTATGGATATGGATACGGCGGTGGCTACGGGCGATACGGGCACCACTACTCCGGGATCGGATACGGGTTCGGTCCGGAGATTTCGTATGTGCCCACCCACGTCGCCTCGGTTTGGTTTGTCAATCATCGGGTGGACTCTTGGGAAAGAGCACACTGAAAATCCCCGAATCTACTGCTTGCGTTTTTCGTAAATTTGGAAATCCTAGTCATGACACTCATCCCAATTATGCATATCAAAACATCACTCGCCCTCGTCGCTGCGCTCGCCGCCGCGTTCGTCCTGCCATCGTGCAACTCCAACATGCTGGGTCGGTCAGGCTTTGGCGCATACTCTGCGTATGACCTGCCGACGAAGTTGCCGAAAAATCCGAGCAATGTGCGCGTCAAGGTTTCGCTCAGCAAACAAAGGGTCTATGTGATGGAAGGTTCCGATATGTTGCTTGCCATGCCGGTCTCGGTAGGCGCCCCCGGAAGCTCCACTCCCACCGGTAGTTACACGATCTTCAACAAGGAGCATAAACACCGCGCAAACACCCACGGCTACGCCTATAACGGAAGCCAGGTGAAGCAGACGTTCCTTGCCAAGAAACCCGCAGGTTGGTCGTTCGCCGGCACTCCGATGCCATACTGGTGTGAATTCAAGCCGAACTACGGCTTTCACACGGGTTGGGTAAAGCATCAGCCGTGCACCCATGGATGCATACGTATGCATGAAAACCTTTCGCCCAAGTTCTTCCGCCTCGTCAAGGTGGGCACGCCGGTCAATATCTCCTACTCCCAACCGGAAGACAGCACTGTCAATATCCCTCTCTCGCCGGATGCCGGTCCGTTGCCCGATTATCCAGGCACGATGTACACGGGTGATGGCTACTTCAGGCAGCACAAGACTCCGACTTATAACTGATTCGATTTAAAATCACTCTCGAAAGCCCCCGCACACTGCGGGGGCTTTTTTTAGGCAAACATCAGGCTCAGGGCCAATGCCGCCAGTGCGGCGCCGAAAAATCCGTCGATCCAGCGGGCTGAACGGTCGTTGAAATCCCGCATCGGTTTCCACTGCAACAAAATCACCCAGAGTGACCATAAGCCGATCCCTAATCCCACCACAATGGCCCAGAGCGCGAGTGGTTGGGCCGGTGAATGCGCCCCTGCTAGAAATGGAGCGCATACCGCCGCAAGAAACAACGCGACTTTTGGATTCAGTAAATTGCAGAGAAAACCCCGCCGGAAGGGTGACTGCATGCTGATATTCCGCACGGTTTCTCCATCCGCCGACGGCAATGGTGGCCGACCCAGTGCAGCCCGCAACAAACCTGTGGCCAGCCATAGCAGGTAAAGCGCCGCCACCCATTGCAAAACCTGCCGCATTACAGGAAATCGATGGAACGCCGCCGCCACCCCGGTCACCGCGATGGTGGAGTGAACCATCAACCCGCAGGTGATTCCCCACGCCATGCGCAGTCCCGCCCCTCGTCCCTCACGCAGGGCTGTGCGGGTAAGCAACACCATGTCCGGCCCCGGACTGAACTGCCCGAGTGTGATCAATCCGGCGAATATCCATAGTTCGTTTGTCACAGGTGATTCGTGTTCGCTGCGCAGCCTTATTTCAACCACAAAGCGCGGTTTATCCAGCTGGAGCGGGGTTATCCCCGACAAATATCGACACTTCCATGGAACGATTTTGACAAATCCGCCCCCATCGCTAGCCTCCGCGCGACTCCACCCTGCGGCATGGTACGAATGCCGCGAACCGTATCCCGCTTATCCCACCATGAACACGCTCCGCACATTCATCACCGGCTCCGGCACCGAAGGAAAACTTCACTCGCTTCCCGCCCTTGCCGAACAAGGTTTTCCGAATATCTCGAAACTGCCGGTTTCCATCCGGATCGTGCTCGAATCCCTCCTCCGCAACGACGACGGTCTCAAGGTTTCCGATAAGGACATCCAGAACCTCGCCAACTACAATGCCAAGGCTCCTGGTGATTATGAAATCCCCTTCGTGGTCGCCCGCATCGTGCTGCAGGACTTCACCGGCGTGCCCTTGCTCGTTGATCTCGCCGCCATGCGTTCCGCCGTCCACGGCATGGGCCGCGATGCGAAAATGATCGAGCCGCTCGTGCCCGTTGATCTCGTCGTGGACCACTCGGTGCAGGTGGACTACGCTGGCACCGGCAGCTCGCTGGAGAAAAACCTCGACCTCGAATTCCACCGCAACCGCGAGCGCTATGAGTTCTTGAAATGGGGCGAACAAGCTTTCGATACCTTCAAGGTCGTGCCACCCGGCATCGGCATCGTCCACCAGGTGAACCTCGAATACCTCGCGAAATGCGTGCTGGAAAAAGACGGCGTGTTCTATCCGGATACTCTCGTCGGCACCGACTCGCACACCACCATGATCAACGGTCTCGGCGTGGTCGGCTGGGGCGTGGGTGGCATCGAGGCTGAGGCTGGGATGTTAGGTCAACCTGTGACATTCCTTGTTCCAGAAGTCGTTGGCGTTTACCTGACCGGCGAACTCGCCACCGGAGTCACCGCCACCGACCTCGTCCTGCTCGTCACCGAGGTGCTGCGCAAAACGAAAGTCGTCGGCAAATTCGTCGAATTCTACGGCCCCGGCGCGAAAGCGCTCAGCCTGCCGGACCGCGCCACCATCGCCAACATGGCCCCGGAATACGGCGCGACCATGGGATTTTTCGGCATCGACGAAATCACAACCGGCTACCTCGAAGGCACCGGCCGGCCGACCGAACTCTGCAAAACCGTCGAAAACTACTACAAGGCCCAGGACCTCTGGGGGATCCCGACCGATCGCAATGCACTCGAGTTCTCGCAGATCGTCGATATCGACATCTCGACCGTCAAACCCGGTGTCGCCGGACCGAAGCGCCCACAAGACCGCATCGAAATCGAATCGCTCAAGACGAAGTGGGCAAGCCTTCTAACCGCACCAGCTCCGGACGGTTACAACAAACAACCGGTTGTGAATACGGAAACTCCGGAAGGACTGCCCACCACGCTCGACAATGTGCCAGATGAAACCATCGGCATTGGCCGTGCCTTCGGTGCGGAAGTCGGTGTCGTCTCGGAGCCCGATGAAAATCCCGAATACCCGACTTGGGAAGTCACAGTCGATAGCAAGGGCGGCGTCAAGGATACTATCACCCACGGCTCGGTGCTCATCGCCGCGATCACCAGTTGCACCAATACCAGCAACCCGAGCGTCATGCTCGCCGCAGGCCTGCTCGCGCAAAAAGCCAACGCCAAGGGACTTACGATCAAGCCATCTATCAAAACCTCGCTTGGCCCGGGCTCCCGCGTCGTCACTGATTACCTCAATAAAACCGGCCTTCAGGCCGAACTCGATAAACTCGGTTTCCAAACCGTCGGCTACGGCTGCACCACCTGCATCGGCAACTCCGGACCGCTCGATCCCGGCATCGAGGATGTGGTGAAATCCGAAGACATCATTGCCGCCTCGGTTCTATCAGGAAACCGCAACTTCGAAGCCCGCGTCCACCAATCGATCAAGGCGAACTTCCTGATGTCACCGCCACTCGTGGTCGCCTTCGCCATCGCAGGCACGGTCGATATCGACATGGAAAACGAACCGCTCGGCTATGGCACGGATGGTCACCCGGTTTTCCTTCGCGACATCTGGCCATCATCCGCCGAGATCGAAGCCGCCATGAACGCCTCGCTTCGCCCCGACGTTTTCCAACGCCTCTACACCGGCTTCTCCACCCAGAATCCGAAGTGGAACGAAATCAAATCCTCCACTGGCAACGTCTACGAATGGGACCGCGAGTCCACCTACATTCAGGAACCTCCATTCTTCGACGGCTTCACACCCACTCCGCGCGACATCGAGGAAATTCATGGTGCCCGTCCGCTCGGCATCTTCGGAGACTCGGTCACCACCGATCACATCTCGCCCGCCGGTGCCATCAAGAAAGACAGCCCGGCCGGCCGATTCCTCGGTGAAAAAGGCGTGGAATTCGCCGATTTCAACTCCTACGGCTCACGCCGTGGCAACGACCGCATCATGACCCGCGGGACCTTCGCCAACGTCCGCATCAAAAACCTCATGGTTCCCGGTATCGAAGGCGGAGTCACCAAGATCAACGGTGAAACCCAGGCCATTTATGATGCTGCGGCGACCTATCAGAAATCAGCCACACCCTCGATCATCCTCGGTGGCGAGGACTACGGCATGGGTTCGAGCCGCGACTGGGCCGCCAAGGGCACCAGTTTGTTAGGAGTCAAGGCCGTGATCACCAAATCCTTCGAACGCATTCATCGCTCGAACCTCGTCGGCATGGGAGTGTTGCCATGCAACTTCGTCAACAAGGCGGATTACGATAAGGTCAAGGATCTTGCCGACGCCACCTTCGACCTCGTCGGCATTTCCAACGACCTCAAGCCGATGCAACAAGCCACGCTCAAAGTCCATCCAGGTAGGGACGGTTCTCCGAACCGTCCGCCATCATTCGACATCCCCGTCATCGTCCGCATCGATACCCCGGTGGAAAAGGATTACTACCGCGCCGGCGGCATCCTGCCCTACGTGCTCGCCCAGATCCTCGCATGAAAAACTGTAGCGGCGGTCTATGACCGTCGCTTGCCGGCCACGAGCCGAGATGCGGAAAAATTGCCCATGAAAAGAATTTCGCATCTCTTTTGTGTCGACGCTCGCAGAGCGCCGCTACAAGCGATACATGTGCACCTGTAGCGGCGGTCTATGACCGTCGCACGAATCCAAAGCAACCGGATATGACCTGAAACCCATCGGATCTCCTGCTTGTCCGCCAGCAAGATATCTGATAGTTGGATTAATCCATGGAAACGCCAGTTAACTCAAAGCATCCCCGCGCCAGTAATAAACTCCGCCGCTGGCTATTTATGTTCGCCATCATCTGTGGCGTGCCACTCGCTTTTCTAACAGCCTGCCAATCGAGATTGATCTATTTCCCACGCTCCTATGGCCCCGGCGTCACGGCGAAGTGGTCTGCGGAAACCCACGGCAAGCCCATCGAGTTCACAACTTCTCAAGGCAAACAGCGAGCGTTTCTCCAGGGAAACCTGAAGTCACCCCGAAATCTCTGGATCGTCTGTGGCGGCAATGGAACCGTGGCGCTCGATTGGTCAGACTGGCTGGTAGACCACGGGCCGCGTGAAGATGCCTGGCTGTTGGTGGATTTCCCGGGATACGGCGATTGCGAGGGCTATCCAAGTCCGGCGCGCATCCGCGAATCGTTGGCCGCCGCCGTGCCGTTGGCGACGAAAACACTTGGATGGGCGGATCCAAATCCAGCGCATCTCCGGTTTTTCGGCCACAGCCTGGGAGCCGCCGCATGTTTGATCGCTGCCACGGAATTCAAAATCCAGCGCGGTGTTCTGGTCGCGCCCTTCACCAGCACCATGGACATGGCCCAGGTCGTGACCCGTCTGCCGCTGGGCTTCCTCGTCACCCAACGTTTCAACAACGAAGCCCGACTCGCCGACCTCGCCGCACGCGGCCCCGGCGAGGTCATCATCCTTCATGGCGTGAATGACGAGGTGATTCCTGTCACCATGAGTCGCGAGCTTGCTGCCCGGCAGAAAGACATCGTCCGCCTCATCGAGATTCCGGGTGCACGCCACAACACCATCCAGTCACAAAATTCCGCACAGTTGGCTGATGCCCTGCGGGAGGCCGGTCACTGATGACGTGCAGCACCATGAGACTCGTTAGACAAAATTGGCGGAAGTTTTTGACCAGTGGATTGCTGCTCATGCTTGTCGTTTTTGCAGGACTCGTATTTTGGTCCGGATCGGAAATCGCCAGTCCGCCCAGGAGGCCGCTGATGGACTACCACCGCGATTTTCTAACAAACCAAGCCGCTCACGGCATGCACATCGATTCCTTCACTGCGAGCGACGGCACACCGTGCCTGATCGTCACACCCGCCGGAGATCCGGGCGAGAGGGGAGTCATCATTCGCAAGCAACTCACCGAGCGCGGGCTGATTTTGCAGTCGTTTGGACAAATCACCGGCACACTCGTGCTCAACCACGGACGCAAGGGACGGAAAGAAGACTACCTGCCCATCGCCGAGCGGCTATGTGCTGCGGGTTTCCGCTGCGTGATTCCGGATCTTCCGGGTCATGGAGATCATCCGGTGGCCATTGCGACCTATGGTGTGCGTGAAGCGGTATTGCCCGTGCGCGTGCTGAACGAGGCGTCGCAGAAGTTCGGATTCGATCCGCAACCCGCCGGACTGATGGGCATGTCGATGGGCGGATCGGTCGCGGTTCACGCCGCCGACCAACCGGGCGCGCCATGGAAGGCGCTGGTTGTTGTGGCGAGCTTCGATTCGTTTCCAGCGGTGATCAAGGGGCAGGCGTTGCGCCATGCGGGGGTGGCACTTGGCCCGTTGTGGGCGGATGCCGCTGGCTCGATCTATCATTGGAAATCCAGCATTCGGCTGGAGGACATCCAGCCGACCCGTCATGCGGCGTTGATCCGGATTCCCACCTTGATCGCCCACGGCGCGGCAGACCACGTGATTTCAATCGATGGCGGACGCCGTTTGTTCGATTCCCTGCCAGCCGATATTTCCAAAAAGTGGGTGGAAATCCCCGGTGCCGATCATGACAACGTGCTTGTCACGAACTATCCGATCTACGCCGACATCGCGGAGTGGATGCTCCGCCATGTGGCGGGGAAGTGAATCAAAAGTTATTTGTTATGAGTTATCAGCACCGTAACCCGACGCAGGCTTTGGGTGGGGAGCGGGGAGTAATAAGGAGCGCGTGCATTCTGCACGCTCCTCACGTCATGTATCAGCGGAACCAAGTGAGTCGAGATCATATCGGTCCCGGTACCGCATCATTCACCCGAACGCACCGAGCAAAGCTTCCACTCCTCCTTCACCATCACAGGTTGAGTTGTGTGACAAATTCCTCCGGTTCGTCCGGTGAAATCACCACCGTCCGTTTGCCGAAATGCAACACCACGGTGCGGTCCAAATCCGTCACGTAGGCGCGATAGGCTCCGAGCGATTTGCTCCAATACCAACCGGTGAACGAAAATGCCCCGCCGTTGCCGCAGGTCCGCAGACTTCCCTTCATCGCCTTAGGCAGTGCTTGTGCGGACGTCAACCCGGTGCGGGTCAGGCGGGTTGACCAGAACAAGCGCCGGATCAGGATGGCATCCTCCGTAATGGTATAACCCCGAATCATGAACGGCAGGCAACCCAGCACGATCACCAACGGCAGCCATTGCACGAATGGCGCGAGGATGCCCGGAGTGATGAATGGCCGCATGGTGGTTGCGGCGATGACACATGCACCCACCAGAGCTGCGACGATGCCCGAGCTGATGATCAAAGGTTTTCCCCACGGAGCTCGATAGGTTTTCATGGATTTTTTGGAATGAACCAACTGCCGGATTTTTATATTCCGTTGGACATCTTTTTGAAGATAATCGTCGGTGGAGTGAATCGTATCCATAACCCACCCAGAAGCAACGCGTGAATTTTGTTACGCGATTTTGGCGGGTTGTCAGAGCACAATCGAAGATCTTCGCGGGACGCAAAAACGTCCTGGCGGATTTCTCCTGCCAGGACGTGAGTTTTGCAGCAGCATGAAACTGATTCAGAACGTGTAATTCAGCTCCATGGAAACGCGGATGGCATCCGGCAGAGCTTGGACCCCGGGTTTTGCCTCATAGTCGTCACCCTCGGACTCAAACAGGGCAAATTTGGCGATTGCGGTGAAATGATCGTCGAACTTCTTCGTCAGCACTGAATCGAACTCCCAACCGTATCCGGTGGAAATTTCATTATCTCCCATGGCATGGAGCACGTTCATCCACTTGATGTCGCAGAAAATGGGAATCGTGTGGGAGATGTAAAGATCGCTCAGCCCGTTGTGGGTGCCGGAGATTCGCGCCGCATCGGTGACATCGGCGAATCCGTTGAACGCGTGAACTGTGGCAAGCGGTGTTTTGAAACCGGCATCAAGGTGTTCCAGGCCTAACGAAACGGTCTGTGTGCCGAGGGTTTTCGTGGCGATCAAATGAGCATACATCGCCTGATCGTTTCCAAGCGGGCCTGCTTTATCCTGAGCGGCGATTTCCCCATACCATGTCACACCGAGTAGGTCGGTTTTCGCACTGACTCCGAACGTGTTATTGTCCCAGATTCCGTAATCCTCGAAATTCATGATGTAGGCGTAGGCACCAAGCGTGAAACCTTTGATGCCTTTATAGGATGCGTTGAACAGATGCACGCTGGCCGCGATGTCCTGCACGTTAGGTGTGATCGCAAGCGAAGCGTCGGCGTCGGAACCGAAGATGCGGTTCACCTGGTTGATATACGCGTAGTTGAGGGTCAAACCGGCGATGGATTTGTTGGATAACGAAATGGCGTCGTAGGTTTGTTCGTTCTGCCTCCAGCCGACATTGCCGATGAATGCCGCGTTGTCGTAGATGATCTTCTGACGGCCAAGTTTGGCGATGGTGTCGAATCCCTCGTATTGAAGATATGCCTGGTTGAGTTCGTTGGTCTGCGGATCCGCGATCTGGGAGTTGGCTGGATCGTAGGGATCCGCTCCGAGTGCTCCTCCGTTGTAATCATCAATCGCAGCTTGCGAAAATTCGCCTTCAACCAAAGCGCTGAAACCGTTCCATGCCATGGTCTTGAGTCCGAGTCTTTCGCGGAAGGTGAAGGCATGCGACGGGTCTTTCATGTCCACGTCGGCGTATTCATAGCGGGCGCGGATATCGATGAGCGGGGTAATCCACTGTTCGGCGGGTGCCGGAGGCGGAGTGGCGGGAGCGGTTTCACCCGCATGGAGCAGGGGAGTGGCGGCTAACAACAGTATGGTTTTACTTTTCATGATGGGATGTGGGATGGATTCAATGATGTGATTCAAAAACGTGTTCCAGATGCGGGGTGGCCTGTTTGAGGATTTTCATGACGACCAGATGCATCCATATGAAGCTGGCCAGGGTTACGAGAAATAGGATTGCAAAAGTCGTCTGGGGAATGCCGGTGGCTTTGAAGGAATAGGCGAACAACAATGGCAGGAAAAACCCGCCCAGTGCGCCGAATAGACCGACCAAGCCGCCGACCGCGCCGACGTCTTTCGGAAAATACTCGGGGATGTGCTTGTACACAGCCGCCTTACCGATGCCCATGCCGCAACCGACGATGAAAACGAGGAACGTGAATAAATAGGGGCCCATCACGAAGCGCATCGTTTCCACTTGGCCACCTGGATGGATTTTCTCCGGCACATACAACACAATGTGCCCCTGCGGTGCTGACAACACCAACAACGCGAGCAGCATCACGCCGAATACCCAATACATGATCCGGCGCGCACCGAATTTGTCGGATAACCAACCGCCCAACGGCCGCAGCAAACTGGCGGGGAAAATGAACAAGGCGGTCAGCAGCGCGGCGTTCTGAAGTTTGAATCCAAAGACGTCCACATAGTACTTCGGCAACCAGACGGACAATGCCACGTAGGCGCCGAACACCACCACATAATACAGGCTGAAGCGCCAGACCCGCATTTGCTTGAGCGGACGCAGCAATTCACCCAGCGGTCTGCCTGCCCCAGGTTTGTGGTCCTGTTTCGGGCACATGAACCAGATCAATGCCGCCATGATGATCAGTATTCCACTGTAAAGCATCGGCACGAAACGCCAACCGCCGGGAATGAAGCCGCCGTAGTAGCCCACCGCGGGAACCAATGCTATCAGCCATGGGCCGATGAATTTCGTCACTGATGCGCCCACATTCCCAGCGCCGAACACGCCTAGTGCGAAGCCTTGCCGATTGCGCGGAAACCACGCGGAGTTCCAGGCGATTCCTACGGAAAACGCATTGCCCGCCATGCCGACGAGGAATGCATAGACCATCAACTCGGAGAACGACTTCGATTGACTGACCATGAACGCCGGTATCGCTGTAACACCAACTAACAAAGTCATCACCAGTCGACCGCCGTAACGGTCCGTCCACAAGCCGAACAACAAGCGCCAAATCGATCCGTTCAGCACCGCGATGGCAGTCAACCAGCCGAATTGGACTTCATCGAGCTTGAATTCCTCGCGGATTTTCACACCCAGCACCCCGAACATCAACCACACCGCGAACATCAGCGTGAACGCTATGGTGGATAATGTCAGAACCGTATTGCTCTGCCTGGCATCGCTTTCGACGTGCATGGTCTTTCTCCTGATAACCTATAACTAATAACCTAAGACGGCTTCTCACAACCCGGACGGTTATAGAACCAGATGTTAATGAGGGTGGCTAGCACGCAGAATACCATCAGACCGGTGAAAAACGGAGCAGTGGTTTTGCAGGCGGCTTTGACTTGACCGATGAGCGTGTTGAACAGGAATGGCCCGTATGCGGCGATGGCAGCGGTGAAACCAATCACTCCGGCGGCTTGACGCGGGGAATGCGAGAAGATCACCGGATACTGACGGAAGGTCGCGGCATTGCCGATACCGGTGAAGAAGAACATGCCCAGCATCACCCCGACAAAGGTCGGGAAGGTTACCAGCGACGGATGGGTGAGAATATCACTGAAACCGAGGAACGCCGCGCCGGCAATCAGGCCGAAACCGCAGAGAGTGGTGAAGATGGCACCACCGAATTTGTCAGTTAGAGGACCGGCGATCACTCGCATGGCCGATCCGATGAGTGGGCCGTAAAAGGCGTACTTCAGCGGATCCGGTGCTCCGGGCATGCTGCCATAGACGGTTTTGATGAGCATCGGGAATGCGGCGGCGAGACCGGAGAACGCACCGAAGGTCATCACGTAGGTGATGGTGCAGAAATAGGTGTGTTTGTTACGGAAGATATCGAGTTGTTCGCCGAACGAGGCTTTGACTGGCACATTGCGCAGCATGGTCCAGGCGACAATACCGAGGATCAATAGAAGCGGCACATACCAGAACGCAGAGTTTTGCAACCACATCGGACTTGTTTTTCCGGCCTTGGTGAAGGTTTGTGCCGCGCTAAGACCACCACTGCCGATGGCAAAGGTGATAATCCAAGGGGTGAGGAACTGGGTCACACAGACACCAAAGTTGCCGATGCCGGCTTGAATGCCCAGTGCGGTGCCTTGCAGACGTTTCGGGAAAAACACGCTGGTGCTGGGCATGTAGGAGGAAAAATCTCCACCACCCATGCCGAAGAGCAGGGCCAGCACAAGGAACATCCAGAATGGAGTGGTCGGATTCATCACCGCGAAGCCAAGTCCCACGCAGGGCAGGATTTTCGCCAGTGTGGCGATGGCAATCACCTTGCGCGTGCCAAAGATCGGAATGAGAAACATGTGAATCAGTCGCAGCGTGCCGCCAGCCAGACCGGGCATGGCCGCTAGCCAGAAGAGCTGCGTTTCATCGAACTTGAATCCAATGTTAGGCAGGCGCACCACCACGGCGCTCATGAGGAACCATGTCGCGAATGACAGGACCAGTGAGATAGTGGTGATGGTCAGGGTGCGCCAGGCGATTTTTTTCCCAGTGGTTTCCCAGAAGGTGGCATCCTCGGGACGCCAGTCGGTGATTTGATCGGATGCGGGGGAGGGTGATGACGGGTTCATGATGCGGTTTTGGCAAGGGCTTGTGGAAACACCACGGAGTTTTCAAGATGGATGTGGCGGTGCAGATCAGCCTCAAGATCCAATAGACCGGAAAACAACGCCCGATACGTGTTGCAGGCTTCCGGAGGAGCCTGGAAACCATTGGTTAGATCTCTCATGCGTGACAGCGCCTGACCCGCGTCATCGTGCTCGTGTAGCATACAGGCGATCGGTCCGTCCAATGGCATGAATGCGATTTCACCACGGCTCATCGCAGCCACTGCTGGAAAAAGAATCTGTTCCTCCTTCATCATGTGGCTGCCGAGTTCCTCCGCCATCGCGGCGAAAACTTCGGAGACGTCGATCAGCGCAGGAGTGTGGCCGCCGTGCACATGGGCCACCCGTTGCGCCATCGTGTGCAGGCGTGGCAATTCCCGGCGCAGGAAACCATGATGGGTTTCGACAATGTAGGAACACAACTCGTGCAGTGGAAGTTCCGCAGGATTTGGTCCGTCGTTCGCAGGCCCCGAGTCTTCTTTGGTCAACTCGCCGAGAACCGTTTCCGCAGCGATGTGCTTGTTTTCGCAAGCTTCGCGCAGTGTTCGTCCGCCCTGACAACAGAAATCAATGCCAAAGGCTTGAAAAACACGCGATCGACCGGGTCGTTCGGCGACAAGTTCTCCCACGGTGCGATCCAGCGTTGGTGTTCCCGGGGCGGAGTATATATTTGGTGTATGACTCATGATGATTTTTGGGTGGAGTAGAGTAGAAGGGAGCGTTAATCAGACGGGTTAGGGGGATTCTTCATATTCATCGCAAACGTCCGACCGGGTGGCGGCGTCAAAGCCGTGAAGAAGGTGCCGTAGTCCCCAGAGACCGAGAATGGTCGCGGCAAGCATCAGCAGGATTTGTGTGAAATTTTCGGCGAAGTTGGCTTTGAACAAGAGCCACGGTTGGCCGTCGCTTTTGATCAACGGATGGGTGCCGGTGCGCAGTTCAACGGCATCGGGGATGCCATCCTTGTCGAGGTCGCTGTCTTGCGGTAGTTTGTCAGCAAGTTCGGCGGGCGTCACTTTCAGTTCGAGAAACTGCTTTTTCCCGAGGCTGTTGATGATGTGGTTGCCGAAGGCGTTGAGGATAGGGCTTTTAACATTGCCGCCGGGATTGAAAGCGGCGCGGGCGCGTCCGAGTTCGGCTTGCTCGGCGGATGTGAGGTGGCCGATCTGGCCTGGAGCGGTGCCTTCCGGTCCGTCCGAGTGTTCGTGGCACATGGCGCAGTTGACGTTGCGTCCGGAGGATTTCACGATCTGTTTTTGTAACTCGGGATAGGCCTGCAAGGTGTTGGCGGTGGCCAGCACGATGAGGAGTTTCCAGGCGATGGGGAATGGATTCGTGCGCATGGTTAACCTTTGAATAGATGATAGATGTTCTCGCCCCACACGGTCATGATGATCAAATAGATGCCCGCGACGATGGCGATGAGTTGGAGGGTTTTGCGATTGGTGTTTTTGAAAATCCACGGGGTGGCCATAAGGACAAAACCCAGGAGTGTGGATCCGACCAGGATCACCCACAGCGGCAGCAGTTCCAGCGGGTAATAGACCCAGAAGAAATACCACTCCGGCTTGATGCCGTCCGGTGTGGAGCCCTTGGGGTCGAAGGGCTCGAACAGAGGGTAGGAGAACAGGGATTCAAACGGCAGACAGACGCCGAGGATGTACAACACCATGAAGGCGAAGCCCCAGACACGCAGATCCTTGAGGAAGAAGGTGGGAAAGAATTTTTCCATGCTGCGGGGTTTTTCATCGATGCCCTTGCTCATGCCGTGCAACTGGACGGAAACGAGATGGAAACCCAACACGGCGAAGATCGCCAGCGGCAGGACAATGACGTGCAGCGCGAAAAACCGGCTAAGCGTGGCTTGGCCCACCGAGGCTTCTCCCTGGATGATTTCCTTAGCTTGCCGCGGCCAATCGGACATCGCACCGGGAAGGTAGGCACCGATTTGCTCGATCGTTTGCAGGCCGATCTTGGTGGCGTTCACCGCGATCTGATGCCATGGCAACAGGTAACCGGTGAACCCGAAGGCGAAAGTGATTCCTAACAATAAAATGCCGGTCACCCAGGTGAGTTCGCGAGGTTTTTCAAAAGCCTTCATCGCGAAGGCGGTGAGCAGGTGGACCAGCACGCTGCCGATCATCAGCGAGGAGGCCCAGGCATGGATGTTGCGCACCAATCCGCCGGCCGGTATGTGGTCGGTGATGTATTCCACCGAGGCATGGGCGTCGCTGACCGTGGGTTGATAGTAAAACAACAGCATCAGGCCGGTGACAATCTGCACCATGAAGAAGAACAAGGCCAGTCCACCCATGTAGTAAGACCACGACAGACGATGCACCGGGACCTCCTTTTTCTGAACCATGGAGGCATAGTTCATTTTATCCACCGGCAATCGTTCGGCGATGTATTCCTCGGTCTTCTTGAGTGTTTCTTTGACGTTCATGAGAGCGTTGATTGGTTGGCGCTTAATCAGGCGGTGGCCTTGCCGGGTTTGGTGATATAGAGGCTGCATTGTGCCAGTAGATCCGGTTTGATTTCCCCTTGTGGCGATTGGCCGGGAATGCGGCTGACGACGACCTTGCCGGTGCCATCCACCAGCGCCCATCCAATCTGCGGCAGCGGGGCCTTTGCGGGTGCGCCCTCGTTGGGTTGTCCGGTGGTGATATCAAAATACGAGATATGGCATGGACACATCACCTTGCCATTGGCGTCGAGTGTGCTGCTCACGGTGCAGCCGAGATGGGTGCATTTGGCGGACAAGACGATGGGCACGCAATCCTTGCCCATGAAGGCGAGACCCGGGGCCATGGCATAGTCGATGAAATATTTGCCCTTTACCGGATCGAGTTCCTTGTAAGTGGACACCAGAATCATGGTGTTGCGCTGGCGTTCGAGTTCGTATTTGCGTTCCTCGGCGGTCAGTTCCAGGCGTTTGAGTTTTTTCTCCAACAATGCCGACTCGGCTTCGAGGTCGCCGCCCGCACCCTTGATGTAATTGATGGCCTTGGAGGAAACACCGATGGCGAGCAGGCCGGTGGCACCGGTCACGCCGACGGCACCCTTGATGAATTCGCGGCGGCTATCTGCCTTGGCGGTGGCGGCCACCGCGTGGCGGCGGCGGCGCGTCGTGTTCCAGATGACGATTTGCGGAGCGCGGAAAAGATATTGGAACGGGACGGCCAGAATGTGCATCAGGCGGGTGAAGGGCAGCAGCAGAATGAACAACCATGCGCCGATGAGATGCAGTTTGAACAACATCGGAAAACCGGTGACATAGGCCATGTCCGGACGCAGGGTGAGGATGCCCCAAACGTAGGGCACCACAGTGCCGGTGCTCCAGTTAGAGCCATAACGGAAATTCATGGCACTCAGAACACCTAGCAGAACCTGGCCGAACAACAACGCCACCACCAGCAAATCCGCCGTGGTCGTCACCGCCTGTATGCGGGCAGAGGTGAGGCGGCGATAAATGAGTGTGCCCAGGCCTGCCAGAGCAAGGAGTGCGCAGGCCACGCCGATGGTTTCAATGATAAACGTGGCCATCGGCACCGACAGGATGGCGGACCAGACGGAGGGCAGGAAAAATGCGATGCCATGGCCCAGCAGCACCACGAGGATGCCGATGTGCCACGGCGCGGACCCCCACAACAATTGTTTGTCCTCAAGGAACTGCGAGGAACGGGCTGTCATGGAATATTTGCTGTATCGCATCCGGCGATAGCAACCAATGGCCGCGACGATGATGGCGATGTATGGAAGACCGATATAGAGGAATAGATCAATCATGGAAGTTAGACGGTTGGAGTGGTGGAAACCGGAGCGTTGGCTTCTGCCGGCGAGTCAAGGTCGCAGGGACCATCAATGATCGGCGTCGAAACCGGACCGCAGTTGCAGCCGTCCGAAACAGTGGGACAAATGCCGTGCTGGCGCATTTGATCCAGCGGGCTGAGCGGAGCCTCGATGCCGGGATAATGAGCGCGCAAAGTATCATCCGTTGCATTCAGTATGTGCAGGTAGGGATGATCCTCCGGCATCGATTGCGTGATCTTCTCCAGCGGACGTAACATGCAAAACTCGACCAACTCGCGACGCGCGGGTTCGCCCAGCGTGGAAGCGTAACGCAACAGGACGGCAATGTGATCCGGGAGTTCTCCGAAGGTATCGAAGCCGGCCAGTTCATACTGGTTGTGCAGCGCTGCCATGAATTCGCCGCGTTTGAAGTTTTCCTCACCGAACAAATGAATGCTCGCATAGGGAACGCATCGCGGAGTTACGTCAAAAGTGGCGGTGTATAACTCCTCGCGTTCGTCGTGCGTCAATGGATTGATCGCATTGCGGAATGCCAGCAAATGGAGGCTGTCCACGGATTCATTCGCCCGCTCGAGAACGTCATCAAAATCCGCCATCGGATAACTCAACAGGCGGCCGAGCACGGCGAGTGCGGTGTCGATGCGTGTGGTGGCATCCTGGGTTTTCATGGTGGCGTTGTTCATGCGCGTGGGTTAAATGCCGGTTCGAGGGAGAAGCCTGTGCATCCTTTGCAGACTTCCGGGCTGCAGGTGCTTTCGATGGATTCTTCGCGTTGCAGTGGTGGCATGACGAAGCGTTGGAAATGGGTGGGTATGGCGGTCATTTGATAGATTTCCTCGACCTCTTCCGGCGTGGTGTTGGCCTCGCGGAGGATCTTGTAAACCTCGTTTTCATCCATGTCCTTCACGCTCTGCCAGCGCTTGAAATAGCGCACGGCCATGAGTTTGCGCATCACGTCTTCGACGATCTGGTCGTTGCCGGCGCTGAACAGGCTGGCAAGGTATTTCATCGGCATCCGGGCGTCGTCGAGGCTGGTGAAGAAGTTCTTCGCATCGTGGGTGTAGGTGCCGTTGGCTGACTTGCCCATGACGGGAAGCAAGGGTGGAACATAGAACAACATCGGCATCGTGCGATATTCGATGTGCAGCGGCAGCGCGAGTTTCCACTCCATGATGTATTTGTAGGCCGGCGAGTTTTTCGCGGAGTCGATGAATTCCTCGCTGATGCCGTTCTTGCGTGCGGCGGCGATGATATCGGGATCGTTGGGATCCAAGAACGCGTTGCGCTGGCTTTCCACGAGGGCGCGGTCGGGCACTTTCATCGCGTCCGGGATGCGGTCCGCATCATACAACATGACACCCATGTAGCGGATGCGTCCGACGCAGGAATGGAAGCAGGCCGGTGGCTGGCCGGTTTCGAGACGCGGGAAACAGAGCACGCATTTCTCGGACTTGCCGGTTTTCCAGTTGTAATAAATCTTTTTATACGGACAGGCTGCGACGCAGGCGCGCCAGCCACGGCATTTTTCCTGGTTGATGAGGACGATGCCGTCTTCACCGCGCTTGTAGATCGCGCCGGACGGGCAACCCGCCACGCAGGTGGGGTTGGCGCAGTGGTTGCAGATGCGCGGCAGATAGAACATGGTTAGACGCTCGATCTCGAAGAGTTGGTTGCGTTCCTCATCGGTCAGGGCATCGAGGTTGATGTCATTTTCAGCGTAAAGTGGGGAACCGGAGAGATCGTCGTCCCAATTCGGACCGCTCTTGATTTCCATCGGTTCACCGGTGATGAGGGAGACGGGGATGGCGGTCGGTTGATCGTCGCCTTGCTTGGCGGTGAACAAGTCATCGTATTTGTAGGTGAATGGCTCGTAGTAGTCGTCGAGGTTCGGTTGATTGGGATTGT
The DNA here is from genome assembly GCA_903906515.1 of Akkermansiaceae bacterium. Lineage (GTDB taxonomy): Bacteria > Verrucomicrobiota > Verrucomicrobiia > Verrucomicrobiales > Akkermansiaceae > Luteolibacter. The sequence continues at coordinate 18,867 of CAIVKO010000175.1, forward strand.
AGAACAACTTGAGGAAGGAATCCGCACGGGTCTGGCAGCGGGTTTCCAGTTTGTCCTTGCCGTCCCATTTCCAACCGCCGTTGAATTTCTTCTGATCCTCCCAACGGGTGGGATAACCGGTGCCGGGTTTGGTTTCGACGTTGTTCCACCACATGTATTCCGCGCCGGGCCGGTCGGTCCAGACGTTTTTGCAGGCGACGCTGCATGTGTGGCACCCGATACATTTGTCGAGGTGGAAGATGACTGATACGTGGGCTCTGACGTCCATGGGAGTTGATGATTGTTAGTAAACGACTTTGTCGAGTTTGCGGACGATAACGAAGGTGTCGCGGTTGACACCCTGGGGTCCCCAGTAGTTGAAGGCATAAGTGAACTGGCCGTAGCCGCCGATCATGAAAAGCGGCTTCATGCGGGTGCGGGTGAGGCTGTTGTGGATGCCGGCGCGCTTCATGCCGCGACCAGGCGATTTCGGAACTCCGAGTGTGCGTTCCGGCGCATGATAGAGCAGGCAGATGCCAGGCGGGATGCGGGCGCTGACGATGGCGCGGGTGCATACGACGCCGTGGTCGTTGATGACCTCGATCCAGTCGTTGTCCTCGATACCGATGAGGTCCGCATCCTTGTCATTGACCCAAACCGGATAACAACCGCGTGACAACGTCTTCATGCGCAGGGTGTCGCCGTAGGTGGAGTGGATATGCCACTTGCCGTGTGGAGTTAGATAGTTGAGGACCATGCCGCCGCCGCCTTTCGGCGTTTGGATCAGGTCGCGGGTCTGGCGGAGTTCGCCGCGCGGCTTGAATGTGGGCAGGTTTTCGCCGAACGCGATGTAGGTCTCGTGGTCGAGATACAAATGTTGGCGTCCGGTGAGTGTGCGGAACGGGATGCGTTCCTCGATGTTCTGACAATAGGCGGCGTAGGTGCGTTTGCCATTGGTGATGCCGGTCCAGAATGGAGTAGTGAGGGTGCGCCTGGGTTGAGTGGTCAGATCATCAAAGGTATAGCGGACCGAGCGGCTGCCGGCGGCGAGATGCGAGTGGTCGATGCCGGTTTTGACCGACTCGCTCTGATACGCACGCCAGGCCATTTCGCCGTTGGTTTCCGGGGCGAAGTGGAGGATCACATTGCAGGCATCCTTATCGACGCGGAGGCTTGGGTATTCCTTGCCGCCCCACTTTTCGGTGGCGTTGGTTTCCATGTAGGCGTCGTAGGCGTCGTCCACATCATAGTGGGTACCGTGCATCGAGAGGCCGTTGTTGCGGAAATTGGGTCCCAGCGAGATAAAGCGGTTGTATAGATTGGCGTAATCACGGGTGACCATCTTGATGTTAGGTGCGGTCTTGCCAGGGATGAGTTCGCATTCGCCCTTGGCCCAGTCCTTCACGGAGGGCTGAGCCATTTCCGCCGGCGTGTCGTGCATCAGCGGGGAAACGAGGATGTCCTTGACCGGTCCGTCGAAATACTGAGGAGCCATCTTGGACGTCTCCGAGGCGATGCCTTTGAAGATATCCCAATCGCTCTTGGACTCCCAGCACGGCGGCACTGCCGCCTGCAGCGGGTGGATGAAGCTGTGCATGTCCGTCGAGTTGAGGTCGTTCTTTTCGTAATAGGTTGCGGCGGGCAGCACGATGTCCGAGTAGAGCGCGGATGTGTCCATGCGGAAGTTGAGATCGACGACGAGATCCATTTTTCCCAACTGGACCTTGTCATGCCAGACGACGTCTTCGATGTCCGGCTTGGCGCATTCCTCGGCGACGGCATTGTTATGAGTGCCGAGGTAGTGTTTCAGGAAATACTCATGGCCCTTGGCCGAGGCTCCGAGCGCGTTGCCACGCCAGATGTAGAACAGTCGCGGGAAACTCTCGGGATTGTCCGGATCTTCGAGGGCGAATTTGACTTTGCGGGATTTCAGTCGCTCGACGACCCAGTTGACGATTTCCTCGTCGCTGGTGGCTCCGGCGGCTTGTGCTTGTTTGATCAGTTCGAAGTTGCTTTCGGTGAACTGCGGATAACACGGCAACCAACCGAGGCGGACGGCCATCGCGTTTTTGTCTGCGGTGTGACCGTGGGCCATGGAATGTTTTTCATCGCTGACCGGGCACATTTCGCTGAATGACTTGTCATAGCGCCACTGGTCCGAATTCATGTAGTGGAACGACGGGGAATTCATCTGACGCGGCGGGCCGACCCAGTCGCCACCGAAGGCGATGGGAGCCCACGACGTTTGCGGGACGAGTTTTTCCTGGCCGACGTAGTGGTTGAGGCCGCCGCCGCTCTTGCCGATGCAACCGCAGAAGATGAGCGAATTGATGACGGCGCGGTAGATCAGGTTGTTATGGTACCAATGGTTCACGCCGGCACCGATGATGACGCTGCATTTGCCGCCGGTAAGTTCGGCGGTGCGTGCCCATTCGCGGGCAAAATTGACGGCTACGCTGGCGGCCACGCCGGTGAATTGTTCCTGCCATGCGGGTGTGAATGGCTGGGTGGCGTCGTCATAGCTGTTCGGCCACTCGCCTTCAAAACCACGGTCGATGCCGTATTGTGCGAAGTATAATTCCATCGCCGTCGTGGTATAAACCGGGCCGTTTTCCGTTTCGATCTTGCGCACCGGGACGTGGCGGGTAATGACACGCGTATTCGTGCCGTCCGAGAAATCGGTGACTTCCACAGCGACGGTGGTGTCGTGAACTCCCTTGAGTTCCAGCAACGGCCGGATCGGCTCGTGTGTATTGCAGTCCTCCAGCTTGAGATTCCACTGGCCTTTTTCCTTCTGCCATCGGTGGCCGATCGTGCCCTTGGGCATTTTCAGGGTGTTGCTCGTTTCATCGACGACGAAGAATTTCCAATCTGCGTTGTCCTGATCCTTGGTCTCGGTTAGAGCACTGGCGCGGAGTAGTTTTCCAGCGCGGTAGGATCCGTTAGCCTGTGGATCGAGGGTGATGAGGAATGCGGCATCGGTGTATTGGCGCATGTAGTCCTGAAACTCAGGCACCTGGCGTTCCGCATAGTTTTCCTTGAGAATCACATGACCGACGGACATCCAGAATGCGCCGTCGGTGCCTTGATGAAGCGGCACCCATTCATCGGCGACTTTCGAGGTTTGACTGAAGTCCGGCGAAAAAACGACGACTTTAGCGCCGCCGTGGCGGGCTTCGACGAGGAAATGAGCGTCCGGCGTGCGGGTCATCAGGACATTGGAACCGACGGTGGCGATGAACTTGGAATGATACCAGTCGGCGCTTTCGTTGACGTCGGTTTGTTCGCCCCAGATTTCCGGCGATGCGGGCGGGAGGTCGCAATACCAATCATAGAACGAGAGTGAAACACCGCCCATGAGTTGGCAGAAACGTGCACCGGCGGCATAACTGAGCATCGACATCGCCGGGATCGGTGAGAAACCGACGATGCGGTCCGGGCCGTGGCGCTTGATGGTGTGGAGATTGGCGGCGGCTAACAATTCATTCACCTCGGCCCAATCGGCGCGGCGGAATCCGCCCTTGCCGCGGGCGCTTTGATATTTCGCGCGGGATTCGGTATTGCTGACGATCGAGCTGTAGGCCGCCACCGGATCGCCGGGAAACATCTTTTTGGCCTTGCGCCACAGATCGAGCAAAGCCCCGCGAACGTAGGGATACTTGACCCGAATCGGGCTATAGATATACCATGAATAACTGATGCCGCGCTGGCAGCCGCGGGGTTCGTAGGGCGGGATGGCTTTGTCGATAATCGGGTAATCGAGCGCCTGGAGTTCCCAGACGACGACGCCGTTTTTGACGTAGATTTCCCAACTGCAGGAACCGGTGCAATTGACACCATGGGTGCTGCGTACCTTTTTGTCATAACTCCAGCGGTTGCGGTAAAACGATTCCCAGGTCCGGTCCTCGGGGGCGAAGATGTCTTGAATCCAGCTCATGTGATTATTTTCTTCTACGGGTCAGTTTGGTGTCGCGACCGCGCTTGGAGCGCATGGAACGCAGTAAAAGAGTCATCCCGGCAAGCATCAGGCCAGCGAGGACGCTGCCCGCCTGGGCATACATCGGTGCCGAAGCCGCAGGGGCCTTGGGATCGATTTTCGATAAATATTCGGTGAGATGAATCGCCTCCTGGGTGGTGACCGGATGGCGGCTGTAATGGGGAGCCATGATCTTGAAATTGGCTTTTTCAATGGCGGAGACGAGCGGGGTCTTGCCGCCCATTTTGGCGAAAATCCCGGCAAGGTCGGGACCGAGATTGCCACCGGTTCCGGAAATGCTGTGGCAGGCGGCGCACGCGAGTCCGCCGTTATGAAAGCCTTTGGTGCCGGTGAAGAGTTCTTTGCCAAGTGCGGCGTCGGCCGGAGCCATCCTGGCCATGAAGCGCGCCTGCATTTTCTCCTGCTCTGCGGCGAGGCGTTGCTTGCATTTATCATCTTTGATGAATTCAGCGAGCGCGGTTAGATCTTCGGGTTTGAGCGGGCCGACGTTTTTCTCCATCAGTTTGATGGCGGTCTTGAGTTGTTCCAGCGGCCATTTCGAGGAAGGAGCGAGACCGGGTCCCGTGAGCTTCATGTCGGTAAGCGTGTGGCAACCGGAACACGATGTCAGAAACCGCGTGGCCGCCATATCAGGTGGCGATTCTTTCGCGATTTCCGTCTTTGCGGGATTGCTCGCAGGTGGGGCGGGTGCGACGTCGGGTGCGACGTCGGGTTTGAGGGTGGAGTCTTGGGCGGGAGTCGCAGTGGCCGCGAACACGCCACAGCACAACCCGAGGCAGAGCAACAGGGATGATCTTCGGCTGGATGGTGAGTGGTTCATGATCAGTGACGGTTAGAGGCGGAGAGTGGTGTTTTTTTCACTGTGGTTAGTGATTTTTTGGTGCCCGATCCGCCGGATTTCCCATCGTCGTTAATTTGTAACTCAATTGGCAGGATTTGTGGGTTCTCCTGAAAAACCAACAGACTGGTATGTTCCAAGAAGCGCCGGTGCAGCGCTATTAGGTCGGTGATCGAGTCATGCAACGGGCATGGGTCGTGATTACCGCACCAACCTGAACCAAAGGGACATGGTGAGCCGCCTTCCAAGTGACCGAACAGACCTACGATATCCATCAAGCGGATCTCGCTCGCCGCTTTGCCCAGTGTGTAGCCGCCACCTGGCCCGGGTTGGCCATTGACCAGGCCCGCAGCGGACAGCTGGGTGAGTAACTTGGCGGTCAGAGTGCGCGAGATCGTGCGGGCTTTTGCGATTTCCTCGGAACTGGCGCGGCGAGGTGCGACACCGGCGAGATAGCTCATTAGCGCGATTCCATTGGTGGCTGTTTTACCGTAGATGAACATGGGGGTGGTGGAACTTATGATTGTCAAATCGTCTCACATAAAACTGGAAATGTGTCGCGTACGCTGTCCGGACCATCATTCACACGAATTTGTCTGCAATCAGTCGGGCATCTTTGCCCTCCTTCGGTTTGTGCGACACGCTTCATGGACGTGATCATGTTCGGTTCGGATTCCAAAACGAGATAAAAATATCTTTATTTCACTATTGTGTTGAATTCGGTAAAATAATGGGCATTTTGTGTGTGCAGACACGACGAGTGGAAGGATGGTCGAGATCTCGATACCTCGCTTTAGTCTTACCTGTGATATTCCTATATGCCCGCCACCGAATTACTGGTCCATCCATGGCTACCCCTGGCATTTTTGCTTGCGGCGGTCCTTTACGCATCCGTGGGGCACGGCGGCGCATCGGCCTATCTTGCGGTGATGGGATTGGTGGGGATGGCTCCAGCGGAGATGAAACCCATCGCGCTGACGCTCAATGCCGGCGTATCGCTGGTTGCGCTGGCGGCGTTTGCCCGAGCCGGGCATTTTAATTTTGGGTTGTTCTGGCCGTTGGTTGTGGCATCGGTGCCTGCCGCATTCGTTGGCGGGTGGTTGGAATCTCCGGAACCGGTATTCAAACTGATCCTTGCGGTGGCCCTTGTTTTCGGGGCGTGGCGGCTCACGTTCCGCCGTGCGGAGGAAGAATTTGTGATTCATGATCCGAACCGGGGTGTGCTTTTGGGTCTCGGTCTTGTGATTGGATTGCTTTCGGGACTGATCGGAATTGGCGGAGGTATATTTCTAACACCATTGTTGATTCTATTCCGCTGGGCTCCGGCCAAGCCCGCCGCGGCGATCTCGGCGGCTTTTATCTTTGCAAATTCCCTGTCCGGACTTTGCGGGTTCCTGGTCAAGGGTCAAAGCGTTCCTTCGCACACCTGGATATTGCTTCCCGTGGTGCTTGGTGGTGCCTGGCTTGGTTCGGGGTGGGGGAGCCGCCGTTTCCGTTCGCTCACTCTTCAACGCGCGCTTGCCATCGTCCTGGTGGTGGCCGCTGCAAAATTCGTCATTATCTGACTCTATCATGGATCCCTTCGGCCGTCACATTGATTATCTCCGAGTCTCGGTCACCGATCGCTGCAACGAACGCTGTCTCTATTGCATGCCGGAAGGTTACAAGGGCTGGGCGCAGCGTGCCGATCATCTGAGTGCCGATGAAATCGTCCGCATTGTGGAGAGTTCCACGGATCTTGGATTCCGAAAATTCCGCCTCACCGGCGGCGAACCTCTCGTCCGCCACGACATCGTCGATATCGCCCGCCGCATTTGGGAGCTTCCCGGGGTGGAAACGCTCGGAATCTCCACCAACGGACTCATGCTACGGGAGCTTGCGCTGCCGCTCAAGCAGGTCGGTGTGCGATCCGTCAATATCAGTCTCGATACTCTCGATCCCGCAACTTATCAAAAACTAACCGGCGGTCGTCTTCAAGTCGCGCTCGACGGCATCGAAGCTGCGGCTGCCGCTAATTTTGAAATCGTGAAGCTCAACTGCGTGTTACTGCGAGGCATCAACGAGGATCAGATTCTGCCACTCGTCGAATTTGGTGCCGTCCGTGGCATGCCGGTTCGTTTCATCGAATTGATGCCGCTCGCCCCCGGTGGCCCGATCAATGACGGACACTTCTTTTCCATCACCGAAGCCATGGAATCCCTCGCAGTGCACGACGTGCTCGATCCGGCCACTAACAAACCCGCAGGCCACGGACCCGCGCGCTATTTCCGTCTCCGCCGCAGGGGTGCGCACGTCGGATTCATCGGCTCGATCACCTGTGCGGATTTCTGCGCCACTTGCAACAAACTCCGACTCACCGCCGATGGCAAACTCAGACCTTGTCTAGGCCGCCACGGGGAGATCGACTTGCTGCCCGCCTTGCGATCTAACAATGTCACGTCATCCGGCCTCGCCGATGCCATCCATGATGCCATCGCCAACAAGCCTGAAAACCACACCTTCACGGATGATTATCAGAATCACCGCCCGATGACCGCCATCGGTGGTTGAGTCTCAATACACCTGATTATGACTCCCGGTATCGATCAAAAAGATAGTGATGAATCCGCCCTCTTCACGGTAGATGATGCGCAAGTCCCATCCTGCGGAGAAAGCCCGCAAGCCTTTCATCTTTCCTTTGAGTGGATGGTCGCGAAGGAGCGGATCATGACGGTTTTGTTGATAGAGAAGCAACGCTTTGTCCACGGCCTCACTCTGAACAAGCGAAAGCCTTACATACGCTTTGTGAAATTGTTTGGAAGATTCGACTCTCATGGGCGGGAACACGATCAAGAAACCGTTTTAACTTCATCTTTTGCCACCTCATCATGGAGATTTTTGATCAATTCCCTCATGTCTAAAAACGGGCCAATCCGATTCGCTGGATCCTTCGACTCTTCCCACGCTGCAAGAATCCGCGCTTCCGCCTCGGGTGAAAACTCCGGCTCCACCTTGAGTTGGAACGGGATGCTGCCGGTTTGCGCCACTTTGGTGAAAAACAAGCGAACTGCCGTGGTGGTATCCAACCCGATTTCGGCAAATATCTCCTCTGCCGAGTCTTTGAGATTGCGATCCATGCGGACCTGGAGTTTTGTAACTGTGCTTTTCATGAGAAGAATGTGGTTCATAAGGAGTAAAAAAGCAATCCAAATTGTTCGTTTTTCTAGTTTTTCGCCAATATTTAGATCCATCCTGTCATGATTTCATTTCAGAAAGCTTTGGAACTGCTTTTGAAACACACTCCGTCGCTAGGCGTCGAACGTTGTCGCATCGAGCAAGCTGCCGGTCGGGTGTTGCTCCGGGATATTCGTGCGGACCGGGCATTTCCTTCGTTTGACCGGGTGATGATGGATGGTTATGCACTGCGCTCCACCGAGTTGCGGACGCGCCGGGTTTTCCATGTTGCCGGTGCGGCTCCGGCCGGCCGGCCGATGGTGACTTTATCAGACACGCCGTTCACCTGCGTCGAGGTGATGACCGGGGCACCGCTTCCTGCTGGGACGGATTGCATTGTGCCGGTTGAGGAAATTTCGCGAACGGGGACGGGCGAAATCACCGTCGCCGCTTCGTTCGAATTTGTTGCCGGGCGGTTCATCCATCGTGCAGGCAGTGATGCGGGCGAGGGGACTGTCTTGTTGCGATCCGGAAGGTTGTTAGGTTCCCGTGAAATCGGGGTGGCCGCCTCGTGTGGCGCGGGTTGGCTGGAAGTTTCACGGTTGCCGAAAATCGCCGTGATTGCAACAGGCGATGAACTTGTGGCCGTGGATGCAATGCCTGCCGCGCATCAACTCCGCCAATCCAATGCCCACTCGATCAGCTGTGCGCTCCAACGCGCCGGGTATCCGATCACTCGTCAAATCACTCTCGGTGACGATATGCCAGCGGCCGAAGCGGTCCTGCGGGATCAACTTGCGGACTGTGATTGGCTCGTTCTAACGGGTGCGGTTTCCAAAGGTGCGCGCGATTTTGTGCCTGGCATGCTGGATGCGCTCGGATGCACCCGGGTTTTCCACGGTGTGGCGCAGCGACCGGGGAAACCCGCCGGTTGCTGGGTGGGACCGGCCGGCCAGATGATCATGGCACTGCCCGGTAATCCGGTTTCGGCGCTCACCGGATTGCATGCTTTCGTGTTGCCCGCGCTGGCGGTGGCGTCCGGTCGTGTTCTTCCGCCGCCGCGTCTGGTGATTCCGGAAGATCGCATTACCGGATTGCCGGGCATGACGCACCATCTTCCGGTCAAATTGTGCGATAATGGACGGACGAAATCCGCCGCCACCGGCAACAGCGGAGATTTCATCGGCTTGCTTGAGAGTGATGGATTTATTACCGTGCCAGATCGCGGTGATCCTGCCGTTGCGTTTCCCTTCACCCCCTGGCTCTGATAACTTATGAAAGCTCCTGAAAATTCCGGTTTCACCCATGTCCGTGATGGAATGCCGTCGATGGTCGATGTCGCTGGAAAAGTTTCCAACAAAAGGATCGCCGTTGCCGAAGTCCGGGTGGAGCTCGACACTGAAATCATCGCTCGTTTTGCCAACAACGACCTGCAAGGTCCCAAAGGTCCGGTGCTGCAGACTGCAATCATCGCAGGCACCATGGCGGTCAAGAAAACCAGCGATCTGATTCCATTCTGCCATCCGCTTCCGGTGGAACATTGTGCGTTTGAAATCACTCCCGATGCCACAGGTGTCATCATCCGCTGCGAAGTCATCACCACTGGGAAAACAGGCGTCGAGATTGAGGCGATGACCGGTGCTTCGGTGGCAGCACTCACCGTCTATGACATGTGCAAGGCGCTCAACAAGGGTATCCGCATTCAGAATCTGCACCTCGTTGCCAAAACAGGCGGCAAGTCGGGTGACTACAAGGTTGATGAAATGACCCACCAACCATGAACATACATCGTAAAATTGAATTACACGGCCTCGTTCTCGCGGGCGGGCGCAGCTCGCGCATGGGCACTGACAAGGCTGCACTGGTACACCCGGACGGGCGCACGCTGGCCCGGCGGTGTTATGATTTGTTAGAAGATGCCGGTTGTGAAACCGTGGTGCTCTCGCTGCGCCACGATCAGGAATTGCCGCCGGGGTTTTCCGATCTTGAGGATGTCGTCGTTGCCCGCGATCCCGAGGGGGCCAACCAAGGGCCTCTCGCCGGAATGATCTCTTCCATGAAACTTCATCCGGACGCCGACTGGTTGGTGCTTGCCTGCGATCTCCCGCGCCTCGATCCCGCCACACTCAACCATCTGATTTTCTCAAAACGATCGAACGAAGCGTTTCTTTCCTACCGCAGCGAATTCGACGGACTGCCCGAGCCCTTGTGCGCCCTCTATGCGGCCGGGGCGCTTTTGATTCTCGAACAAGCGCGCTTGGATGGCATCCGTTGTCCGAGAAAAGTCCTGATAAACCATGAGTGTCGATTGCTCGATCCTCTTACGCCACGCGCCCTCGACAACGCAAATACCCCCGCAGATTGGGAAACAGCAAAGACCCCATGAATCCCACCTATCAAGTGCATTATTTTGGTTTACTCAACGAGCGTCGCGGTCTTGCTGAAGAACGTGTCTCACACCCGGCGACGACGGCCGCCGGACTCTACGAAGCACTCAACGCGGAACATCGTTTCGGTTTAGCAACCGCTGATTTCCGGGTGGCTGTGAACGACGAATTCGTATCATGGGACCTCCTCCTTAAAGACGGCGATCATATCGCCCTCCTTCCGCCGATGTCGGGTGGGTGAGAGTAGAAAACCTGAAATTTTAAATCTGAAATTTGAAACAGCATGCTCCCGTCCCTTCATTTTTTCCTCACCGATCAGGTCATCGATTCCGCGTCGTTGACCTCGGAGTTGCATGATGCCGCCGCCGGAGCGGAGGTAACTTTCGATGGTCGTGTTAGAAATCATAATGACGGCCAAGTAGTCGGTGGTTTGGAATACCAGGCTTATCCCGCACTCGCCTTGGCCACAGGTCGGCGGATTTTGGAAGAGGAAGCCTCGCGGCACGGCATTCTGCGGGCGCTGGCCGCGCACCGCACCGGGTCGCTTGAAATCGGGGAATCAGCGGTGTGGGTTGGTGTGGCAACGGCCCACCGTGGCGAGGCATTTGATGCGGCGCGCGCGATCATGGAGCGGCTCAAATACGAACTACCGGTGTGGAAAAAGGAAACTTATCTGAATGGCAGCACGGAATGGGTTGGGCCGGACAACAAATCCGCTGAAACAGGACGACGGAGTGACGATGTTCCTGAATGGAAATCGGAATTGGTCGAGATTTGGATTTCTCCTGGTAATGACTTCCGCGGGCATAACGGTGGGAGTCGCGGTGAAAACGGCATCGTGAGCTTGCCGGAAGTCGAGTGTGTGGCTGGCATGGGCCTTAAGGGCGACCGCTACTTCGGATACAAACCCGATTTCAAGGGGCAGGTCACATTCTTTGATGCGGAAGCGGTGGATGCGGTAAGAAATCATTTCGTTTGTCCGGACCTTTCATCCGGTGAGTTCCGCCGGAATCTGATCGTCCGGGGAATCGACTTGTCCGCTTGGGTGGGCAAGAGATTTCTTTTCCAGGGGGTCGAATTCGAGGGTAGCGAGGAGTGCAAGCCTTGCTATTGGATGGATGCGGCGGTGAGCCCTGGTGTGGAGGAATTTCTCAAAACTCGTTTTCGCGGTGGTTTGCGCGCAAGGATTCTCAGCGATGGCGTGCTGAAGGTGTTCTGATTCGCGGTGTCGGACCGGCGATTTTTGAGAAATTATCACTTCCCGTTGTTTTTGTTCGGAAAGGGACTTGCCAAGGCGGAATCGGGCGCAACATTCTTGTGCCGGAAAGCTTTCCGAATTCAATCATCCCGAATCCAAACATGTCAGATCTTCTCGAATCCGCCGAACTCCGCACCGCACTGAAAAAATGTCCGGAGTGGGAATATGAAAAAAACACCATTACACGGACCGTTGAGTTCGAGGAGTTCAATGATGCGATCGATTTTGTGAACGATCTTGCCGAGATCGCTGAAGAGGCGCAGCACCATCCGGACATCATCATCCGTCACACCAAAGTGACCTTGAAGCTCACCACCCACGATGCCGGGGGTGTGACCAACCTCGATATCGAACTCGCGCAGCGGGTGGATAATCTTGTGGATTGATCCGCGCCTTCAGCGTGGCATCATCATCTCGTCATCCTTGAGGCCCGTGAGGGTTTCGAGGCTTTTGAGCAAGCGACGCAGGGTGAAAAATAGAAAGATGAGGATGGGCAAGCCGATCACGGCGAAACTCCAACCGGTGAGTTTCGCGACACGGGCGTTGTAGAGCTCTCTGGCGTTTGCTGCGGTGTGATCGAGATCGCCTAGGAAATACATCGCCAGACCGAAATTCATCAAGGTGCTGATGAAGAAGGACATTGCAAACATCAGGGTGGCTTGAAAAAGAATTTTCTGATAGGCCTCCGATGCGTCCGTCTCCGCCACACGGTTTTCGATTTTCGGGATGTCGAAAATCGAATCGCTGTAGAGAAACACACGGAGGAGCGGGCTGTTCGTGTAGTGGGAACCGATCACGGCGAGACCGAGAATGAGCGGGATGGAGGCTTCCTTGAGACCGAAGAGCACATCGGCATGGGCCTTGACCGTGCCGTCCGTGTTCCAGAGGTAAATCGTCAGGCCACCGGTGAGGAAAACGGATGCCAGTCCGAGGGCGGAGAAGAAGTTGGC
>CAIVKO010000176.1 GCA_903906515.1 Akkermansiaceae bacterium
CGCGTCGAGGATCCGGAAACCGAAACCTTCACCCGCACCCATGCCGCAATCCCATCCGGATCTCTAACAAGAGATGCCGCGTCCGCCATTTTCACCGACGACGAAGGCAAGCGCTGGCGTCTGCCGAAGGGAGATCCAGTCTTCGACACGCCGCAATTCGGGGGCGCACGCATCGCCCGTGAAGTCGCCACCGAGCGCGACCTGCTCAACGCCCACGGCACGTTTTACGAACTGCCCGCCAACAATGCAGGCGGAGTCGCCAAGCTCCGCCCCATCGCCACCCACAACCGGCTCGTGCACGACTTCTGCTCCTACCGCGGCCTTCTCATCATGAGCGGCATCGTCGACAAGTCGCCCGAAGCCACTGAAGCCAATCCCCACATCATCCGCTCCGACGACGGCAAGGCCGCGCTCTGGGCTGGCGCCATCGACGACATCTGGAAACTCGGCAAACCCTGCGGCCAAGGCGGCCCGTGGCATCAAACGAAAGTCAAAGCCGGCGAACCCTCCGATCCCTACCTCGTCACCGGATACGACAAAAAATCCCTCCAACTCCGCTTCGACGATCCAAAAAACGACAACCTCCACGTCACCGCCCAGATCGACATCCACGGCGACGGCACCTGGGTCGATTACCAAACATTCTTCCTCGAAAACTCCGAGACCATCGGTCACGGGTTTCCCGCAAATTTCTCCGCCTATTGGATCAGATTCGTCAGTGATGAAGATACGACCGCCACGGTGATTTTAAACTATCAGTAATCCACCCTAGAAAAATTTATTTCCTACCTCATGCCGCACCAAGTGCAAATATGGACTCACTGTTTTGCTAGAAGGCTCCGGGCAGGATGCCCGGGCCACGTGGAGCGGGCATCCTGCCCGCCGCCTGTAAAAACCGAGCAATTCCGAAGGTCTCCTTAAACACAGCCGCTCAAGTGGTGACGTGCCCTGCGTTACGTTCACTGTTCAGGAAGAGGGCGCAACGAGATGGCCTTGGAGCTGGGGAAATCCGCAGGCACCGCAGGATCGATATCGCGGACTGCCAACCACTGCAATGCCCGGACCATGATCGTCTGGAATCCGGCACAGCGCAGGTTGACCGGGTCTTGCTCGTCCTTCCAGACATGTCCGAACGTCGAGGTATAAACCCTCCCCTTACCGTAGCGCACGACCCATTCGATAGGCCAGCGATCACCGGTGGCCGGGTCTGCCGCCCACGACAGCACGTCAAGATTCTTTGCCGGTCCGCGCGCATGGGCGTAAACCTCGATCAACGGAGTCATCCACACGCGTGGCAAACCGGCATGAATCGGATGATCTCCCATACGGTGAATCTCCCGATCGGTCCGAGGCCCGTGTCTGGTGCCTTGTCCAGCTCCGGGAGGAATCTTTTCCAAACTCCCATCCGGACCGATGCGGATCGCGGTGCCATAGTCGAGGGGCCGCCAGCCTAAACCAATGATTTCGTTGTATGCCTCCCACCCCGCAAATGCGTTGTTGCCGGAATGAAAGACGAACACCCCTCCTCCGGCCGCCACCCACTTCTCAAAATCCTTGCGCACCTGCTCCGGCCACAGTGGCCCGCTGCCATTGATGTCATTGCAGGTTTGCACCACCACGTCGTAGCGCGAAAACTCCGGCCTCCATGGATGAGATGAGGGATCATCCGACCGGACCGGAACGGTCGAAACTTCCACGGAAAATTCCTCGTGGCCACTGAGAACCCCCTGAATCAGCTTGGTAGTGCGCTGCCAGTCGTGGTTTCCATAGCCGTCGACAACCAACACCTTGATCAATGACTTCTCCGGTCCCGCCATGGCTGGAACCCATATCAGCATCAGAACAAAAAGCCATCGGGACATGCGAATCATGCGGCATCCTTGCCATGCGGACTTGGATCCGCAAACAGGAAAAACGAATGATTCGCACGATTTCCATGAACAGTCTCAAGCGGTCTTCATCTCAAAAGCAAATTCCTGACTTTAATAATCGTCACGGGGCAAGGGCATGGCTCGAAGTATTGGCCAAAGGTTGGCTCATGGTCCCGGATGAATTTGGGTGATCTTCGTGCCTTTGAGGCTGATTTTGGCCATTAAACCTTTCTGGTCGAACGTGAATGCATAAATCCCATTTTCGGCATTCTTGGTGGTGAGGTCGGCAACCATGCCTGTGTCCACAAACACAAAACCCGGGCTGCTGCCAACTTCCCAGCCAGCCGCTTCGTTGAGATTTCTAACTCCACTGGGGTGCATGAGGAATACGGCATAACCGAACGTTTGCGCCCCGGCTTGGAGTCCGTAGGATGCACCAGCGCTCTGATAATAAGCGCTGGCGGTTCCGTCATGGTTGAAGAGCGCGCCGTTGCCGCCTTGGGCGCCGACGATGAAGGCTCCGGAAACGATTTTCGGGAACACTAGAATGCCGGACGCCTTTCGACCGAGATTGCGTGCCGCACGGTTATGGGCATAAAGATGGTTCAAGGCCGTTCGGGAATCGTCGGCGATCTGACGGCGGCTTGAGTGGGTGGCGTTTGCCTGAGTGATCGGTTCGTGGGCACAATTGCTCAAGGCAAGCACAGACACTCCGACGAGGGAGCCGAGACAGAGACATTTCAATTTGTTTTTCATAATGGTATCAATTTTCTATCAGAATCTTTGGATTTCCTGCGCCGATCATTTTGCAATCGACAGAGGGAACCTTGGGGAGATGTTATGCCCTGCCCGAACTTGTCCAATGGGGTGTAACCCTACTGGGTGTCGTGACTTCGTTTCGTCGGTTTGCTGGCCGTGCCTAGCTTACTGGGCTTCTGCTTGCTTATCAGAGACAGAAGACCGCTGCGCTCCCAGACAGAAGACAGAAGATCAGAGAGAAAGGACCGTGCTCTGCACATCTCTTTCGCAAATCTTCATCTTCTGTCTTCTGTCTTTTGTCTCCAAGTCTTCTGTCTCTCTCCTTGCATGCCCGACTGGTACCGAAAAAACACATCCGAATGTTGAAGAGTTTCCTCAAGAGCGAGTTGCCCCTAACGAGTGAAATGGATTTAAGGTCAACGACCGGGATTTTCCACCGCCTGCAGGAGGGCTACAAGCGGCCAGCACGATGACCAGTGCAGCAGCAAGCATAATCCTGGAAATGCCTGCCAGGGATGGGTGATTGGTATAATTTTGCATGAACAGTAAGATTGATGAAATGAGCGCGGCTGGCAAGCATGGATCAATGATCGGGGTATTGCCAGTCGTCACCCCGGTTTCTCGTACCGGGACAATCTCACCCGCGAAGCCCTTACGAAAACCGCCTCTAATATTCTAACCGCAACTAACCAATTGACAAGCCGATTTCCCACATTTTGTCTGTCCCCTTGAATTTAATCGCCGGGCGATCGTCAATTGGCCTATCGGTTCTTCGACCTTATTTCCTGTCCGACTTTTGCCGGGGACACTCCATGTAATAAATATCATGAAGGCACCGAGCTCGATATTTCTTAGGGCTCAACATTTGATCCGTTGACTTCAGCGGGAAACCTTGCGGCTGCGCATCTAACATAAACCTATCTCCCTCAAGCTCTCCGGGGAATTTCTTTTCGATGTCGCTGTTGTTCATTCCCGATAGCGAAACGCAATACAGGTTCATATCCGATGCAATGACATATCCCATATTCGAACGTTCGTGGAACAAACGTGAATCATCAACATCGCTTGCATTGTCTGGTTTTCGCCTTTCTATCACATCCTTTGTTGAAGGCAACCAGTATAGCAGTTTCTGCCCGTTCGGAACAACATCGACTTCAACCAAACAATCCTCGTTGAAAAGGGCGCGTCCACCAGAATCAATATCAACAACTTTGCCATCGTGACGGACTAGCATACGCTTTCCGCTACAATTGAGCAAGCGCACCGGAAACGACTGCTCCATAGAGAAACTAGATAGCACATAATTTATAGGGTACGCCAAGTAGACAACTACAACGATCCCGACCACAAGAGCAAGGACAAGAAAACATCGTTTCAAGAATGTCCTCATAGCCCCAGGTCCACAAAGTTGTTTCCTCCTGTCGGAACCAATGTGCCAAATGCTCCGCCTTTAACATCGGCATTTATTTGTGTTAGCGACCAGTTCATGATTAAACATTGAGAACGATTTGGGGTGACACTTAAATTGATACCCCATGAAACAAACAAATGAATCGGCCTATGTCGAAGCCGAAAAAAAGAGATTGTCACGACGCTCGAACTGTCGTCCAGGCAAGCCTCGAAAACCAGGGAAATACCCACCGGAGTTCCGGCTCCGTGCGGTGAGGATGACTTATCGCGTTTAATTCACCGTGCTAAATGCCAAAATATTTTTCCTAAGGCCCGCAATCAGCAGGGGGGTATCATCGCGCTTATTTCCGCAGAAAATCAGGCTCACCATCGAAAAACAACTTGTTTTGATGGTGCGCGCTGCAGGGTTCGAATCTCCTGAATGCTGTCCACAACTCGGACAAAACGGGGGAATCCTTGATGTCACGTTGTTCAGGCACCTCGAAATGGGGCTTTGTCCGCGCTGTAAACCACGTTTCATCGGACGTTATCGGATGTCCGCTGGTCGCATCGCGAACCAAGCTTCGCCTTCTTCTCGGGCCTTCGGATTGTGGTAGTGCTTCCTGAGCATTGCAACGGAAGACCCCATTTCCTCAGCCACCTGATCCAGAGATCGGATGACGGCATTGCGATAGGATCCATAAGAATGTCTGAGGGCATCTTGGGGCCACCCAGTCTTGAAAACCTCCAGACCAAGACGTTTAGTCTCACCAGCAACTACCATATTTTCACATATAGGTCCGGTTTGGCCGGGCCTGATTCCAGCCCATTCCAGCCACTCATTGATCCCGGGCAAGATCGGCACGATTCGCGAGTATCCAGTCTTGGCAACGGGATCGGGAACTCGAATGGCGTTGTATTCCCAATCGAATTCCTCACGAAAAATCCCCCGTTTTGATTTTTTGGACATTCCTTTGCGGCCTGGTGGAGAAACCTCCTCTGGTCGGAAACCGCAAAGCCCTTGCAAAACGATACTGCCACGGAACTGAGGCAAGACGGCAGCAGCAAGAGCTAGAAATTCATCCCGCGTGAGCACGCGTCGTTCGCACTTTTCCGTCTTCACCGGCGGTATCCGCTCGGCCGGCGTAACGTCTTTGGGATACAGCCCCATGAGGATGCACCAATTCCAAAAACCAACCAGGCTCCCCCGCGCATCTTTGCGAGCTTTCCAGCTCAAATGGCCCCAACGGCCCCTCCAATACTCTGTAAGCGCCTCTGCGGAAATGTCGGCCACGGTCTTGCCGGTGAAATTCTTGGCCATAGGCTCGATATGCCCCTTGATGTTGCGGATGTGAGGCGTACTTTCACCGGCATGCTCAATTTTCCAATTCAGGTAGCGATTAACCGACTCCAAAATCTCTGACGACTTTTGCCGCCCGGAAAGGTAGGCGATGAGAGCATCTTGGTCCTCTCCACGGGCTTCCCTATGGATGGTTTCAAGAAAACGGCGGCGGGCTGAGGGCAAAGCTGACCAAATCAGTCCGCCCGTCCCCATTTCATCGAGCTTGTTTTCTGCAGCATCTCTGGCGGCAGCCTTGGATCTCCTTGTCACGTATTTCCACTCATCCTTCTCACTTGATCTCCACGCGAAGCGCCAGCCACTTCTATGTCCAACAGGGTCATCCCTGCCGCCTTGAAGACTTTCATTGCCTGTCGTCCTAGAAACCGGTGCTTGACTCTGAACACCTCAGCAAATGCTCCCTCTCCCAGAAATCTTTCGACCTCGTAGGTATCGCGAATATTCTGACCTTCCGTGAGAATTGCCATTGTCGTTTAGTGGATTGGAGTTCCTACCCTTTCGAGTTCGGTATTGAAAGCATCAACGTCCTTGTTGAAATCATTCACTGAGAATTGCATGCGGTCATTGAGATTATTGACCTGACCCACCTTCCGGTTGAAAGCGTCCACCGCATACTGACTGGTCTGGTCGAGGTAGAGACGATCCTGATCTAGTTCCGCCGATAATGCTTTCAGGCGTGTTTTTTCAGCGTTCAGGCTGGTCTGCTTGGTCGTTAGCGCGGACTTCATTGAGAGAAGGCGGGAATAATCGGAATTGGACACACGGTAAGTGCGTCCGTAAGCGTCCCGATAAATCTGGCCCGTGTCTTCGGTGATTGCTGGTGGTCGTGACGCCCTACTGGGTGATGAATATTGATTTTTCGACGTTTCTGATGCTTCCGTCCTGGTTGTAGGGGCGGCCGCATTACTGGTCTCAACCACGGATGATGCTCTTGCCTTAGTCCTGGAGCCTGAGGACGCGACCGTTCCAATGATCCAAAGGACCACCAGGACACCAAACGATCCGACCAACCAAGCAACGACATTTTCGATTTTTTTTGATGGCGAGGGCTTTCTCTTACTTGTCGGATTTGACGTTATTGTGGTCGGCATCACAGCTAATGATGCGTTTTGCCCCATAATTATTGGAGTGTTGTGTCCGGAAATGACATTTGAGAACGGCATCCAGATGGTAGTTCCAACCTTTTGAACACTCACCGAGGCGGGATAAACACCGGACATCACCATAGCCTCTATAAAATCCGTTCCAAAGGGGCCAAGAACTTTTTCCTGATGGCGTACCAGGTATTCTTGTGTTTGGTGGATTAGTAACGAAGGACCCATATTGGGGTGACCAGTTTCTCCTGTCACTCAATCAATACGAATCTGGTAGAAAATCGTCAACCTCAAGATCCCAATTTTTTGCCTTCCAGCGATCCTAATTGTCCGTCTGTCGCAAGTCCTCGATAACCCATCCTTGTTAATCCATCTCTCAGTTTCACCAATCCCGCCTTGACCGACTTGTGCGCAGCCTGCTTGGAAATGCCCAGCCGCTCCCCAATTTCCGGGAAACTGGCTCCAACTCGAAAAGCATTGATCACCAGTCGTTCCCGTGGAGTCAGCAGGTTCATGACCGAATCAATGGCGCTAGAGGTCTCTCTAATGCGTATATCCTTCAGGATATTTTGCCCTGAGTCACCTTGAGGGGAATAGTCTGTCTGATTCTCTCTTCCCATCGTTTGGGGGCTTTGCGACCACTGAATTGGGTCATCCAACGACTTCGGGAACATCTTGAGAATCCGCAATTGTTTTGCATAGAGGGAATTGAGGGCATTTCGGATGACTCTTGATGCAAATGGAATGAATTCTCCCCTGCTGGGATCGTAGGCCTGTGCCGCCCGCACCAAGGCCAAATTCCCCTCCGACCGCGCTTCGTCCAATTGACATCCCGGAATATTGGCATAATCGATGGCGATTATCTCAGATAGGAAAAGGTGATCTTCAATGAGACTTTTGAATTCCATGGGGACACTGAATTTTGTAAAGCAACCGACTTTGCCGATTGATCAGGACGGGGAAAATGGGCGATCTCCAATGCGTCGCGGATTCGACGCGGACATTGGCGCAAAAGAGCGATGGATTTTCTGGATGCGGCATGAACCTTGAAGCGGACCGAACAGAGAATTCCAGAAATACCGCGAATTGTCGAACGAAAGCGCTTTAAGAGTTCCGACTTGAGGGTGAGAGGGTCTCGGAAATTCGGAACTACACCATCAATACAAGGATCGCGTTCATCGGAACTTTATCGGAACTTTTGAACGGGTTCCTTATATAATAGGGAAAAACTGGTGCGCGCTGCAGGGTTCGAACCTGCGACCCCATCCGTGTGAAGGATGTGCTCTACCACTGAGCTAAGCGCGCTTTCCGGTGCCGACCGGGAGGTTTCCGGTGGCGGGGCGGGAGAGTTAGTGGGAATTTCCCCAGATTGCAAGCAAATCGACTGGAGCGGGTGAAA
>CAIVKO010000177.1 GCA_903906515.1 Akkermansiaceae bacterium
ATACGATTGGAGCAGAGCACGAGATCGAGACGAGGCGTGCCAACCAGATCGAGTCCCGGAACATAGTGCCGTGCTCCGAGCACACCGCCAATGGCTACGTCGTTGCGCTCCTGCTCACGGAGTCGGCTCAGCAAGGTTTCTGACGAGCGGGGGCGTCCTGAACGGTCCGCATAGGCATGCGTGGAGCGGACTTTTTCCGACTGAGCGATGAGTTTGAGCCAAGCATCACGGGGAAATGATTCGAGTTCGACCCGCCGGTCGGAATGACGGCGCAGGTGCGGTTCGAGTCTCTCCAAGGCGGCAGAGATCGTGAGGTAGGTGAATCCGGTTTGCTCGGACAACTCTTTGGAAGTGATGGGGCCCGACTCCCTGATCCAGTGGACGGCGAGCACACGCAAAATGTCGAAGAACGCCTCGGCGGGACGTATTGGTTTTGGGTGGTTCGGTAAGCGGGCATGTTCGATAACCGCTTGAATGCTCTCCCTCTCAGGGTCGGACAACTGGCCGATCACCGGATTGCGGGATTTTTCAAGGTCAATGAACATGGTGAGACGTCGTAGAATTTCAGGTCTTAGAACGGAACTCATGCTAGACCATTCGTTGAGAAGCCGTGCCTCCGTGATATTGGGATCATTCACGATCAGAATTCCCCGCCTTTGGGGGTTTCTGAAATCGGCGCTTAAGAGATCTTGCTGGATAATTGATGCACGAGAATCCAACCAATGCCCCATCGTTAATGTTTGACATTTCAGACGTGAAATGCTTTTTAAGTTCAGAGTATCAAACATTATGGGAAGAGAAACCACCAGCCTATTACCCAAGCACGGGCGTCTCCTGACCGAGATGGGAGATAATCTAAGATTGGCGCGACTGCGGCGTCAGCTCAGTGCCGAGCAGGTTGCGGAACGGGCGGGAGTCAGCCGCTCAACGCTGCATCTGATGGAAAACGGATCGGCCGGCACATCGTTGGGCAAGCTTCTGCAAGTCCTGGCCGTGCTGGGCCTCGAATCCCACCTCGCCCATCTTGCCGCCGACGATGTGCTGGGGCGCAAGCTGGAAGATGCCCGCCTCACAGAAACCCGGCGGCGAGCACCGAAACGCAAATCCAAACCATGAGTCGGGAAATTGAAATATGGGCCGACTGGCGGGAACTGGGTGCCCCGCAGCGGATGGGGCATCTGCGCTCCGCGCCCAGCCGGGGCAAGGAAGTGCTCTCGTTTTCCTACGATCAAGCGTGGCTTGATGCGGGACACTCGCGGCAACTCGATCCCGACTTGCGGTTTTTCAGCGGTCCCCAATATCTCAGTGCCACGGATCGCCCGAACTTCGGGATCTTCCTTGATTCGTCGCCCGACCGCTGGGGCCGCCTGCTGATGCAGCGCCGGGAAGCGGCGCAGGCGCGTGAGGAAGGGCATTCCGCCCACCGGCTTCAGGAGACAGACTATCTGCTTGGAGTGCATGACGAGCAGCGGACCGGTGCGCTCCGATTCAAGGAACCTGCCAGAAGCGATGCCTGGCAATGTGATGAACCGTGGATGCGCACCCCACCGTGGGCTTCGTTGCGAGAACTCGAACACGCCAGTTGGAAAATCCAGGACGAGTCCGCGAACGACGACCCGCACTACCTCGAATGGCTCAAGCTTCTGATGGCTCCGGGTTCCTCGCTTGGTGGCGCGCGACCGAAGGCCGGAGTCAAGGATCCCGGTGGCGACCTCTGGATCGCGAAGTTCCCCGGGCGATCCGATAGGCGAGCGGTTGCGACTGCGGAACTCGGGTGCAAATGCGCAAGGTTTGAACTCACCACCATCGAGCTGCAGCATGCAGTTGGCCAAGTGAACGGCGCGGGGCCGGTCCGTGAACGCGTGCCGGTGCTCGACGACACCCTTCAGCCGCGAAGTGATCGCATTCAGATTTCTCTCCGTGCGCTGGTTTTCCAGCAGTCCCATTGACGCATCCTGCCGCGACACCTCCAGCATCCGATAGTAAATGACATCCTTGATCACCTCGGAGGAGATCACCGAGTAGGCACCCGTTTCGATGTCGTAGTGGAAAAAGGTCCGTTCGTCCGGCTCATGAAGGACGATGTTCTCATCGGCATAGAGCGCCGCCCAATACGCCTCGTTGATTCCTTTGACGTAGCAGGTTCCGTTGCTGTCTGGTTTGGTGAAGAACACTGGCACGCCATAACGTCGGATGATTGGATCGTCCGATTCGTCGCCTTCTGCGGGAAGTTCATCGTATGTGGCCATCCAAGGCAGGATCAGATCATCGGGCCATTGGATGTCCTCGAAGCGTATGGTGTCCACCATCACAGAGGCAGGACGCCAGAGCACTTGCGTGCTCCTACCGGAAGAATATTGACTTTCCGGCAAATTGCCGGATACTCACGGTATGCGTGCCACGACAACGAAACGACCCGCCAAGCCAACGACCGAGCGACTTGAAGCCCGGGTTCCCGCACCGATCAAGGATCTGATCGGACGCGCGGCTTCTCTTGAAGGCGTGACTCTGACCGATTTCGTCATAGCTACATTGCAGCGAAGCGCCGCTGAAGTGATTCGCGAGCACGAGGTTCTGAGCCTAAGCGTCAGGGACAGCGCGGCATTTGCCAAAACCATGCTCGCTGCGCCCAAACCCAGCCGGAAACTCACCCAGGCATTCGCCCGCCACCGGCAGAGCGTCACCGTGAAATGAAAGGTCTGCGTTCCGAAACCCTGAGTCCGTCCCACGACCGAGAGGAATTTTCCTGTGGCGTTGTCGCTCTGGACAACTACCTGCAGCGGCAGGCCTCACAGGACATGCGTCGTCATGTGGCGGCGGCCTTTGTCATGGTCAGCGAGGATCAACCGCAGAAGATCATCGGCTACTACACGCTTGCCTCGTACGCGGTCGAAACAAGCGGCCTGCCCGATGAAACGGCCAAAAAGTTGCCGCGCTACCCAACCACTCCTGCAACGTTGATCGGCAGACTGGCGCGAACCGTTGACCAACCCGGCTTCGGCAGCCTTCTTCTGGCCGATGCACTCGGACGGATTCTGGCTAACAGCCGGGAGGTGGCCTCCGCTCTGGTGGTGGTCGATGCAAAGGACGATAACGCAGAGGCTTTCTATCGGAAACACGGCTTCATTCCGTTCGGCGGTTCCGCCCGGAAATTGTTTCTTCCGATGAAGACGATTGCCGAAGCAGCGCAACGATCCGCTCGATGAAGTCGAGGTCGAACTGCTTCTCAGTCAGCCGGATGACCGTCCAACCCGCAAGCACGGCTTCGAGATACTTCTCGGCATCCTTGGCGTAACCGTCGCGGCCGCGCTATTAAGTCGCGATGAAATCACCGCAACGCTACGCAAATTGCTTTTGCCTGGGACGGCGGCGGCTCAAGAGTGATTCAACTGCGGATCACCCGATACACCAAAGATTTGACGAAATGATTCCCAGCAGGCAGGCTCCGCCGCGATGTCCCACCCGAAACACGTGCTTTTCGTCTGCACCGGCAACACCTGCCGCAGCCCTATGGCTGAGGCACTTCTGCGCCACGCAGTCGCCGGCAGGGACGATTTCTCCGTCAGTTCCGCCGGAGTGGCGGCCAGCAAGGGCACACCGGCCAGCCCGGAAACCATGACCGTGCTCAAAAACCGCGGAATCAAGCTGGATGGCTTCAAAAGCCGCCCGGTCTCAGCATCGGTGCTCTCCACCGCCACCCATGTCTTCGCCATGACCGAGGGACACCTGGCTTCTCTGGAATCCCGCTTCCCCGAACACGCCGACAAATTTTTCCTGCTCCGCGAATTCTCAGGCATCACCGACAAGCGCAAAGGCATCGACGTCCCTGACCCCATCGGCATGGGCCTCCCGGCCTACGAGGAAGTCGCCAAAGTCTTTGAAGCGGCCATCCCGTCGATCATCGCATACGTGGACGCCGAGACGCGGTAAGACCGAAACACCGCCTCCCTCAGATCATTCCAAGCTTCATGCGGCCTTCTTCGGAAATCATTTCCTGATTCCATGCGGGGTCCCAAACGAGTTCGACGCGGGCGTCGTCGATACCATCGATGGTCATGATCCGGGCTTGAGCGTCTGCGGCGATGACCGGGCCCATGCCGCAACCAGGGGCGGTCAGAGTCATTTTCACGGCGGCCACGGTTTGGCCGCCGATGTCCTCAATACCGCAATCATACACAAGGCCGAGATTGACAATATCCACTGGAATTTCCGGGTCATAGACGCCCTTGAGCTGTGCCCAGATCTGTTCTTCGAGGGGGGCGTCCTGGAGCTTGATGGCCGCTTCCTGCTTTTTCTTGTCCTCCTCGGGATCCACGCCCAGGGCATCGGCATCCTGCGAGGAAATCCGGGCCAAACCCTGCGATGTCGCCACGGTGTACGTGCCGCCAAGGCGTTGCGTGATGAAAACCGAGAGCCCCGCAGGCAATACCAGGCTGTCCCCGCTCGGAATCTGGATGGCGGACACTTCTCTCGTCAATTGGATCTCTTGATGCATGGCCGGAGTAAAAGCCAGCCGGGCACGCTCGGCAAGGGGTGAGTTTTCCAAACGTCCGAATTTCAGGGGTTGTCAGACCCTGCAAATCTGATGTAGGCTCCCCTGCATCCTGAATCCATGTGGACCACCTTCCTCCAAGAACCTTGGCGGCATGGCATTGAGATCCTTCTCCTCGCCACCTGCATCTACCAGATCTACCGCACCTTCCGGGCCACCCGGGGCGCGCAGATTCTCGTCGGCCTTGGAACCCTGCTCGTGGTGCTCACGCTGGTTTCCACGGCATTCAAGCTGGAGGTCATCCAGTGGATCATCACCCGCGCCGCGGCGGGCATCGCCTTCGCCCTGATCGTCATTTTCCAACCTGAACTGCGCACCGGCCTCGCCCGCCTCGGCAGCAACCGCCTGTTCTCGCTCTACAGCAAACGCCGCCACGATTTCATCGAACGCTTCGCCGACTCGGTGATGAACCTCTCAAAAAAACGCATCGGCGCACTCTTCGCCATCCAGCGCGATGTCAGCCTCAAGGAACAACTCGACACCGGCGTGGCGCTCGACGCGAGCTTTTCTCCGGAACTGGCGATGGCGGTGTTTTTCCCGAAAGCCCCGCTGCACGACGGCGGCATGATCATCGCCGACGACCGCGTGGCCGGAGCCGCCTGCGTGTTTCCGGTGACCGAGCGCGAAATGCAGGACCGCTCGACCGGGCTACGCCACCGCGCGGCAATCGGCCTCACCGAGCGCACCGATGCCATCGCCGTGGTGGTCAGCGAGGAAACCGGCGCCATCTCCATCAGCCAGAACGGCGGCCTCCAGCGCAATCTCACCGAAAAACAATTCCGCGAACGCATCGCCCACATCTTCTTCTCCGGCAAACTATCCAATGAAACTGAATCTGACGAAAAACTGGCTGGCAAAGGTGCTATCACTTCTTCTGGCGATCGTGATCTGGTTTCTCATTAAGGACAACCTCGCCGGAGGCGGCAGATTGTTCGAGAACCCCCCACCCAAGGCGATCCCGGTGAAAGAACCGTGACCGTAACTCCTTTCCTCATCCTCCCTACGTGAATCTCCTCCACGGCGACTGCCTGAAAATCCTTCCCACGCTAACAGAATCCTCGGTGGATCTGGCGGTCACCTCGCCGCCTTACAATCTGGGCATCGCCTACAAGAGCTTCAAGGACACCGCTCCGCGCGAGGAATTCCTGCTCTGGTGCCGGAAATGGGCGGCGGAGGTGAAACGCGTGATGACGGACGACGCCTCGTTTTTTCTCAACGTCGGAGCATCCCCCGCGAGCCCGCTGTTGCCACACCAATTGATCCTCGCTCTCACCGACGGAGACGCCCCGTTGTTCACGCTCCAGAACACGTTTCACTGGATCAAATCCATCACCATCGAGACACCCGCAGGAGATCAGGTGAGCGCCGGGCATTTCAAGCCGATCAATTCCAAGCGCTTCGTCAACGACTGCCACGAGTATGTCTTCCACCTAACAAAATACGGTGCGGTGGAACTAGACCGCCGCGCCGCGGGTGTCCCCTACGTCCACAAGTCCAACATCGCCCGCTGGGGTCACACCGGCGGCGCGGACCTGCGCTGCCGTGGCAATACCTGGTTCATTCCCTACGAGACCATCCAGTCCCGCGACAAGGAACGCCCCCACCCCGCCACCTTTCCCGTGGCCCTCGTCGAGCAATGCGTCCGCATTCACGGCAAAGGCGCGGCGACACGATTGTTAGACCCCTTCCTCGGCATCGGCACCTCGGCCATCGCAGCCCACCGCGCCGGCATCACGGAGTTCACCGGCATCGAACTGGACGCCCACTACCTTGAAACCGCCCGAGAACGATTGGCTGCGGAAACCGCCCCGCCCGCCGGACAACTCGGCCTGTTTGACACAAGATCCTGAAAGGAACATTGGAGATTGGGTGATTTGATATTGGGGATTTTGATTCAACCGTAAATGAGAACCAAATCCCCAATTTCCTATCAAGGTGAACGACATATGCCACTACCATCTCAACCCGCGGTCGAAGCGGCGCACCGTGTCAGGCGTGGGATGACTCGACTTTAACATCATGAAAAAATCCGGATGTTTTTCGCATCTCTGAGGAATTTTCTTGCCCGCAATCTGCGTGGGTGCATAGAAATTTTCCGTGACCGCGAACCTGCAAAGGCTCACGGCCACGTTCTCAACAAGTCGGGGCGTAGCGCAGTCTGGTAGCGCGCTTCGTTCGGGACGAAGAGGCCGTGGGTTCGAATCCCGCCGCCCCGACCATTGTTAAGGAGTCACGCCACAAGTGACTCGACATCAACGGACTTAGGAGATTCCGGAAAGTCCGCGACAGGAATCCCACACAAGATTCCACACAAGTTGACACGGAAACCGGGGCCTATGTCCCGCAAACGCAAACGCCGCAGTGCAGTCGTGGAGATCGGAACCGGCCCTGCCAAAGTCCGTATCTACACCATTAACCGCAAGGATGGGTATGACCAGTTCACGCTGGCTTGGAAGGAGGGAGGGGGACGAAAGACCCGGTGCCTGTCCTGCATCGAGGAAGCGAAGATGATCGCTCAGCAGATCACCGTCCGTCTCATAAACGGCGGCACAGAGACATGTGAAGCCACCCGGCGCGACATCGACCTACTCCGACATTGCGAGCGAACTGCCCGCGAGTTCGGCGTGACCCTCGCTGCCGCCATGGACGAATGGGTGAGCGCCCGCCGGACAGCCGGGGAGATTCCGATTGCGGATGCCGTTCGGTTCTATGCAGCCAACCGTGCCGACCTTGTCGCCATCCGCACCACCGCCCAGGCGGCCAACGAGTTCGTCGCCTCTCGGCAGTCAAGTGGGGTCAGCGACGCTTACGTTCGGAGTGCCCGACACAACCTCAAAAAGTTCACAGATCGCTTGAAGGGGAACATCACCGACATCGCGGTGGGTGACATCAATCGCTTTCTTGGGAGTCTCGACAAGCTCGGGCCGGTCAGCAGGAACACTATCCGGCGGAACCTGATCACGATGTTCAGTTTCGCCAAGAAGCAGGGCTACCTCCATCCCGACCGCAAGACGGCCGCCGAGTTGAGTGAGTCGTTCAAAGTGCCGGACACCGGCATCGAGATCTTCACGCCCGATGAGATGGGTAGGATTCTCCTGGCGGCCAATGCACGGATTCTGCCCCTGATCGCCATCGGTGGGTTCGCTGGAATCCGCTCGGCTGAGATCCTCCGCCTCGACTGGGAGGACATCAAGTGGGACCGGGGGCACATCGAGATTGCCGGCAGCAAGGCGAAGACAGCGGCGCGCAGGCTCGTTCCCCTCACCGACAACCTCAAAGCATGGTTGGCCCCCTGGCGGGCTGAGACAGGAAATATCATTTCCATCTCCGACTATTCAGGTGCCCTCAACGATACCGGGATGAAGGCTAAAATTCCTGGTGGATGGCGTCAGAATGCCCTCAGACACTCGTTCATCAGCTATCGGGTAGAACAGGGAGCTGACACTGGTGAAATGTCGCAGGAATTCGGCGTCTCCCATGGCCGAGAAGTTCATCTCGTTGTAACAGAGGGCCAGACCACCGTCGCGACCGTCGTCCACGCCGTCGAGGAGCGCGATCAATTCATCGTGTGAGAGCGGCCCGGTTGATGTTGTTGGCTCGAACTTGAAATCGGTTTCGTATTCGTCGACGATCCGGTAGTGGATGAGTTTGCCGCCCGGTTCGTGGCGGGCGCGGATGCTGATCACATCCGATGTGGTCGACTCCAGTTCGACACGTGCGATCTCGACCTCGGTCGGGAGGAAATCAGGAAGGTAGGCTCCGCCCATGAACGAGGGGTGGATACTTTCGAGGAACCGCTGGAAGTCCGGGCTGGGATCGTCCGCGAGGTTTTCCTGCAAAAGATTTTCGACGTATCCGGCGTTCCAGTAGTCGGCGATCATCTGGCGGCGCTTGGTGCTCTTGATGTTTCGCAGGATGGAGGACAGCGGATTGTTGTCCTTCCAGTAAGACTCCGGGCGGAATGATCCAGGGTTTGTTTTCGAGGAATTGCGTTTCGATTTCATGGTGATGGTTTATGGGTGGATGTTGGATTTCAGGAGATCACGCAGAGCTTGCGGGAAACCGGTTGTTTCCTGCGGCGTTTCTCGGGCGCGTGGTCGCGCAGGGGATCGACTTTGCGAAAGCGGGAAGCATTCCAGTAGATCAGGGTAAGACCCCAGAACACCGGGTGTCCGGTGATTTCGATGCTTTGATACCCATCTCCACCCTTCGGCCCGGGTCTTACCGACTGGACATGGTATACCACGCCGTTGCGGATGAGACCGTTCGGGAAGAAGAAAGGATGACGGTCAAAGTCGGGTGGTCCGCAGAGAGGACGGGAGAAGTCGGTATTGATGGCGACAACTCGGTCGCCGGGAGAGAAGGTTTCCATGACGTTTGTTAGGTAGCGTTGAATTATTTATATTATCAGGGGTGGGACAAATACGGGGTCAGACTTGGGGATTTTTTTGATTATGGATGTAGATCGGGGACGGATTCGGATCTGTCGACGATGGCGCATCCTCTTTCCCGATTTGGATTGTCGGCCCGGGAGTGTCTTCTTTCGACGCGATCCAGCCCTTGTTCTTGAGCTGTTGGATTATGCGCTTCTTGAAGTCCTTGAAATCCTCGCCGGGTTTGATTCGGCTGAGGAATTCAGGTCCCTTTTCGTAGTGTGATGGTGTCATTGGTTTGGTTGGTGTGGTTGTCAGATGCGCCCCTTACGCAATGGACCGAGATGTTGGAGCATCTCGCCGAGGAGTGCCCGGCGTCCGAGTGAGGGAAACGCCTCTAGAACCCGGCCGATGGATGCGGGATTAGGGAACGCTACAACATAGCCATTATGGCCCCCTCCATCGAATCGTGCATAGAGGTCTGCCTCTATCCCTTGTAGGGCGCACCAATCGGCAAGCCCATCTGGGATATCGAAGATATCCGGATCATTTGAGAGGGGAATGCTCATGGAAATTGGAGGTGGTTGGCGGAAAGAATGCGGTCGCGGATCTGGCGGGCGGTCTGCACGTCGGATGTTCCCAGGTTGCAACGGATGCGCCGGGATGTGTAATCAGGCAGATGAAGTGTGCCGTGGAACCACCAGATTCCGTGGTTGTTCCAGAGGTGATGATCAGGTCTCGCTGTCTTCTGACGGCGGGATATGACGGGTTGTATAATTTGGTTCATGTTGATGTCGTAGTTTTTTGAGAGGACACGACATCGCGGGACCCGGAAAATCAAAACGCCCGTCCTGATGACATCAGAGCGGGCGTCGGAAATTCCGGTGAGACTCTTGTTGGTCGGGTTTGTCTGGTCCCTCCCCACATGCCGGATCTTTCGATCCGGTAGCACCTTGGCGTCTCTGCTAGGTTGCCGGCCCCCACTTACGGCGGACTCTCGCGATGTCGGAGGGATAATGGCAGGTTTCTTCCCGAATGTCAAGTCGCCGGCTGTATGTGGGTTGTCATGAAGTTTTGATCATCTGCGATGGAAGCCATGCCGGACGGCTCCATGCATGGTGTCCGCAACGAGACCCGGACCGGCAGCTGCGCACATAATGACAACCGCCGATTAGACAAAACCTATGCCGGATTGCTATAATCATCGCATGAATAAAAAACCGCATGCCAACAAAACCCCAGAGGTGCCGGCGGATGATTCCGGCACCTTGAGAATCGAGGCCGCCGCCATCCACTGTTGGGATGGTGAAATCGTCACCCTGCCGCCACCGAACCGACATCATGACATCGTGTGCCTGATGGCATTGCAGCGCAAAAAGCGGCCGAGGTATTCCGACCTCGGATTTCTTCTATCCGACGGAACCTGGTGTGACCGCCGCAGGGCGATGAAGATCGCCATCGCCGCAGGACAGGTGAAGGGATTGTGGGGCAAGGACGCCGAACTCACGACGAATGACCTGTGGTAATTCCTTGGTTTGCACAGCCTACCCCGTTCTTACCTTGCCTCGAAAAATCACATTTGCCCACACGTATCACATCTACTAATACACAACCAACCATTCGCCCCTAAAAATGACCACCACATCCAAATCATCCTATCTTTTCACCAGCGAATCTGTTTCCGAAGGGCATCCCGACAAGGTCGCCGATCAGATTTCGGATGCTATTCTCGATGCCTACCTCCGACAAGACCCCGACGCCAAGGTCGCTTGTGAGTGCCTAATTACCACCGGGCAGCTTGTCATCGCCGGCGAGGTTTCATCGACCGCTCGGGTCGATGCGGTCGAAGTCGCCCGGGAGGTGATCCAGGGCATCGGCTACGATTGCGAGGATGTTGGTTTTGATGCGTCGAAGTCCGAATATCTAAACCTGCTCCATGAACAAAGTAGGGAGATCCGTGAGAGCGTCGTCGATGGCGGAGCGGGAGATCAGGGGTTGATGTTTGGCTATGCTTGCGACGAGTCTCCAGAATTGATGCCGCTTCCGATTCTTCTTGCTCACCGACTTGTCGAGCGCCAGGCGGCCCTCCGCAAAAGCGGTGCACTGCCATGGCTTAGACCCGACGCTAAATCGCAAGTCACTCTGCGATACATCGATGGTAAGCCTGTAGCTGTGGAAAAAATCGTGCTTTCCACCCAACACTCGCCGGAAATCGCCCAGGACACGATCAGGGAGGTGGTGATCGATCAAATCATCCGGCCTGTCATCGAAGATCGATTCCCCGGTTCTTCTCCAGACTGTTTGATCAATCCCTCGGGCAGTTTCATCGTCGGTGGCCCCCACGGTGACACGGGCCTGACCGGCAGAAAAATCATCGTCGATACCTACGGCGGCAGTTGTCCTCACGGCGGCGGCGCGTTTTCAGGAAAAGACCCCACGAAGGTGGACCGCTCTGCCGCCTACGCAGCCCGGTATGTTGCAAAGCACATCGTGGCGGCGGGTTTGGCTTCCCGTTGCACGGTCCAGTTATCCTACGCCATCGGTGTGGCAGAACCGACATCCCTTTACATCGACACCCACGGAACCGGGACTCGGGACGCCAGTGCCATCGCAGCGCTCGTTTCCGATCTGTTTGACCTGACTCCCGCAGGCATCATCCGGGAGCTTGGCCTAAAACAGCCGATCTATCAACAAACTGCTGCTTACGGGCATTTCGGCAAGCCTAGATTGCCATGGGAGCAGCTCGATCCCACAAAACTCAACGGACTTCGTATGGAGTGAAGTCTCCACAAAATGATGAAATTCAAGGAAATCACCAGTCATCCGTCCCATCTATGTGGTGGATTGAGACCGTCAATGAAGTGCTGCACTCACGCGTTATCTTACGAATGAATCAGATGGGTGTTCAAGAGCATCAATAACGGCGGTTGGCAGACGTAATTCAATCCTATGTTTCTTCTATGATGCAGTTACTGAGGTCGATGAATTTACCGTCGCGATAGTCATATGGAGTCCTTAACTCAAGGCATGTCCCGTCGTCTTCAATATCTCCCTCGAAACACAGCACGTGGCCATTTTTACAAACCATATACGAAGCCACGCAGCACATCCCGTTGCTCTTATTTGCTTCGAGTTGTTCGGCATTTATGGCCTCCTCAATAAGCAATCTTTCAGCCGGCTTCAGAAATTCAAAGCTAGGTTTATCTATCGAATCCAACTGCTCAAACTTTAGCGTCAATTCTTTGAATCGCTTTTCTTTCACGTGATCCTTTAAGTAAAAAACAAGCTCTGAGACCGGATCTTGAAAATCGGCAAATTCCTCTAATGTTTGCTTTTCCGCGTAGTGGGTGAATCCCCATGCGTCTGCAGGCTGTTCTGGTTGTTCTACTTCAAGGGCGTCCGCAAGGTCGAATGCGTCAATTCCCGCATATCTGTCTTTACGAGTTTCCACATCCTCGTCAATGGCGGCAATGCGTTTCTTAAGCGGCATTGCCAGCAGTTCTTCCAACGGGTCTGGTTTTGATTGGGCGCTCATGATTCTAACTCCTCAAGTTTGAGTTTTTCTTACGGTTCCTCCAACTCGGCGAGAACTGATTCCAGCCAGCCGGATTTTTTTATGCGTGTATTTGATGAAATATTTGTATGGTTCACAAGCAAATTCCGGGGGCTTTCCAGCTTTAAACCCGTTAAAAATTTGGTATTTCCGAGCATTCGTCCTCTCACCGCCCGGTATTTTTCGCACAGTCGAAATCACCGTTGATTCAACCGGGTTACAAGGTGAGGATGACGCGGTTTGATGTTCCTCATGAGATTCAGAGTTCCCCGCTCAAGGCATCCTGAAAGGCCTCAACGAGGCCGTCGACCCACTCCTTGTTCTCCTTACTATCATCCTCTTTTACCCACCGGAGAAACGACTGCTGAAGCCAGACCAGCAGACTCTTGGTGACATAAGACAAAGGGAAAACCCAACCGTCGAATTCAATAAAATCCTTCGTGACAACCACATGCTTCGGGATCGGAAGTCTCGGCAAATCTGCCACGGATACAATCCAATGTCCATCCGGACTCCGTCCGAACGGAGGGGCGGTCGTGATGTCGGGGATACGGGGTTTAAATGGAGGTTCGAATCTCATGAGCGTTCAAAATTGAGGCGTGTCTGTGACCGTCGCATCCTGCCTCTCAGCGGCAGAAACGCCAAGACTTCGTGAAGTTGAGCATCTTAGATTTTCAGCGTTAATGCCCAAGCGTCTTCCCCGTTCGATTTCCCGCACGACCAAGAGCATCCAGAGGTAGATCCCTAAATACGTGACTCGCTGGGTCAGGCCATTGAAGTCAGGCAGCAGTAGCCGCCCTAAAATCCCTGCCCCCATGCAGATGATCACCACAAGATTGGCATATAACCAAAAATCGACTCCCTTCTTTTTACGCTCCCAAAGATACCTTGTGCCAAACACGGTGAGAACAATCAGGACCATCGCGCCACCGATTGCGTATTGGTGAATCCAGTGGAATCGCAAGCTTTTGAAATACGTGGGCGATACGGCTCCCTCTGGCAATGGCAGGCCCACCGCGTACAAACCGCCGCTCCAGATCTCCAACTTCGTCTCTTGGGTCGGCTCCTGTGCCATTTCCCTCTGGATCTGGGAAAATGCCTCCCTGTCTGGCTTGAGCGGCATCCACGCCGCTTGCAGCACCAGGACCATCGCGATGGCCGCCGACACCGCGGTGAACCATGCGAGAAAACCCGGTCCCCGCTTCGCCGCGTGCCATGAGATAAAGCCCAGCACCCACGCGAAGCCCACCATGCAGGCCACCACCGCCCAACCCGCCGGACTCCGCCATGCATACGAACCCACGACATTGAACATCGGACTAAAGGTCTCGCCCGTCGCGAAATCCCACGCTGCTCCATCCGCCGCAATGTGCGCCACTGCAAACAGGACCGGCATGAGGATCAACACTCCTTTACAGACTAAGGAAAACAGGTTTTCGAGGCGGATCTGGATCAAACTAGGTTGATCTTGTGTTTTGGATTCAGTGGTTGCCATGACGCGAGAATGCCACTACCGACCGCACCTTGGTAGGACACTGTTCGCATGTCACATGACTGCGGGGTCATGAGAAGAAGGGAGGTGAGAGGTTGACATCGCCACAGAGTGATGTAGAATTTACAGCATGACGCGCACCCAGATCCAACTCCCCGACGAGCTTTACCAGCGAGCCAAGGTCTTTGCCGCGCAACGGGAGCTTTCCCTCGCCGAGGTCACCCGACGTGGCTTGGAGTTGTTTCTCGACCGTTTCCCAAGCACCGAGTCGACACGTGGTGCCTGGACGCTTCCTCGCGTCGATGCGGGCGGCATCAAGGCTCCCTTGGATTCCCTTCGCGACATTGCTGCGGATGATGAAAGCAACCGCAGCCTCGCCAACCGATGATCTCGCTGGACACCAACATCCTTTTGCCCGCCGTGGAATCCCGCAATGCCAACCACCCGCGGGCGGCGGCGTTTCTGGAATCCCTCCAGGATCGCCATGACGTCGCAATTTGTGAATTCATCCTACTGGAACTCTACGTGCTGCTGCGGAACCCCGCCGTGCTTGCCAAGCCCCTCTCGCCCGCCGCTGCCACCGATGTCTGCGAGGCCTTTCGCCAGCACCCCCGTTGGCAAGTCATCGGATTCCCTCCTGAGAGCCGGGACTTCCATGACGCCTTCTGGCCGAAACTCCGCGAAACCGATTTCGCCCGCCGCCGCGCCTACGATTGGCGGGCCGCGCTCCTCCTCATCCAACAAGGTGTCACCGAATTCGCCACCGTCAACGAAAAGGACTTCCGCGACTGCGGCTTCCAGCGGGTCTGGAATCCGCTTGTTGCGGATTGAACCTGACCCTGTCTCCTATCTCAGGATCATACAAGAATCTCTATGATCAATCCCTTCTTCCATACAGTTGCCATTATGACCTCAGGAGGCCCTAGCCCTGAATTTGTAGGGTCTGGTGTGCTTCTCCGGATTGATGGAATTGACTATGTCGCGAGCGCCTCCCATGTAGTCGATGAACTATCTGGACCGGTGGGGATAGCGGTAGTGAAAGGCAATGAGGTCAGAGGTTTTATGGACAAGCCCGAGGGGATTGTTGCCGTAAAGCAACAAGATCGAAAATATGAGGAAGGCCTCGATCTTGCCCTCCTATTAGCCACCAGCAACTACCGAAATTTCCTCGTGGACGAGGGGATGTCCTTCTTTGACTTGGACAAAAACAACCCTCCACCTGTTACCGTTGATTGCCTTATTTCGGGCTTTCCGGCCAGGAAGAATTACTATGACCGTCAGAAAATGCGCTACGCCGATACATGTGCTTGCTGCCACATTCAATCCTTTATGGAAAACGCGGAAAGGGTCCGGTCTATCGGTGGTGACCCAAAGTTTCACTTTGCCCTTGAGACGAAAAAGAGGCGAGATTTCTGGGATGCATCAACCAACAAAAAGATTCAGGAACTGTTCGACCTCGACGGGATGTCTGGGGGTGGTGTCTGGCACATGCCCAGCGGGCAGGGTGCTAAAATCCCCGAATGCGCGACAGGAATCGCAGGAATTTTCGTCGAGGATCGAGATACCAGAAATGACAGGCAGAGCATGGCCAAGGTCGTGAAGATCGAAGCGATCTACAATCTCATCAAATTTGCGAGAAGCCAACGGGAAACGTTGTTCGTCGTTGAATAGTTTATTACGATAGCTTGCTTTAGAAGAACATGACTCCATACCCCTCAACCAACGCTCCGGTTCGTGCGGAGATGATCACGGTTCTGCACTGCATCGCCACAGACCTAGCGAAGTGGCTTAGTGGGCAACTTCTGAGACACGGAGGCCAGAAATGGTTGGAGAACCACGTCTGGGGGATTGTTCATGAAAAGGATGAGTGGAGAATTAAAGAAGGGCATTGGAAGCAACTTGAGGACATGGACCTCTCCGGTTTGCTCAATGTATTGTCGGCAAACTTCCGATTCTTGAAGGCACGCAACGCTATCAGAAAAGAAGACTGGGAACTGCTCCACGACATGAGGGAGGTGAGGAACCGCTGCGAAGGCCACTGGCCGCTCAAGGGACTTACTTGCGATGAGGTGGACGCCCACTTGAACTCGGTCTCCAAATTCAGTGTGCGTTTTGGTGGAGGGAAGAATCTCACGGAAGAGGTCGCCAATCTTCGGGGAAAGTTACAGTCTCTGGCAACTGGCGTAGAGAGTCGGATGTTCAGTGGGGAGCAGTTGCAGACCGGATTGGTTCCCGCGGTCCAAGTCGAAGAGACGAGACGCCTTAAGGAATTTTTCGCAGGCCACCAACTAACCCCATCGCAAGCGATTACTGTAGATGCTCTCCAGAAATTTCTAGATGACCCCGATAGTCAGTGCTTCGTACTTAATGGCTACGCCGGAACGGGCAAGACCTTCCTTATCGGTGGGTTGGTGCGCTACTTGCAGAGTGGCAACCGGAAGCCGGAAATGATGGCCCCGACCGGAAGAGCCGCACACGTAATACGCGAACGTCACCAGGTTGATGCGTCCACAATTCACCGTCATATCTATGCCCTCAATACCCTCAAGGAATTCCGAGAACTCGATGAAAGCGGGGACATAACCTACAAGTTCTACTTCGATTTGAAAAATAATGACATGGAGCACGACACGGTGTTCATCGTAGATGAGGCATCAATGATTTCAGACATGTATTCGGAGGCCGAGTTCATGCATTTCGGATCGGGGAGACTCTTGAGCGATCTACTACAATACATCAACTTCGATGCGAACGACTACCGGAAGAAGCTCATTTTGGTGGGCGATGATGCCCAACTCCCGCCTTATGGAATGAGTTCTACCAAAAGCCCGCCAGCACTTGACGAATCTTACCTGCGGGAGAAACGCCGGATTCGGACCACTTCGAGCACACTCATCGATGTGGTCCGACAAGCGGATTCGAGCATCATCGTTAAAAACGCAACGCGTATGCGCGAATTGCTGCGGATGGGTCGTTTTCCAAGCTTTGATTTTGTCGCGGACGAGGATCAGGTCCGCGAGGTTTCGCCTGATGCTTTGGTGGAAACTTTTGTCAGCGAAAGGATTAGTTCGCTAACTCCCGGCATGGTAATTATTGCTTATACGAACCCTCTGACTAGGACCTATAACGAAGCTGTTCGATCCAGACTCTTTCCTGGGATACCAAGCCTTACCAAAGGAGATCAAATTATTGTGGTTCGAAACAATTACCGCCACGAACGCCCGCTAATGAATGGACAGATGGGACAGGTGATTGAGGTAGATGGAGAAACCGAGGTGAAGACGGTGCATCTCAATATCGGCACAGACAAAGAAAAGGGCGGTCGGCAGAATGTCACTGTCCTATTAAAATTTCGCATAGCGACCTTGCGTTTCAGTGACGACCGGGAAGGCTACTTTGAAATACCCTGTAAAATCTCCGAAGACTGCCTGCTCAATGCGGAAAGGGATCTTCCTTCGGAGTATTCGAAGGCGCTCTATGTCGACTTCAGGAACCGACATCCTCACCTGAAGCCGAGCCAGCCCGAGTTCAAGGAAGTCCTCAAGGCCGATCCATACTTTAATGCAGTAATGCTGAAATTCGGTTACGCCATCACCTGCCATAAAGCACAGGGCGGCGAATGGCCGACCGTGTTTGTTGATTTCTCCGGTCGGGACAAACTTGACGCCGAAAGCCTGCGGTGGAGCTACACGGCACTGACTCGGGCAAAGCAGAGGGTTGTCGCCACAAACGCTCTTCACCGGCCTATCTTAAAATCGACCATGAGTTCGTCCTTTGTCGAGATGCCATATTCTGCCCCACTACAATCAGCGCCATCCGGGGTGATTGATGGTCGGCTTTTAGCCAGCCCCAATGCAGATTCGAAGACGCTATCAGAAGTGATTCGATCCTTGATTGCGGGTGTTATTCCGGAGGGCTGGGAAATTGACTCTTTGCGGAGCCTACAATGGGAAGAACAGTTCGTTTTGATTTGCGAAGGCAGGCATGTGCCAGTGTCCGTGTATTATGACGGCAAGCAAAAGATCAGCAGGGTTAAAGTAAAAGCCACGAGGGGGCAGGATCAGCTAGATAGCGAAGTAGCGGCAATTCTCGACAAGCTCAAGGGTAAGTCGGCCACACTGGCATCATCTGCAGAGCCCGACGAGCAGATCCTTGGTATCCACCAGGATTTCTCGGAGGCATTGAAAGATCGACTTAGGACTGCGGGAATTCGACTTATAGGACTGCGGTCGAACACCATTTATCATTTGACAGCTAGGCTGGAGTGGAAAGAAACGGAAACAGCTGTGAATTACTATATTGATGGAATGGGCAAGTCCACCCGGTTCCTGCCACAACCAGGGTGCCCGACGGATTTGGGCGACCTACTCAAAATAATACATGCCTGACGAAAAATCACCTATCGGAACAAAGGACGTCGGGATTCTGCGAAAGGCGGGAAAACTCGCGGAGGCACTGGAACACGGCCGAAGGCTGTACGTCGAGGACCCTGGCGATCAAGATACCGTGCGCGAACTGGCGTGGTGTCTGTATGACGAAGTCAAACGACTTCAGAGGGTGGACGATGGAGGAGAGCTTCTTGATAAGGCGAAAGAAGAACTCCGTGTCCTCAAGTTGCCGGGCGATGAGTGGCATAAGATTCTGCGCGAGTGTGTTGCCCGTATTTTGAATGCTAGTCCGGAAGACGAAGTTTGTATACGGGCAACCAAACTAAGCATCGAAGATGGCAAATATGGCGAAGCTATCCAGCTTTTACGTCCGATTGCGAAGTCAGTGAATGCGACTCCTCGAGTTGGAGAGGCCTACGCATGGGTTCTTTATAGGAAAATGAGAGACCCAGTAGGAGCGAGATCGGATGAAGTCCAGCGGTGTCTCAATGAGTTTCAATCCTGCTGGAAACCAGATTGGCCGCCGAGTCCAAAAATCTTCATGTGTCTCTTAATTCAGGCAAAGAAACTTGCCGAGACATGGCAGGGATTCGTCCCATTTGTGGAACACTTGGGTTTAGAACGCATCAACCCCGCTGAATTTGATCGCCCCGATGCGGACAACGAACCGTTTCAGTCTCAACTGCTCACCGCGATCCACAAGAGTCTTAAAAAGCACTCCGATCTGCACGGGGAAAGGCCCGCCCTCCAACAGTTGCTGACCGCATGGAAGGATTCGTTTGAAGAGGGAAAATTTGGTCATTATCACTTGGGTCGGATTTTGCTATGGACCGGACGCGATCAAGATCAAGCCCGAGTTCATCTGCTGAAGGCGGTGCAACATAATCCAGACGAATACTGGCGCTGGCAGGCATTGGCTGATGCCTTGAGTGGTTCTGAGCTTAAGATTGTGTTATCAAAGGCGGTTTGTTGTACCACGGAGGACGAAAGCCTCAAAATTCCGCTTTTCAAAAAATACGCGGACTTGCTCGCCGCTGAAGGCGAGTTGGCTCCCGCCAGTGCGAGCATTAAGGAGGCGATTCGGCTGCGTGCCCTGTCGGGAAGCGAATGGCGAGATCCTATGCCGACTTGGTTTCACAGAGATAATGCGGACGGGAGTCTGGACATCTTAGAGTATGCGCGGCCGTATTCCGAGAAGGCAGACGAAATTCTAGCAGATGGGTTGGAAGCGCGTGTGTGTGCAATTTTGCGCCCGCTCGAATCTGAGGGGCGCTTTTTGTGTGCCAAGGGAGATGGGAAAATCATAACTTTGAAGTTCCGGAAGGGGCTGAAACCGGATCCTAATATGCTGGCAATCAAAGCCATTTTTCTTGAGCGAGAACATGGTGTGAGCAATGTTCTCGCTTGGGAAGCATGCACAAATCCGAATGATTTGGGGTTTCTCCAGACCGGAGTTGTATTCGAAACAAGAATGGATAAGAATTTTGTTTCAGTAGCAACACCTTCACAAAGTTTTATTCCGATCTATTTTGATCGTTGGCCGAGTGCAAAATCTCTCACGGTCGGCGACTGCATCAATTTATGGTGGATGAGACTTGATGGTGAAAAATCTCATATTTTATGGTGGAAGCAAACCAAAAGAGAGGAACAGCCCTGCTTTTTTGAGCCTATCAGAGGAGTATTCACTCAAGCTCCTGATCGACCGCATGGATTGATCGATTTTAATGGGGTAATCATTTTCGTTCATCCTTCAGACGCCCGAAGACTGAAACGAGGTCATGAGATTCAGGGTTGGGCGGTTCGATTAAAGGATAAAGTTCGAGGGCAAACATGGAGGTTGGTTCTGTCCCACCCTTGACCTTTCACGCGTCTTTTTACGCACTTATCGACTCAACAGAATCAAGCGTTTAGCTTGCCATTTTCAATCCTCGTCGGAGTAGAACCAACCTTCGTCGTCTGATCGAGCGAAATCGTCGTTGTCGTCGGCGAGGTCGTCCATGAGGAGTTCGCGTTCGCGGGCGTCTTCCTCGAAGTCGTAATCACCGACGTAGTCAGGCTCGGCGGACATTTCGGGCGGATAGACGAAGCCCATGTCGTCGAAGGAGGGGGAAGAAGTGCCGAGTGAGCAGTGGGCAGTGATCAGTGGGGGGAGAAGATGGGAGGAAGATTTCTCGGGATCTTGGGCGGAAGACTCGGAGCGAGATGCTCCTTGGCCGGACTGCGGCGAGACGCCACAGCCACTTTCAGGGGATGGTTGCGGGATTGGGGATTCAGGATTCATGGGAGGATGGGTTTTGATGTTGATTGCGGCGATTGCGACCGGCGTTGCGGGTGGTGCCGGATGATTTGCTGGGGCCGACGTTTTTGGCAGAGGTGAGGTGCCAGGCTTTGCACTCGGCGCAGAAGTAGGAGCGAAAGAACGAGGTGTTAGCGCCGTGGCTCTTGATGCGGTTGCCGGACTTGCGAGCGTTGGCCTCGCTGCTGTAACAGGATTTACCGCAGAGACCGGTGAGACGACTGTGTGTCGGTGAGCTGGATTTCTCGATGTCGGCGGCAGCTTCGTCCAGATCGAGGGCATCCGGGTGCAGGCCGAGTTCGCCGAGCAGTTTGTCGATGCGTTTGTTGGGTTTGGGGTTCATGGGGGAAGGGTCATGGGGATTCAGATGGGGAGGTCTCCCGGTTTGCCGGTGGCGGAGGGCTGAAGCGGTTGGCGCTGCTCCGGAGCAGGCACCGGGTGGTTGAAGTATTCCAGCAGCACGATGAGAGCGGAGTCCTTGACTTCGAGTTCGGTTTTAGTGAGATCGCGCCCAGCCTCGGGTGAGCCGCCGAAGTTCTTCGGGGCTGCAATTTGCTCTGTTAAGCAGAGGAACTGCAGGGCAGCCTCGATTTGGCCTGGGAGTTGGGAAATATCTGGGATCATCATCATGGCGCGGCGGCGAATGAAAGGAAAGTGCCACAGAACGATACTGCTTGCTATAGTGAGTATCACATGTCACATGACTTCGCAGTCATGACAGGAATTTTTTCGAAGAAAGGTATTTCGCTGGAACGCTTGCAAACTCTGGCAGAAGTATTGCAGGCCGGTAGCTTTGCTTTAGCAGCTAAGGGGGATACAACCCGGGCGACGCTGATCAGTCGGCAGATGGGAGAACTGGAAGAAGCACTGGGCATCAAGCTGCTGGACCGGACGAAGAAGCCATTCCAGCCAACACCTGCGGCACAACGACTGGCGGATTCGTGCGAGCGATTCGTGCGAGAAGTGGGAGAGGTTTCCGCTGAGGCGGGAGGGTTGCAGCGGTCGATCACCGTGGGTGCGGGCGAGGTGGTGATCCGGGAGTTTTTGATTCCGAAAATAGGCAAACAGAGCAAGGGCAAGCAGCCGGTTTCCTGGGTGATGCGCAACCTGACGTGGCGAAAGATCCAAGAGGGACTCGCGGCAGAACGGTTGGATGTGGGGATCGCATCCGGACTGGAGGCGAGTGGGAACGTAGCGGTAGTCAAACTCGAAAGCTACGGGTTCAAATTGCTGCTGCCAGAGGGAGAAAAGCCGGATAAGAGCGGTTGGAAACGTCTGATCGATTTACCGATAGTGGTGTTGGATGGCGACGGGAAGTTCCGCCAGTTCCTCGCGGGATGCGAGCGAGAGCACGGGGTAAACCTCAAGATCGGTGCCGAATGCACGAGCTACCCGCAGGCGGCTGACTTGGCTGAAGTAGCGGGCTGGGCGGTGTTTGTGCCGGAGTATTGGTGGCGACGGCGCAAGGATTGGGCCACACGCACGCAAAACCTGCCCGGACTGGATCAACACCAGCGCACATTTCAACTCGGTTGGAACCGTAAAGTGGCCGAACGACGGCCAGAGGTGGCGAGATTGGTGAAGGCGCTGGGCGGAATGAAGTGAGGTGAATTCAGGACTTCACGCAACGTCTCTCCGATTTATTGTCTCTTTCAGCGGGATGCTATGCACACACTCCTCCGGCAGCCTCGCCCAACATTC
Organism: Akkermansiaceae bacterium; assembly: GCA_903906515.1. Taxonomy (GTDB): domain Bacteria; phylum Verrucomicrobiota; class Verrucomicrobiia; order Verrucomicrobiales; family Akkermansiaceae; genus Luteolibacter. The sequence goes on from CAIVKO010000177.1 coordinate 22,356, forward strand.
CAGAGGTTATCTCGATATCGGTGGTATCGGGGAGATTGCTGAAAATGTCGCCGCCCAACTTGTGAAGCATGCAGGATTATTACTCATGCCCGATCCCATCAAGCTTTCTGATGTCTCGGCCCGATACCTTTCCGTTCATGATGGGGCTACCGAATGAGCCAGATCTGGACAGCGGCATCGACTTTTCAAAGGAACGAATAAGATCGTCCGAAAGCCCTTGACCCGACTCGCTGATCTGGCAGAGGTGTGACGGATGGACAGATACCTGACAGCAATCGCGATCAGCCCGCATGGCTCGGCCACACCGATGCCGGACATGGTTGCCAGCGGCCTGTCGGGCATCTTAGCCATCCGCGACAGAATGCCGCGATTC
>CAIVKO010000178.1 GCA_903906515.1 Akkermansiaceae bacterium
CTCTTCTTCGAGACCCCACATCTCGACAAACTCGCGGCGGACGGAATCGCCTTCTCCCAATCCTACGCCAACCAACTCTGCTCACCGACACGTGCCGCAATCCAAACCGGTCGCATCGCCTCGCGCATGGGTGTGACCACCGCCACCCCCAACACCAAGACCTATTTCAATCAAGGCCTGAAAGTGCCGGAGGGTTACAACCCACACGACGCCTATAACCACCAGGACCCGATTCCAGGCCCACGCCCGTGGATGAATGCGCACAGCAACACCGCCCTCGATCCGTCAATTCCGAGTTGGCCTCGGGTGCTCCCGACGCACGACTGCGCCTTTCTCGGCAAATGGCATCTCGGCGGTCATGGCGTTCCGGAATCCCAACCCGCCGCCCACGGCTATGAGGAATTGGCCTACTTCGATGAAGGCGGATCGCCCTACTTCAAGTGGCAGGAGGAATGGGACCGAACCAAACCATATTATCCCACCATGCCGGGAAATTTTCGCATCGGAAAATCCAGCACACCAACCGGCCAACCTTACCTAACAGACGACCTCGACGCCCGGGCAACGGACTACCTGAAAAGCCGAGCGGCCAAGAGCAAACCTTTCGTTCTCTACTACTGCCCTTTTGCCGTGCACACGCCGTTCCAAGCACCGGATGTGGATGTGAAACATTTCGAGTCAAAACCGCAGCGCGGAAATCTAGGGCGCGAAAACGCAACCTACGCCGCCATGCTCAAGCACCTCGATGACTCGGTGGGCAAAATCCGAACCACACTGGAACAGACCGGTCTCGCAGCCAACACAGTCCTCATCGTCACCTCAGACAATGGCGGAGTCGAATACACCAATCCACCCGCCACAACCAACCAACCGTTCAAAGGCGGCAAGGCCTGCCTCTATGAAGGCGGTGTCCGCGTGCCAACCATCGTCTGGCAGCCCGGTCGATTCGAGGGCGGCAAGTGGTGCAACGCGGTAACCGACTGCACCGATTTCCTGCCGACCGTCGCCGATCTCACCGGCAATCCCACACCAAAAAACATCGACGGAAAAAGCATGCTACCATTGTTAGAGAACCCCGCCTCACCCGGCCCGGAGCGCACCTTGATCTGGCATTATCCCTTCAACGTGAGCGTCAAACACCCCGACCACGGCACACCGCTCTCCCCGCACTCCGCCATCCGCGTCGGCGACCACAAACTCATCTGGGACTGGCATGGCAAACTCTCCCTCTACAACATCCCGAAAGACCCATACGAAATAAACGACCTGGCCCAGCAAATGCCGGAACTCACCACCAAGCTCCACACCCAGCTCAAAAAGTGGCTCAAGGAAAACGTCGCACCCCGCTACTCGCCGCAGCGCGACAAAAAGGTCACACCGGAAGAAGCTGGCGGGCCTTTTCCCTTCCGCGACCTACGCTAACAAAACCGTAACGGCAATGGAGCAACGTTTGACGTGATGTCACCGCTTCATTACGGAGAGAATGAAATGAATTTGAGATGATTATGGGCGGTTGAGAGCATCTCTTTCGGAATTTTTTGATTATCGATTGGAACGATGAATCTCCTTCGGAGCACTCGCATAAAACTTCGCGAGCAACGCACATTGCCTCTCTGTAAAAGTAAGGAGTCCCGTGGATGACACTTCGACCTCTTGCGTCTCCGACAGAGAAAGTTGCAGGCTATTTGCCAATGACTTCGAGCGTGTCATGGAAAAAAGGATAGCCATCTGCCACCACAGCACTCGGAAGGAACGGCAACAAAAGCGATAGGGTGATCGATGCTCGTTTCATTTTATTGGAGAACGTTAGATGTGCGGGCGGCGAGTTTTTTTCTGACGTCTTCTTGAAATCGCTCGATAAATCCGCAGGTGTATTCTACGATGTTGATCGTATCGTCGATGACGAGCGGCGTGAGGTCCAGACCAAAGATGAGCTGGGTGGCTTGATCCGTAGAGTGAGAATCGAAAAACGTGGCGTTGGCGGCGCGGCGACCGAGGGTCGCAAGGTCGTAGCGCTTGCCTCCTGCAATCTGGGAATCAAAAACGCCGTTCAATGCGGCTGCCAGATTGTCACGGCCGCTCACGTCCATCAAGATCTTATTAGAATCCGGCAGCCAGTCGAGGTTGCGCCAGACTTCACAACCGATGACCTGCTTCGGTCGCTGTGCGCGAGGGATTTCGCGCATCGCCTGCAAGGCTGCAATGGTGACGCCGATGTGAGTATCGTGTTTATCTGCGGGATTGTGGGTGTAAACGACATCCGGTTGGCTCGCAACGAGGATTTTCTTGAGATCGTCTTTCAACTCCTGTGCCGTCGGGCTTTTCACACTGCTGCTAGGATAGTCTAGCTGGACCATCGCCGCATAACCGCCGATCACGGCCGCGGTATTTTGCTCCTGGCGGCGGATCGTCATCATGTGCTCGTCGGTGAAAGCCGCATACGGGCCCGAGCGCGAGCTACCGGCTCCGTTAGTGCAGGTCACGCCGCCAAACCATTTTTCCGCGCTGGCGAAGCAGCTGAGGATGCCGTGGAACGCCATGAACTCAAGATCGTCCTGATGAGCGCCGATGCCGAGGTGTGTGATGCGGCGGAACGCATCTGTCTCGGGCAGCTGATCAGGAATAAAAACTTCCGCAGTGGTATGGTGCAGTTTCATAAAATCATTTTCCGGCTTTTGGAAGGCTGGCGGCAGCTACGGCTTGGCCGACGCGGCGGGTCTTTTCGTCAGGCACGTGGATTGCGATGTCAGTGGCGATTTTTGGAAACTCCAAGTCCAGCACTTCACGGGCTTTCGTTAAAACAATATCCCCCCCGATGCCGGTGGTCACGCGGCCGAGTATCAGCATGTGCGCGAAATCGTAGAAATCGGCATAATGCGGTATCGTGTAGCCGAGATATACACCGATGGTTTCATAAATTTTCGCTGCCCTTTCGTCGCCTGCGGCCATCAGTGTCTGAACTTCCACAAGGCGCTCCGGCAGCCCCATATTTTCCGGCACCTTGATCTTGGCGGCGGGCAAAAGTTTGTTGACGGCTTGTTGCGAGAAATACAAAGCGCCTCCGCCGATATCGCCGGACCATTCATCCTCTACGGCCTTTGGGTTGTAATCGATAGGGGCAAATGCCAGTTCGTTGAGCCAACCGAGGATGCGCCCCTTTTTATCCATGAATCCAGCGGCTTCGCTTGATCCCATGGCGACGCCCAACATACCTTTCTGTTGGAGCGAGAGCGCGCCAGCGAGGGCGGTGACATCACCGTCATTCATCACCACAAGAGGCACGTTCCATTCGGTCTGGATGCGTTTGAAGACTGCCGCCGCAGCTGGAAAGAGTTTTCTGGGTATGGCCCTAAGCAGTGAAGCGACCCGAATCTCGTTATCCACGATGATACCGGCGGAACTGCCACCGATGGCGTCCACGCGCGGCATGCAGGCGGCGGCGCGGTGGAGCGCCGCGGAGATGTGAAGATAGTGATATTCCGGGTTGGTCTGATTTTTCGGATCCCACGGTGTTTCCTCGGTGAAAACGACCTCTCCATCGATCACGGCGGAAACCTTGTAGTCGCTCGCCCCGAGGTCAAACCCGATGCGGCAGCCCTTGAGATGACCACCAGCAGCGAGTTGCCTGTCCTTAGCTGCGGGAACCTTGTTCGCAGTTGTTTGGACAACGACAAACTTATTGCTGTAGGCGACTTCCATCATCTGGCAATCGAACTTGCGCGGGCCATGGACTGAGTAGGTTTTACGGATGTGTTCGCCAATGACATTGGGACCACCGACATGAAGTTTCCAGCCGCCACGGGACCAGAGTAGGAATTTCACAATGCGCTCGACGTAGCGCAGGGTCTCCGGATCTCCGTTAGAACAAACCACGGTTTCAAATCGTGAGACCAACCCGCACTCACGTTCAAGACCGAGCACCAGCGGCACGGCTAATCTGGAAGAGCGGACGGCTTCTACATAACGACGGTTGAACAGAACTGCGGGCAGAAAGTCTGGGTCGAGCGGGGCTTTGATGGTAGGTTGGAGCAATGATGACATGGTAAGTTAGAGTAGTCCGCCGAACACGGCGAAAATAAGCAGGAAGCAGTTGTAGCCCGCTTGAGAACCGCTTTTCGGCAAATTGCTCATTCAGTGTGGTGGCTCAAAGGCGGGAGTGACCGGAGACGCATTTAAATGCAAAAATGCGACATCCCGTGCGTCGAGCCTGCCGGCTCGGTGTGATTGAGTCAATTTTAAATTTATCACGTGCTAATTATTTTCGAAATTTCGTCATTTTTGGAGAAGAGGAGGGCTCAGGCAATGCGCAAAGAAGAATTCCGGATGGCGATTTTGGGCTCAATGAGCGAGTGCTGGAGAGGAATTGCTGGTTCCTCGATGCGGTTTTGTAAAAACCGCCAGGCCGTAGCACACATCTCGGCGACGGGTTGCACGAGGGTGGTTAAAGGGCATTCCAGATATTCCGTATCCTCGATGCCATCGCAGCCGATCAGGGCGATGTCGGCTGGCACGCGAATTCCCGCGTCACAGAGACCTCGATAGATTCCGATCGCGGCATCGTCCGAGTGGCAGAAGATTGCCTCAGGGCGGCCGTGCTCGCGGATGTAGTCCTGGATCAATTGCCGGGCAACAGGACGTTGTCGTTCGCTGAGCGGATAATAAATGAATTCCGGCTTGAGACCAGCCTCGCGCATGGCCTTTGCATATGCGATCCTGCGGATCTCGCCTGCGATGTTTTTCCGCACGAACGTGGCATGAGCAATACGGCGGAATCCCGACCCTATGAGATGTGTCATCGCTTCCATCGTTCCTGCCTCCATATTCACTTGGACGTTGTCGGTTTCCTGCGAGATATAGGTTCCCAGACTGACAATTGGAACGGATTTTGACGCCAATTCCTTGAGCTCGAGTTGTACCGCCTTCGAGGCATCTACAGCGCAAATCCCGTCAACCGGCAGATGGGTCCAAATTTGTTTCATGTCCGCCACCCCGACTTCCGAAATGATCAACTCATGTTTCGACTGTTTCACCAAGCGTCCCAGTTCACGGGCGACGTGGGTGTAGTGGGTCGAGATTTGGTCCGGGATCCACAAGGCGATGATGCCGGTCCTATGTCGCTTCAAGGCGCGCGCATGGGGATTCGGGCGATACCCCATTTCCAAAGCAGCCGCCTGAATTCGTTCCCGGGACTCCTTGGCCACTTGAGGATAACCCGCAAGGGCGAAGGTGACAAGTTGACGTGAGATACCGAGCTTCTTGGCAATTTGTGCTTGGGTGACCATGATATTTGAACTCCCAATAGACGGAATAGACTCTCGCAAAGCAAGCCCGGGATTGTCTGAATATCGTCAGCGGCAAAACACCACCAGAAACAACACCGCCTTGTGCTTGCAGGGTCCCGCAAGGCTGAGCATTTCGTGCAACTCGGGGATGACTGTGATTTCGTTGGTATTTTCGCCGATAAATATACGGAATCCATCCATGATCCTCCTCCGCAATGCGGGCGACACATCCAAAAAGATTTCCAAAAAAACTTGACGTCACAATTATCACGAGATAATAAGCACGCAACCAGACACGTATGAATGACAGATCCTCTACCGTTGCACCGAATCTCCGTGAAATTTCCGCTCTTTTCGACATGCGGGCGGACTACATCCATGGGGTCCCGTATGGCTCCGGGCACATCAACGACACCTATTGTGCGAGTTACGATCAGGCCGGTTTGAAACCCCTGCGCTACATCCTCCAGCGCATCAATACCAACGTTTTCAAGACGCCGGAACGTTTGATGGAAAACATCGCGCGGGTGACCCGTCACTCGCTGGGTCTCTTGATCGAGGCGGGGAATCCCGAAGCCCGCCGGCGGACCCTCACATGCATTCCGGCCATCGATGGCAAGCCCTTTGCCATCGACGCGCTAGGCAACTACTGGCGCGTCTATCCCTTCATCGAGCGCGCAACCGGCTATGATGAAATCGAAACCAATGACCAGGCATTCCAAGCAGCCAAGGCTTTCGGGAACTTCCAGAAACTCGCCGCCGGCCTCGGAGGTGAGCGCTTGCACGAAACGATCCCGGATTTCCACAACACCCCGAAGCGGCTTGAAGCGCTGAGGACCGCGATCGAGGCAGACCCCCTGAACCGCGCGGACGGTTTGAAAGCAGAAATCGACTTCGTCCTGTCCCGCTCCAACGACTGTTCGCGCATCACCGATCTCATCGCCGCGGGCGTCATACCGGAGCGGGTGACACACAACGACACCAAGCTCAACAATGTATTGTTAGATAATGAGACTTCGGAGGGGGTTTGCGTGATCGATCTGGACACCACGATGCCAGGATCCGCACTTTACGATTTCGGAGACATGGTGCGCACTACGACACCGAGCACGCGGGAAGACTCGATCGAACTCAACAATCTGGATTTACGCATTGACCGTTTTGATGCGTTAGTCTGCGGATACGTAGCCTCCGCGCGATCTTTCCTAAACAACGCCGAGTTCGAAAACCTCGCTTTTTCTGGCAAGTTGCTCACTCTTGAATGTGGGATACGCTTCTTGACAGACTATCTGCTAGGCGACGTCTATTTCAAGATCAAACATCCGGAGCACAACCTCGATCGATGCCGCAACCAGTTCGCCTTTGTCGCAGCGATTGAAAAACGACTCCCAGAGATGGAAAGAATTGTGGCCTCACATGTCGGATGAATCTGTAAATCATTATCCTCACCCATGAAAATTCTCATTACCGGCGGCGCAGGCTTCATCGGCTCCCACATCGTCGAACTCTATCAGAATCGAGCGAAGGAAATCCGAGTTCTCGATAATCTCCGCACCGGATACCGCCATAATTTGAACGGCTTAAGGCACACCTTCATCGAAGGATCGGTCACCGACCGGGACTTGGTGAAGAGAACCGTGGAGGACATCGATTACATCTTCCACCTCGCGGCACTCGTTAGCGTGCCGGAGTCGATGGCGAAGCCTTGCGAATGCGTGGACATCAATGTTCACGGTCTGCTCAACGTGTTGGAAGAAGCGGAAATTGCCGGAGTAAAAAAGGTTGTTTTCGCCTCTTCCGCCGCGATCTACGGCGACAATCCGACGGTGCCAAAACTTGAAACGATGCTCCCCGAACCGAAAAGTCCGTATGCGATCACCAAGCTTGACGGCGAATACTACCTCGGCATGTTCCAGAATGAAGGCAGGCTGGAAACCGCTGCCATCCGCTTCTTTAACGTCTTCGGTCCCCGGCAGGATCCCAAGGGGGCTTATGCCGCTGCCGTGCCGATTTTCATCGAGAAGGCCCTGCGAGGCGAAGACATCACTGTCTTTGGAGACGGCGATCAGACGCGCGATTTCATCTATGTGAAAGACATCGCCGGGGCACTTGCCTTTGCCGTGGAAACACCCGGTGTCAGCGGGGTCTTCAACGCTGGCTACGGCGGCCAAATCACCATCAACGACCTTGCCGCCGGACTAATCAAAGCCGCGGGATCGGGATCAAAGGTCATTCATGCCGCCGAGCGCGCGGGAGATGTCAGGCATTCGCGCGCAAGCGTCGATAAGCTTCGGACTGCCGGCTGGATTCCTCACCATAGCCTGGAAGAAGGACTAGCCAGCACGCTTGATTTTTTTAAAACCATCAAGTGATAGATAACCGATTCAAGAACCTCGGGGCAAGCCCCGAGGCATCAAGTCAGTTTGATTTGTTGCTGACGAAGCAAGCTTCGGGGAATGTAACCCTCCTGAGATTCTAATTCATATCACCATCAAGACATGTGTGAAAATTACAAGTTAGATTTTTAATTTGTAATAAATAACACATGAAATATTTCTTGCTCTATGATGCTTATCTAACTTTCATCGCGCTTCTTGCGGAATAACCGAAACCAATAAAAAACTTTTCCATGAAAATCACTCATTTTTCTTCCACTGATTTTGCATTCTCCGTTTTTGTTAGCTGGCTTTTGTTCTTCGTGTCCGGGAGTCTTCCTCTGATGGCCCAAGGTGGCTGGAGTTCGACCGATAGCGATTCTGATAGTTTGTCAGATCAGTGGGAAATCCACTATTTCGGCAATCTGGCATCCAACGCGAATTCGGACAACGACGCAGACGGTCTGCCCAACTCGCTAGAATTTTCCTCCGACCGCAATCCCACCCTTACGGAAACCGTTCCGGGCACTCCCGACTGGCATTCCGTCCCGGGAGCCCTGCGCTTCGAGCGCTGGAACAACGTCGTCGGTGATTCGCTGGCCGCACTCTATCAATCAATAACTTACATCCAGTCCGCGCCGTCGACCACCGGCTTTCGCTCCTCGGCGGAAATCCAGCTGAATCAAGGGGACAACTTCGGGCTGCGCCTTCGCGGCACACTGCGCGCGCCGGTCAGCGGGGATTACCAGTTTTACATCGCTTCAGATGACCAAGGTGCATTCCATCTCGGCACGGACGCGAGTCGCTTTTCATTGCAAAAACTCTGCACGGTCAATACCTACACGGGATACCGCGCTTGGACAACCAATGCCTCCCAAGCAAGCGTGCTCGTCACCCTGACCGCCGGACAAGAATACTCGTTCGAGGCCTGGATGAAAGAGGGCGGCGGCGGCGACCACCTTTCCATCGGCTGGATCCGCCCCGGCCAGACGACTATCGAAGTGATTCCGGGAAAAATGCCAGACGGCACCGTAGTGCTCACCAGCCATGCACCGAATCCGCTCGACCTCGACGACGATGGCCTGCCCGATGCGTTTGAGAGTACCCACGGCCTCAACCCGGCGTCTCGCATGGATCACTCGCTGCTGGATTCCGATGGCGACGGCGTGAACAACTTGCAGGAATATCAAAATGGAACTGCTCCGATTCCAATGCCCGGCGAGTCCGGCTTCTGCCAGTGGGACGCCTTCTATATCGGAACTAACAATTCGAAAATTACCGCGCTCACCCACAACCCGCTTTTCGCGCAATCCCCAGCGCTTTCCGGTTATTTCAACGCCCCCGAGGCCGGGCAAAACTGGGGCGATAACTTCGGCCGCCGCCTCCGTGGCGTCATCACCATTCCCACCACCGGCACCTGGCGTTTCTACATTTCCGGTGATAACTGCACCTCACTGCTGATCAATCCGGTCGGAAAATCCAGCTTTGTAAAAACTCAGGTGGCGTTTAACACGGCTGCCTCATCGTTCCGCAGTTTCAATGCCGGCACTTCGCAATCCAATGCCTTCAACTTCACCGCGGGGGACAAGGTTTATTTTGAAGCACTCTATGTGGAAACCTCCGGCAACGACCATTGTTCCGTCGGTTGGAGTGGTCCCGGCGTTGCCACCGCCGCACTGATTCCCTCATCGGCCATCTCGGTTTGCGAGCCGGAAACCGTGACCATCGATGGCACGACTTACCTCAACGATTCGGATGGCGATTCGCTGCCAGATGATTGGGAGCTGAACAATGGCCTGAGCGTCACGAACAGCGGTAACATCGCATGGCTCCACGGCGAATACGGCGATCCCGATGGCGACGGTCTCACCAACCTCCAAGAGTATCAACATGGCACCAACCCCTTCACCGTCAATGGCGTGCCAGGTTACTGGTCGCATGAATGGTATGGCAACCTCGGTGGCACCCGCATCCGCGATCTAACCGGCTCCGCTGGTTTGCTGCGCAGCCCGGATGTCAAACGCCTTTCGGAAACCACCGAATATTTCGTCAATTCCAGCATGAACTACGGCCAGCGTTTCCGCGCCACGATCACCGCACCGACCACCGGCAATTACTCGTTCTGGCTCGCTGGCGACGACACGGCCGAACTCTGGCTCTCATCGGACGATCGCAAGTTCAACAAGCGCCGCATCGCCATGGATACCAATGGCACCTTCCGCGGTTGGGAAAAAAATATCGGCAATCCCACCCAGCCAGTCACCTTAATACAGGGCCAGTCCTATTTCATCGAGGTGCTTCACAAACAATCTTTAGGCACCGACCATGTCTCGGTCGGCTGGAGCCTCAATTCCACCAACTGGGCCCTGTCAATAAATGGTTCTTCCGCCACTCAGAGCAGCACTGCGTCTGGGTGGAGTGCCTCGCGCGCCATCGATGGTAACTGCAGCGGCTATTCCGATAGCAATAGTATCACCCAAACTAACAATCTGCCCAACTCGTGGCTCGAAGTGGATTTCGGCGCACAACGACCAGTCACCCGCGTCGTGTTGGCCAACCGCATCGACAGCACGCTGGGCACCCGGCTTTCCAACTTCCGGATCTCACTTTGCGATGCCTCCGGCAATGAAATCCCCGGCGCGGCCGCGAACTTCTATGAAGGCACCGGATCCGCTCCCGCAATGGTCGCTTGGGACCTGACCGCCACCGTGCAAGCCCGCAAGGTGCGCGTCCAACTCCTCGGCAATAACAACGACGGCAACGGCTACCTGAGCATCGCCGAAATACTTGCCTTTGAAGTCAGCGAAAATGCATTCTACCCGCAGTCTCTGCCATC
>CAIVKO010000179.1 GCA_903906515.1 Akkermansiaceae bacterium
AAACCGTGCGTTTTCCACTATTTGAATGATTTTAAGAGGGAATGCCTTGCGTTTTCCCAATCGGGTTATCATCTTCCCCGCCATGCATCCTGACGTGGCGAAACTGGTGGAAGCCGGTCGCATTCCTAAACCGCTCGGCGAGCGCCTTTCTCAATTGGCTCCCGGAAACTTCTGCATTCATAAATCATTCGGCGCCGGCAAGGTGGTCGATTGGGACCTCCCTGGAAAAAAAGTCGTCATTGACTTCGTGAAATCCGCCGACCAGGCGATGGAGCTCCAGTTTGCCCTGCAGAAAACCGAGTGGATCCCAGCTGATGACTTCCGCGCGAAGAAAATCGAGCAGATCGAGGAACTTCGCTCTCTCTCGAAGAGCGATCCGCTCAAATTGATCGTTCATCTCTTGGAAAGCCACGGCGGCAGCATGACCGGAGACGCCCTGGAAAAAGAACTTTGCGGCACCGTGATCGCGGAAGCCTCATTCAAAAAGTGGTGGGACGCCAACAAAAAGGCCCTGCGTGAAAGCCGACTGGCCGCTGTTCCTCAAAAACGCACGGATGCCATCGTCCTCCGCACCGGAGACCGCAGTCCCGCCGAAGCTTTGGTGGCTGATTTCGAAGCCGCCCGCGATATCAAGGGCATGATCCGCGCCCTCGAAGCCATCGCTGCGGATATCAGCGCGTTCGAAAATGATACAGATGCTCTCAAACGCCTGCTCAGCGATATCGATGAGGGTGCCAAGAAGGCCGCTCGCGTCCAACTCGGTCAAGCGCTCCAACTCGTCGCCGCCCGCGATGAAGTCATCGGTTCGTCCAAAACCCTCGAACTCGATCCCACCGCCGTCCGCCTGTCCGACCTCCTTCTTTCCGCAGAGCCCGTCAAACTCGCCGAAGAGGCAGGCACTCTGCCGTCCGGTCGCCAGCGCGCGGTTTACGAAGCTTTTCCTGATGCCTTCGCCGATGTCTGGGTGGCCAAAATCGTCCGGGTTTTCGATCGTGTCGGTGCCCGCGGCGTGACGGAGATCGCCCGCATCCTTCTGGAAAGAGGCGAACTGCCGGCTCTCGTCAACCACTTGCGTTCCGCCATCGCACGCCGCGATCTCGGTGCGGACGCGTTGATCTGGGTTTGCCGCGAGCGCAAGGATGCTTCCTCCGAAGTGTTCTCCGCCGATATCGGGGCCGCCATCCTCAACCTTCTTGAAAACGATCACCTTTCCGACGGTCCGCGCAAGACCTCGCGTCTTCAATCTTTGTTAGGCGACGACAAGAATCTGCTCACCGACCTCGTCGGGATCATGGATATCAACGAAGCCCGCAATTTCTCGCGCCGCCTGCTGGATTGCCCGGTCTTTGGCGAGTTGGAGAAAAAATCCCTGATGGCACGTATCATCAAGGCTCGCCCGGAAACCGCCGAACTTGTTAGCGGTGCGAACGCGAAGCGCCACGAAGAACCGCTTCTGGTTTCCTGGGAAAGCCTGGAGCGCAAGAAGGACGAGCTCGACGACATCGTCCGCAATAAAATCCCGCAGAATCTCAGCGATGTTAAAATCGCCAGATCTTACGGCGACCTCCGTGAGAACTTCGAATACAAATCCGCCAAGGATATGGAAAAATACCTCGCCCACCGCCGCAATGCGCTGGACAAGGAAATCCACCGTGCGCGCGGCACCGACTTCAAGGGTTCCGATGCATCCAAGGTCAACATCGGCACGATTGTCACCCTCACCGATGCCTCCGGCACCCCGGTCGATATGACCGTGCTTGGCGCATGGGATTCCGATCCCGAGAAAAAACTCGTCTCCTATCTATCGGAAGTCGGCAAGGCCCTCGTCGGATGCAGCCCGGGAGACACCGTGCAGATCCGCGACGAAGTTACCGAGGTGTTCCAAACACTCACCATCCAATCCATCCGCCCATATAATCCCTGAGCCTCGAATTTCAAATTTGAAATCTCCAATTTTCAATTCCACCGCTCTTATTCTCCCATTTCCTTCTCATATCCACCTCTTCTCTTGTCTCTGGAATCTTGACTCTCGAATCTCAAGTCAACCTTCTCACACACCACATATAATACATTATGGAATACACCACCATTGTTGAAATCCGCGGCCGCGAAGTGATCGACTCACGCGGCAATCCCACCGTCGAAGTTGACGTGCACCTTGACGGCGGCGCCGTTGGTCGCGCATCCGTGCCATCCGGTGCTTCCACCGGCGAAAACGAAGCTGTCGAACTCCGCGACGGCGACAAGAAGCGTTTCCTCGGCAGAGGCGTGCTCAAGGCCGTTGAAAACGTGAACACCAAGATCGCTCCGGCCATCCTCGGCTATTGCGCCACGGAACAATCGACCATCGATGCCGCCATGCTCGCGCTCGACGGAACCTCCACCAAGAAGGTCCTCGGTGCCAACGCTATCCTCGGCGTTTCCATGGCCGTCGCCAAAGCCGCTGCCGCCCAACTCGGTCTGCCGCTCTACAAATATCTCGGCGGCCCGAATGCCAAGGTTTTGCCCGTGCCGATGATGAACATCATCAATGGCGGTGCCCACTCGGATGCTCCGATCGATTTCCAGGAGTTTATGATCGTGCCCGTCGGCGCACCGACCTTCCGTGAAGCCATCCGCTACGGTGCCGAAGTTTTCCACACC
>CAIVKO010000180.1 GCA_903906515.1 Akkermansiaceae bacterium
GCGAGGCTCGCTCCTGCATTCAAACCCGTAGCTACGCAGGGGTTCTCATCCCTCCCTTAGTTTTAAGGTTCGAGGAGGTTTGGGTTCGTGGACCGTTGAATCCCGTATTGGGAATTTCAAAAGAGCGGAACGGGAGGGATTCGAACCCTCGGTAACCTTTTGAGCTACGTTCCCTTAGCAAGGGAGTGCTTTAGACCACTCAGCCACCGTTCCGGGAAGCAGGTCGAGGGGTTTCAATCATAGACTGGCTGCCTCGTCAACCACTGGTGAAGGAATCTTTTGAATCTCGGGTTCTGCTGTGGGCTCCGGAGCTTCGGGCGATGCGATGACTGGGGCCGAAACGACAGGAGTTTCCACCGCTGGCTGTGCCTCGGGTGTGGTAGCAGGAGCGTCGATGGGGGATTCGTCGGCGGACGCTTCTTCGCGCGAGTCATCGGCATCGTCGGTGGGATCCACGGCGGCTTCGTCTGAGGATGCATCGTTGGTGTCCGAGTCGTCGTCGCTGGAAGATTCGTCCGTTGTTTCTCCAGCGGTTTCTCCGGAGTTTTCAGGGCCTGGAGTTTTGGCTTTTTTGGATTTCTTTTTCTTGCGCTTTGCGGGTTTCGCTTCGCCATCGTTCTCGGTGGCGGCGGTTTCGCGGGCGTCCTGGACGACGAGGGTGTCATCGGTGAAGAGCAGGATGTGGCCTTGTTGGAGCAACCAGAAAAGATCCGCAGCAAATTCCGCGGGAGGAGCGGAGCCACCTTCGGGGAGCACGGCTTTCCAGAGGCCTTCGAGCTTGGCGGGTTTGTTGGCGCGGATCCAGGAAACCATGATGCCGGGGCGCTCCGCGAGCACGGCGTTGGGCGGGAGAGGGTGCGGCCGGGCCGGACCGGTGAAGAGTTTTCCCAGACGCTTGAAAACCGGCAGGTGTTCGGCCTCGACGGCGCGGCAAACGGCGGGAATCAGGATGGCGGGATGATTGCGGGCGTGGTTGCCCGCGAGCTTCATCGATGTCAGCAGCGAGGGTGATAGATTTTTCGGCGGAATGGATGCCAATACTTCGACGTAGCGGGTTTCTTCAAATGCTTGGTCGAAGCAGCGTGTGGCGAGTGCGCGCTCCGCCTCGGCGCGGTCGTCCATCCATGCGTCGTCACCATCGCCGGTGATGCGCCAGCGGGTTTTCTTTTTCATCGTTTCCAGCCATGCGTTCACGGCTTCCTCGCCGCGTTCGGTGCGAACCATCGAGGAATAGAATGCGAATGGCGTGCTGGAAAACCGCTCGCGGTGGAGGCGGCGCAGATTGACCTGATAGGCATGGAAATTCGGTGGGCCAAGCCACTCGCCGGAAATGCCGCAGCGTGCGACCAGCAGGAAGTTTCCGGTCGGTGGATCGACTTCGATGGTTTCCTCTTCGATGAATTGGCCGCGCAGCTCGGATTGCCAAAGATGCTGGACGGCTTCATCGCGGGTGAGGAAAAGCGAGTCATCGATTTTTCCGCGAAGGAGGGGCGGGTGGGGTTGGGGTGCTTCGAACACGGCGCGGCAGCGGCTGCGTTCTGCAAGCAGGATCTTGGCCACATCGAAGAGCGGATAGGCGCGGGCCACCTGATGGATTTCCTTACCGATGAGGTGGACAGCCTGGGGATCGGGTGACAACGTCACACGCACGCCATCGGCTGGAGGCGCTTCCTGCGGGCCTGCCGGTGCACTCCGGCGATCCTCGAATTTTCCACTGCGTCCCTTGACGAACGGCTTGCGTCCGCCATCGCGGTCACGTCCTTGATCGCGATCACGGAATCCGCCTTTGCGGTCGTCATTGCCACGATCATCGCCACGCGAGGGACGTTCCTTGGATTTGAAATCGGGTTTTGAAGCGCCTTGTTGTTGGGCACCGGTCGCTCTTGCCCATGCGGGTCCAAGTGCGAAAGTGGACAACAAATCGTTCATCGGGTTGGTTTCGGAATCGCTCACGGGGCGGATGCTAAAGTGTTTTTTTGGAAATGACAAACTCCACGTTGCGTCATTTTTCAGGGGTTCAAAAGCGCGAGAATCCTCCGTGTGGCGCCTTTGTGGGTGGAGAGGACATCGAATGCGCGGGCGGTCATGGATGTCCGTTTTTCGGGGTTGAGCGATTGAGTGATGGCCAATGAAAGTTCCTTTGCATCCGTGGCACGGAGAGCGCCGCGGGCGTCGGTGAGCCGTGTGGCAAGCGGTTCGAAGTTTTCCATGTGAGGTCCGAAAACCACGGGTTTACGTGCAAGAATCGCCTCGCTGGGATTTTGGCCGCCGGTGGAGAAAAAACTTTTTCCGATGATCACGACATCTGCGTGGGCCGTCCAATCCCGGAGTTCGCCGGTGGAATCGATGATGAAACATTCCGATTTATTACCTGTGACCAGCGACTTGTCGAACTTGGATCGCAGGACGACTTTGAATCCCGCTTTATCGAGTTCCTGTCTCACCTCTGCCCTGCGTTCGGCGTGGCGGGGGACGATCACCGGTAGGGCGTGAGGTGCGGCATCACGGATGGAGGAGGCAATCCATGCGTCTTCTCCCGCATGGGTGCTGGCCGCCAGAATGATCGGGCGGTTTTTCCCGAAGGTATCGAGCATCTGTTGGAATTCTGGCCGCGGCATCAGCATCGTGCCACCATCGGGATCAAACTTGAGGCTGCCGGTGTGGTGGATTTTCCGGGTTTCCACGCCGAGCGTTTGCCAGATTTCGGCATCCTCCGGTTCCTGGATGGCCACGGCGTCCAGCATCGAGAACAGCGGTTTCAGCCAGACCGCGAAGCGGCGGTAGCGGCGGCCGGATCTTGGTGACACGCGGGCGTTCACCAGCGAGACGGGGATTTTGCATTTCTTGCAGGCAAGCAGCAGGTGCGGCCATGCCTCGCCTTCTATCAGAACAATCTGCGAGGGCGAGAAGCGCTTGAGGTAACGACGGACCATCCATTTGAAATCCAACGGAACATAGGTCACGCGCACTTCCGGGATGGCTGCGGCAGTGCCGACCTGGTGGCCGGTGGCGGTACCTGTGGCGAGGACGAAACGTTGCCCGGGTTTGAGGACGAGCCATTCGCGGATCAACTTTAAGGCCAGCATGGACTCGCCCACGCTCACCGCGTGGATGTGAACTGCCCCGCTCGGTTCCGAGTCAGGCGGTGACGAGTAAACCGCCGCGCGCTCGCCCAAACGGGTGCCGAATCCTCCTCGCCTCAGCATCTTCACGATCCACCCGGGAAACGCCGCGAAAAACAGCAGCGGCAACAACAGCCGGTAGATCAAAAGGGCGGTGAACCATCGCATCGCCGAACAGCCTAGCGGGTAAAAACGATCCCGTAAAGCAGGATGACGGATGGATGGTGGGTGAAGCGGAAAGATAGGCAGGGACCGTCACTCCGTGCGGTCCGTGCAAAAGAAATGCGAATGAATGAATCGGCTTTTCATTTGCTGTTCATTCACGTGGACCGCTCGGAGATACGGTCCCTGCCTTGGTTCACGTGGACCGCTCGGAGATACGGTTCTTACCTTGGTGATCTCGCCCCCCTGATCCGTCCTGCCTCGCTCAGGGCACGCCATCCGCCGCGCAGTACGGAAACCTCCGCTCCCAGATCCATCCGGCGGATACGATCGGCCACTTGTCGGCTGATGCCGCAGTTTTCATCGCTGCAATAAACGATCACGCGCGGATTTTCCGCGATTCTAACCGCCGCTTCCGCCTCAAAGGCGAGCATGTCTTCGGCTGGATCGAGATTCCAGAGGATCGAGCCCTCGACGCCGTTTTTCAGCCACTCCGTCCGTGGGCGCGCGTCCACCCACAGCACGGCGGTTCCTGCGGGGATTTGTTGCAGGCAGATCTCGTCCGGCTTGAGGGTGGCGGTGTCGCAAAATAACTGTCTAACCGGAGGTCCCTTGATCAGATAAGTTGCGCCGGCGGCTGCCAGCGCGGCGACGGCGATGACCGCGATCTGGCCGGGGAAATTCATGGCTTGGGAGCGGCGGTCACCGGATCCGGCCTGCGGACCTGGGCGAAGGCCTGCTGGACCTTGAATTTGTCGATTGCACAATCCGTGGTGAGTCGGTAGATCGCCAGACCGGGTGTTTTGAGGTCGAGCGGAGTGACGACGAGTTCGTAGGATTTTCCTTCCTCGATGGTTTTCAACTCATGCGAGTATGCCTCGCTGGTGGAGGATACGGATACGATCTTGATCGGCTTGGTATAGGCCATGTTGATCCGGATCGTTTGCGGATCGGGTTTGCCATTGACCTCCCATTTGAGGGTTTTGGGCTCGATTGAGACCAGTGTGGGGATGATTACGTGGGCGGTGAGTGTGATCGAGGGTTTGGCTTCGGGATCATCGTCCTGCCAGATCAGGACGGTCTTGTCCACCGTGCCGTAAAAATTGCCCATGTCGAATTCGGTGCGCACCACGCCAGATTCACCGGGTTCGTAGCGGAGTTTGCCGCCTTGGATTTTGACTGCGATACAAGAGCATGCGGCATCGTATTTCCGGATCGTCACCGGCTTGTCCGTGTGGTTGGTGAAATCGAAATCCGTGGTCACCACTTTGGCATCCTCCGGAGCGTGGAGTTCCTTGCGGGTTTCCGTAAAGTCCAGTCCCGCCGCGTGGGTGCATGCGAACAAGGTCAGCCAAATGGAGAAAACAATCTTCATGTGTGCCGCACTATGGAGCAGGTTTCGGCTCCGATGCAAGCGCGACGGAGATAATCAAACGTCCGCCCCGGTATTCCGGGCCGAGAAAAAAGAGCGGATGTTTGCCATCTAGACTGGCATCGGTTTTCACGATTTTTTTGTGGGACAGCCATAATTCCAGATCCAAAACCGTGGATTTTTTAGTCGGGCGTGCCTGTGCTTCGAAGCGGACGAGCACCTCTTCCGAGGGTTTGAGCGGTTGTGCCCAGCTTTCATAACTCCTCAGCAGCGGTTGGGTGTCCTTACCTAAGAGTCCGTAATGCTTGAACCGCAGACGCTCTTCGCCGCGCAGGCGATCCTCCGTTTCTTTCGGTACCTTGGTAGTAGTCAGGCCGGCGGTTTTAGCATCGCCATCGGTGGCGTGATAGACGGTCACGATGACCAGTCCGATTTTGGTTTTCCCGGGGTCTTCCAACGCAGCAGCGACACCCGGCAGGGCCAGCGCAAGACATACGGAAAACCATTTGAGTGAAGTCATAGTTCTTGATCTCCGTCGTTTTCAACTTCGACGCCGGCGGTTGCATCGATCTCACGCGCGGTTTTCATGAAGACGGTTTCCGAGAAATCCGTGTCATCCGGGATGGCTTCCACGCCATCCAAAACAATCACGGTCGCCGCGGCTCCGGTGCTAGAAAAACATTCTGCCACCACTCCGGATTCCGGCGTGTAGAGGGATTGTTCCGATACCGGAATCGCCCTTGGTGCCCAGGTGACATCGATCTCCAACGGGGCGGGTTGGCTGCGTGTCCCAAGCCAAAATGCCAACACCATCCCGGCGCAGGCAGTTGTGGGCATCAGCAGCGCACGCCAAGAAAACCGTGTTTTTTCCGCCACAACGGATTGCGGGCGATTCTCGCGGATGGCCTGTGCCACGCGGCTATTGAAAAAATCAGGGTAGGGTGGTTCTTCGGATGATGGCATTGCCGATGCCATGATGCTCCGCCAGTTGCGGGTATTATCACGCATGGCGAGATGTTCGGCATGGTCCGGCTGTCCGCGCAGCCACGTCTCGAACGAGGTGAGTTCCTCACCCGCTAGTTCGTCTTCCAGCCAACAGGCCAGTTTCGTTTCATCGGGATTCGTATTCATCTTTGAGCATGGTTTGGAGTTTCTGACGCGCGTAAAATAGCCGGCTCATCACGGTGCCGATGGAACAAGCCATCACATCGGCGATTTCCTTGTAGGAGAGTCCCTGGACATCTTTCAGGACCACCACTTCCCGGTGGTCTCCGGAGAGTTTCGCCAGCGCGGCCTCGATCTTCACCCGTAACTCGCTGCGCGACATTGTTTCATCGGGTGTATCCCCGCCGGATGGCGTGGTCATCGATGAGGAGTCGATCCTCTCCCTCTCGAAAATCTCGTCGTTCAGCTCGCCCGCACTATCGATTTTGCGTTTGCGGGTCCAGTCATAGACCACGTTGTGGGCGATCCGGTAAAGCCAGGTGGAGAACTTCGCCTTGGCCTCGAACCGTGGCAGCGCCTGCCATGCCTTGATGAAGACCTCCTGCGAGAGGTCCCATGCATCGGCTTCCTGGTGAATCATGTTGCGGATCATGGCGAAGATCTTTCCCCGGTGGCGGGTCACGAGCTCATCGTAGGAACTCAAATCCCCACGCTGCGCCCGCTCAACCAGCCGGAAATCACCGTCCGTAATCTCAAAAGAATCATCCGAACCGAGGGAACCGGCTGGTCCCAGCGCGTCATTGGACGGTGGCTCATCAGATTTATTCATGATTCGTGCGGAAAATTTTCCTTAATTTGGCCGGGGTTGTCCGGTTACGGCGTCAGATTGATCGTTCTCGGCCGATTCTGCAATCCGTAAACGCAATCCGATTCCCTCTGGGTAGCTCAGGGCATGCAGATTCTCTCGATCATCCACCCGGTTCCGGCCAGTACGATCAGGATGGATCCGTAGAAACGTAAGCCTCGGGTCCATTTTGCGAGTGGCCACAGCAGCAGGAAGGCGGCAGCCAGGACGGTGATCTGTGCGAGTTCCACGCCAATGTTGAATCCCAGCAATGGCGCGGCCAACCGGTCCCGCGGAATCCCGTCGAGTTTTGCCGCCAGCACGCTAGCAAAGCCCATGCCGTGGATCAGGCCGAACCCGAGCACCAGAATCAACCTGAGCCTGCCGACCTTGTGGGAAAACAAATTCTCCATCCCGATGAACGCGATGCTGAAGGCGATCAGGATTTCCACCAGTCGCGATGGCAGGGATACCCAGCCGAACACACACAGCGCCAGTGTGAGCGAGTGCGCCACCGTGAACATCAGCGATTGCTTGAGCAGCGGTTGCCACTTGGGAATCATCAGGAACAACCCCAGAATGAACAACATGTGGTCGAGTCCCATTGGAAGCACATGGTGGAAACCCGTGTTTATCCAACCCTGCATCGACGTTTGCTCCACTGCCACGGCGGGTTTTCCATCTCCCACCACCTTGGCGAGCGTGATCTCACCTCCCGGCCGCACGCTGATAATTGTACCCTCCTCGCTATCTTCGGTTAGAATAACCAGTTCCGATTCCTCCTCGCCGCTCCAATGCACTTTGAATTCGCCAGGACCGGTTTGAGCATCGGTCACCAGACGTGCCGTCAGC
>CAIVKO010000181.1 GCA_903906515.1 Akkermansiaceae bacterium
CCACTCCGGTCAACAGAGTTCCGGTTAGATTGACAAGCCGGATGGTTCCGTCAGCAGCCAGGGTGAAATATCCGACAGGCGCGAAATCATAGAGGTGGGTGTAGAGGTCCCGTTGGGTCTCCGCGTCATCGCGGGCGCGTCGGAGTTCCGTGTTCTGCATTTCCAGTTCGATCTGGTGAACCTCGAGTTCGTGGAGAATCTGCCGGATGTCGGTCTCGGAATGCGGGGTGACGGCGTTCGAATGGTTATGTCTGGCTTGCCGTTCGGCGCGACTCCGTAATGCGGTGGCGGGGTCCACAATCTTTGGTTTGTTAGACATGGCGTGATGGATCAATGATCGGGAATTTATGGCTTTCGATGAGTTTTTCGAGTTTCACGATGTCCGCGGAGAAGGCGCGGATGCCT
Organism: Akkermansiaceae bacterium; assembly: GCA_903906515.1. Taxonomy (GTDB): domain Bacteria; phylum Verrucomicrobiota; class Verrucomicrobiia; order Verrucomicrobiales; family Akkermansiaceae; genus Luteolibacter. Next base: position 406 of record CAIVKO010000181.1, read on the forward strand.
TGGGCGGTTTTCTCTGTGGCCATGGCGTCTTCGTTGAGTAGGTAACGGAATGCGCTTTCGGTGAGTGAGATTTTCACGTGGCCGCTGGCGGCGGCTTCCGCTTGGGTGAGCCGTGGGACAACCGCGTCGTCGGATGCCTGAAGCTCGGCGAGCAGGCCGGGGCTGATGGTGAGTAGGTCGCAACCGGCGAGCGCGAGGATTTCACCCTTATTGCGGAACGACGCACCCATGACCTGGGTTTTGTAGCCGAATTTTTTGTAGTAGTTGTAAATCGAGCGGACGGAAATCACGCCGGGATCTTCGTCGCCTTGGAAGTCCTTGCCGGTTTCCTTCTTGTGCCAGTCGAGGATGCGGCCAACGAACGGCGAGATGAGACGGACCCCGGCTTCGGCGCAGGCCACGGCTTGAGCGAAGGAGAAGAGCAGGGTGAGATTGCAATGAATCCCGTCCTTACTGAGCAATTCGGCGGCCTTGATGCCTTCCCAGGTGGAGGCAATTTTGATGAGGATCCGCTCGCGGGAGTGGCCTTCTTTTTCGTAGGCGGCGATGAGTTGGCGTGCCTTGGCGACGGTGGCGGCGGTGTCGAATGAGAGACGGGCATCGACCTCGGTGGAGACGCGGCCGGGGACGATCTTGAGAATCTCCAAGCCGAAGAGGATCAGGATGCGGTCGAGGGTCGCTTCGGTGAGGGTTGGGCCGGTGATGCCGGTGGCCTTCATCTCTGTCACAGCTTGTTTGACGAGGTGGCTGTATTCCGGCTTGGCGGCCGCCTGAAGGATGAGCGAGGGATTGGTCGTCGCGTCTTGCGGTTGATAGGTCTTCATCGATTCGAAGTCACCGGTATCGGCGACAACGGTGGTGAACTGCTTCAGTTGATCGAGTTGGTTCATGCTCATGTAGTTCGTATGTATTCGGATCTCAAGCCCTTGGAAAGCTGAAACCGGTTTAAAAAATGATACGGGGATTTGTGGTAGTCGCTTATGTTCGAGCAGTGCTTAGAGGATGTCTACAAAATGACAGGCTCTTGCTCCTCCATGCTCTTTTTCCAAGACGCTCAGTCGGCTGTTTCGACTTTCAGCCAGAGATAGTCGAGCAGCTTGGGGATTTTTACTGTGATTTGATCTCCTGTTAGTTCCGCCGATGCCCATGGACCGCCAATGAGTGTGCGCGAAGCTCTTTCTATTGTCCCTTCATGGACGTGGGCGATTCGGAGATCGCCTCTCCTTGTCGCACGTGTCTGAGGTTGACGCCGGGGCTCTCATGGCATTTCCTCCGGGCATGTCCGAACTTACCCCCAAAAAGTCCATTTCCTCCAGTCGTTGGGTTTTCAAATACCTGATGGAGGAAAAACGGGTTTTCTTCCCGTCGTTGGCGGCATTGTTTTTCACGGCGGTTCTTTCGCTCGGATTGCCGTATTTCCTCGGGAAACTCGTGGGTAGCCCGGCGGACGCGCTGAAAACCCATGTCCCGCCGGAGGTCATTCTTGCGAGATCCAATGAGGTCGTTCTGCAACTCATGGCTGTGCTGACCTTGCAGGCATTCGTCGGATTTTTCCGCGTCCAGGGATTCATCCGCTCCGGCGAGTCCGCATTGAACCGTCTGCGCCGCGATTTGTTCGATCACGTCACCCGTTTGCCGATGGCATATTTCCAGGAACAACGGGCCGGCGCGCTCAGCAACCGGATTTCATCGGACCTCGGGGTGGTGCGTGAAACCCTGATCACCACGGTGCCACAGGCTGTTAGACAGACGGTTTCGTTGGTTGGTGGCATGGTTTTCATATTCTGGGCGTCGTGGAAACTCTCGCTCATCATGCTTGCCAGCGTGCCGGTGGTTGTTCTGGCCATCGCGGTTTTCGGGCGCAAGGTGCGCGGCCATTCGCGGGCCGCACAGGATTCGCTGGCGGAGGCGGGCACGGTGATCGAGGAAACCGTGCAAGGCATTGCCGATGTGAAATCATTCACCAACGAAAAGCTCGAACTCTCCCGCTATGCGACTGCGCTGGAAGTTTTCCTGGATGTGACCAAGAAGGGTGCGAAAATCCGCGCGGCTTTCCTTGCATTTGTGATTTTCGCCATGTTCGGAGCGGTGGCCTTCGTCGTGTGGTATGGCGCCCGGATGTATGCCCTGAATGAAATCACTTGGGAAAACTTCGCTTATTTCGTGTTGTTCTCGATCTTCGTCGGTGCCTCGCTCGGATCGTTTCCTGAAATCATATCCCAACTTCAACAAACCGCCGGTGCCACTGATCGTCTGCGCGAACTGCTGGATGCAAAACCGGAACGCACCGATGGCGATGAATCCGTCGTCCTGGGTGGTGCACTGGCATTCGATGCCTTGTCGTTCCGCTATCCATCGCGTCCCGATGTGAAGGTGTTGGAAGATCTTACATTCGCGGTCGAGCCCGGCCAGCGTGTCGCGCTTGTCGGCCCGTCCGGTGCCGGGAAATCCACCACATTCTCGTTGATTCTCGGTTTCAATGATCCGGAGAGCGGGCGGGTGTTGTTCGATGGCGTGCCGTCGTCGTCGTTGTCGCTTCATTCCATCCGGTCGCAGATCGCCATCGTGCCGCAGGAAGTTCTGCTTTTCGGCGGCAGCATCCGCGAGAATATCGAATACGGGAAACCCGGCGCGACGATCAAGGAAATACAGGACGCCGCCCGTCTCGCCAACGCATCTGATTTCATCGCCGAGCTTCCCGAGGGATTCGACACGCTGGTCGGCCCGCGCGGCACCAAGCTCTCCGGTGGCCAGCGCCAGCGCATCGCCATCGCCCGCGCCATCCTCGCCAATCCACGGATCTTGTTGTTAGATGAGGCCACGTCCGCCCTCGATGCGGAAAGCGAACGCCTCGTCAACGAAGCGCTGGAACGCCTGATGCAAGGCCGCACCAGCTTGGTCATCGCCCACCGTCTATCGACAGTGCGTCATGCGGACCGTATTCTGGTGTTCAACCACGGCCACATCGTCGAGAGCGGAACCCACGACGAGTTGATTCAACGCGATGGTATCTATCGATTCCTCGTCGAAACGCAGTTGGTGTGATGCTTCGCGTCTCTGTCTGACGTGAGGAGCGCCGACATGTTGTCGGTTGGTGGGTAGGCGACATGTTGTCGCCCGTTCGTGCGCCGTCGAGCTGCATAACCCCGCCGGGTGGGAGACCCGGCACAACCTGAAAACCATGAAAACAGCTGATAACCGAAACGCAACTGCATCGCCGCGAGGGGGTGTGGGAAGCAGCGTGTTAGGAATCCGATCGACCGCAATACAAGTGAACACGATTCGGCGTAGGATGGACTGAGCCGATGCTTGCGGC
>CAIVKO010000182.1 GCA_903906515.1 Akkermansiaceae bacterium
AACGCATCGCACCGTTTCCCCGCATGGATGCATCAAAACAATTGTCACCCAACCCCACGGATTTGATCGACTGGATGAATGGTGAGGGCTTGTTGGATCTGGACTGGGATTTTCCGGAAAACGGAGATCTGGTTGCCGCCGGATTGAATTCGGCAGTGGTGTCTCAACTGGTCATCGCTCTGGAGGATGAATACGGCGTTGTACTGTCTTCCGCGGACCTGACACCGGCGAATCTGGCGACTCCGCTGGCACTTTCCAAATTGATTGCCAAGCGCAAGAGTTGACGCCCTGAGGGGTGTCAGATCTCAGAGGCGGAGGGCGGCGGGTTCTTCGCACGGACCCGCAGGTTGAGGCATTCCGCGGCCAGCGAGAAGAACATGGCGAAGTAGATGTGAAATCAGAGAGACGCGAAGGAAAGCGCACGTTGTTTCATCTGCGTGGCCATCAGGGAAAGCGCGTTGGCGCGGGTCGGGGCGAGGTGCTCCTTGAGCCCGGTGCGGTCGATGAATCCCATGTCCGCAGTGATGATGGCATCCGGGGGTTGGTTATCGAGCACCCGCACGAAAAGCGCGATCATGCCCTTGGTGATCAGCGAATCGGAATCGGCGTGATAGCGGACTTTTCCGTTTTCAAAGGAAGCATCCAGCCAAACTTGGGATTGGCAGCCCTTGATCAGCAATTCCGTGGTTTTCGCGTCCGTGCTCATGGGGGGGAGTTTTTTTCCCAAACCGATGACGTATTCGTAGCGCTCGGTCCAATCGTGGAAGAGCGAGAGCTCATCGAGAAGTTGTTGTTGTTGTTCGGCAATGCTCATGAGGAACGGCAATGAAGCGTGAAATGGGGTGGCGGGCAAGCTGGAATAGGTGATCTCGTCATTGTGAACGCGGCCATCGGTCACGATTATCAGGCGTTGATCGACCAGGTGCGCGAGGTGCGCCGGAGGCCCGGGTGGTGGGATCTTCATGCTGTGGTATAGTCGGGCGTGAGAGGGGGGAGTCGGATGCAATTTCCTCTAAGCACCGATGGAGTGGTTCCGCCGTGGCTGGGGATGTGCGGGTTCGGTGAATTCGCCCGGCTTGGCGGCACCAACACCTATCACAATTACACCACTACCCTCTACGCCATCTGCCGTAAGTAAGTCTCAGACAGCCGATGATTGGGGTAGCCAATTTTCCAAGACGGCTGCTAGCGAGTTGGGGTTCACGGGCTTGGCGATGTAGTCATTCATGCCGGCATCGAGGCATATTTGCTGATCGCCCGGCATGGTATTAGCGGTCATGGCAATGATCGGGATTTTTGGGTTGCGGGCGGTGGATTGGGGAGCGCGGATCAAGCGGGTGGCTTCCAATCCATCCATCTCGGGCATCTGTAAGTCCATCAGGACCAAGTCGTAGGGGGTGGTGGCGAGGGCCTCGATCGCTGCTACCCCGGTGCCCACCACGTCCGCCTCGATCCCTAACTTTCGCAAGAATCCTAGGGCAACCTTTTGGTTGATGCGGTTGTCCTCGGCGAGCAGAATCCGCAGACCGTTCCACTGCTCGCTGTTGACTGGTGGCGAGGGTGGCGAGGGTGGGGTGACAGCGAGGGGTCGGTGGCAGATGGCAAAACAGGCGGTGAACCAGAACTCCGAGCCTTGGCCGACGACGCTGGTGAAGCCGATTTCCCCGTCCATGAGGTGAACGAGTTGTTTGGTGATGGCCAAGCCGAGGCCGGTGCCGCCGAAATGACGGGCCGTTGATGTGTCCACCTGGGTGAATTTCTGAAATAACAGCGACTGCTTGTCCGCCGGAATGCCGATGCCGGTGTCGCGCACTGCGAAGCGCACGACGCTGGTAACGGCGGTGGCCGAGACCAGACTCACCCGCACGGACACCTCGCCCCGGGGAGTGAACTTCACGGCATTGCCGGCCAAGTTGAGGAGGACCTGGCGGAGTCGGTTGGGATCGCCGCTGATGCCGGATGGCACGTCCGGATCGATGGTGCAAGTGAATGTGAGGTCCTTTTGTTGGGCTACCAGGGCAAGCACTTCGGAGAAGCTGGCCAGCAGCGTGGCGAGGTTGAAGTCGATGATTTCCAAGTCGAGTTTGCCGGCTTCGATTTTGGAGAAGTCGAGAATGTCGTTGATGAGGCTCAGGAGTGACTCGGCGCTGCCCCGCACGATCTCGGCGCAGTGGCGTTGTTCGGTGTTGAGTTCGGTATCCAGCAGCAGGTGGGTCATGCCGATGACGCCGTTCATGGGGGTGCGGATTTCGTGGCTCATGTTGGCCAGAAACTCGCTTTTGGCGAGGTTGGCGAAGTTGGCCTGTTTGGCCATCTCGGTGGCGTGGGCGGTGGCATCCTTGAGCTTGCGATTGGTTTCGAGTAACTTTTTCTCCACCTTTTTGCGGTCGGATAAATCCACGAAGCATTCCAGCAGTTTGTCCTGCCCGTTGATCTGAATCCGCTTGATGGTCATGAGGATGGCCATGTGGCTGCCATCGGCTCGCAATATTTCGCGCTCCGTATTGTTAACGGTTTCACCTAGGTCGCAAACGGGACAAGCGCCTTCATTCGCCGGACACAGGAGAGCGTGGCAGCGTTTCCCGATCAGATGATCCGACGGGGCCCCGAACAGGGATGCCGCAAATTCATTCACCTGTTCGATGATCCGGGTCGTGGGATCCACGATGATTACTCCGGCGGTCAGATTCGACAGCAGGATGCGTTGATAAGCTTCACTTTCCCGGATCTCGTGGGTGCGCTTGGCCACCAGGCGTTCCAATGCCTCGCGGCGGCGGAGTAGGACGCTGATGACGATGGTAAGGGCGGCGGTGAGGGCCAAGCCGGTGAGGACGGTGCTCCATGCGGATCGCGCCGGGTTCGGACTGAGGAAGGATGGACTTGCGAGGGCCGTCACGGCGAACGTTTTGCCAAAGGCCAGCACGGGACGCGTGGCGGAGATGGTGGTGGCAGGCGGGGTAGTTTCCCATTTGGTGGCGAGAGTCTCGGGCGCGGCATCCGAGCGTAGCAGCGAGAGGTTGATGAGGGTCCGTTGGTCGGGTGATGCCTTCAACAGCAGGGCGTCAAGGCGCACCACTGCCACGACGAAGCCACGCAGGCGTCGTGGTTGCGCGTTGGTGAAAACCGGCCGACAGATGAGCAGTCCTTTTTGAGAGTCGGCTTGCGGGATCAGCGTGAGGGGGCCGGTGCCGCAGATCAGGTCAGTGCGAGCGGCGGCTTCCAGCGTCTCGCGGCACTGCGGGTCAGATCCGAGGTCGAAGCCCGGAGCGGTTTCATTGCCAGCCATGGGGGCAACTTGCGAGACAGGGTAGAAGATGGGGCGATCATTTGCCGGTTGGCGTTTTCCTTGCGCGTCCGGTTCCCAGATGCCGAAGTCCGTGGACTGGTTAATGCGGGTTTGGGCTTCGAAGTCAGAGCGGTCTGCGGTAGGCACGGCCGGAACCCATTCCCAGGCCTGGATCGCGGGGTTTTTAGTTAGATGATAGGTGAAGTTCTGGAAATCCTTGGGAGTGATATCCTTGCTGCTTTCGTAAAAACGGGCGAGGCTTTCCAATTCGGTGCGGAGGAGGATGTGCAGTGTATCGGCTATGGCTTCGGTGTGATTGGTGGCGACTTGTTCAAAGGTGATTTGGCGGTTATTGGCTTCCCGTTGATGGGCGCTGGTGGCGGCGAAGGTCGTGATTACGGTGCCAACGGCGATTGCCAGGGCCGCTTCGAGATGGCGCAGCCAACGTTGGGATAGGTCGGTGCTGCGGGAACGGCGGACTAATAGTGCCGCTCCAAGCAGCAGTAGCGACGTCAGTGTTAGGGTGAGCAAGGCGGGCGGCAGCGCGGCGCGGGCGAGCATTTTATTCCAGTCACGGGCGTCGATGTCCATACCGAGTACGGTGCGGGTGGTGCCGGTTCCTTCGCGTGCTCCGTCACGGTCGTTCAGGTCGCCTGTCCCTTCGGCGCTCGTCTTGGTGGCCCGTACGTTGCCAGCAGGATGGTTAATCGGCTCTTGGAATGGGACGAGGCCCGTGACCCAAGTTCCCCAGCGGTCGGTTTTAGGTCCTTCGACCGAGGCAGTGTGGGTGGTGAAGACGCGGTGGTATTCTGGAGGCGCCTCCAAATAGTTCTGGCCTGGAGGGGAATAGTCCTTGGAATCAACCGGCTCGCTATCCACGAAGAAAAATAGTTCCCCATCTGGGCGGCGGCCGATAAGATAAATGAAGCGGCATTGCCGGTAAACCGTGCGAACAGCGGTGAGTTGCTCTTTGAGCCGGAGATACTCGGGATTTAGGAGGTCGGCGTCCGTGCCGGTGAGCGACTGGAGACTCTCGGGATTGAGCGCACGGGCGAGTTCTTGGGATTGCCGCAGCAGATTGTCACGCATGTTGCGGTCGGTCTGGATCACGGTGTGCCAAACCAACAGTGCACCCGTCACCAGAATGGCTAGCAGCAGGGCCACCAGTGCGGCCATGTTCCGACGGGATTGAGTGGGCATGGTGGGCTTTATCAAGGGGTTTGCGCCAAATCAGGGTGGTGTCTTCATTGACTGTCCACAATTGCTAGAAATTGGCTTTATTGAGACTTTCACTGGTTGCGAATGTAGCTTTTCCAACCGTTTAGCCAAGAATATTTTTGGCGACTCGAAGACACAAGCTGGTTTTTCAACCAGCAGATAACCTTTCATCGGCAAAGCGGACTGGAATGTCCGAATCTATCTCACCGGAACTTCACGCCGAGCTTGGCTGTCAGTGCGGCGAGCACCTTCTGATGCGCGGTGTCCACTTCTTCGGCTTTCAACGTGCGGTCGGCGGCGCGGTATTGGAAACGGTAGGCGACGGACTTGCGGTCGGCGGGGAGTTTCACACCGCTGGGATCGGTGAACACGTCGAAGCATTCGAAGGCGATGAGCAGCGGTTCGTTGCACTTGGTGAGCACACCTTCGATCTCGGCGTTGGGAAGGGTGGCGGCGACTTCCATCGCGGCATCGCGCGACGAACCGGGGAACTGCGGGAGGTCCTCGACATGGTCGATGCCGGTGAGCAGCTTGCGGAGTTTGGTTAGGTCGAGCTCGGCGACGAAGACGGGTGAGGTAAAATCGAGTTCGCGTTCGCGGGCGGGCTTGAGGCGGGCGAAGACGCCGATGTTCTGGTCGTCCGCCTTGATGTCGCAACCGAGGGTGAAACCGTCGCGTTCGCGGGGCGAGAAACGCACGGTTTTGTTAGGAACGAGGGCGTTGATCAGGCCCTTGATGTCGTAGAGGTCGGCCTGGCGATCGGCTTGATTCCAACCGGTGGGAGCGGTGCCGCCTGAGAGGAGGATGGCGAGCGTTTCACTTTCCTGGTCCTTGGCCTTGCCGCCTCCGGCATTGCGGAAGACGCGGCCCATTTCGAAGAATCGCAGGGATTTCTGTTGTTGGCGGACGTTTCGAGCGGCGGATGCGACGAGGCCGGGCACGATGCTCGGGCGCATGACGGCGTGGTCCTCGCTGAGCGGGAGTTTCACGCGGATGACATCGCCATCCTGAAGCGGGCGCAGCGGAAGGGCGTCTGTTAGCTGGGGGTCGGCGATGAGTTTGATCGTCTGGCACTCGTAAACGCCGAGGGCGGCGAGGCGGCGGCGCAGGACCATGTCGGCATCGCTGGCGGCGTCGATATCGCTGGCGGGGACGAACGCACCGAGGAATCGCGAGGGCACATTGGCAAGGCCGTGGACACGGGCGATTTCCTCGACGAGGTCGATATGGCGCTGGAGATCGGCGCGGAAGGATGGGACATCCCATGTGCCATCGGCGAGCTTTGTCAGGCCGAGGCGGGTCAGGATTTCATCGGCAGAAGTTAGGGAAATCGAGCCGCCCATGAGTTGGTCGAGCTTTGCGGGGTTGAGAGCGACGGGCTTGGTGAGGACGGGGGCTTCGCCGGCGGCTTGGGTGGTGGTTTCGGCGGTGCCGCCAGCCACTTCGAGGATGAGTTTCACCGCGAGGGAGGAGGCTGTGAGCACGCCTTGCGGATCGACGCCGCGTTCGAAGCGGTAGGAAGAATCCGAGGAAAGGGCGGTGCGGCGCGAGGTGCGGCGGATCCCTTGCGGGGTGAAATAGGCGGACTCCAGCAGGATATCGGTGGTGGTTTCGGTGACTCCGCTGGTGAGGCCGCCCATCACGCCGGCAAGGGCGAGGGCCGCGCCGGATTCGTCGGAGATGAGGAGATCGTCGGTGGTGAGCGTGTGCTCGGATTCATCGAGGGCGAGGAAGGTTTCGCCGTCTTTGGCGTTGCGGATGATGATGTTGCCGGTGAGCTTCGCGGCATCGAAGGCATGGAGCGGTTGGCCGAGTTCGTGGAGTACGAAATTCGTGACATCGACGATGTTGTTGATCGGGCGCAAGCCGATGGATTCGAGGCGTTGTTTGAGCCAGGTCGGGGAGTCTTTGATGGTGGCGCCGGTGATTCTAACGGCCGTGTAGAACGGGCAGGCGGCGGGGGATTCGATGCGGATGTTGGCGGTGGGCGAGACGCCCGCGCCACGGATATCGAGCGATTTGAGAGGTGTCTTCAGCAAGGTCGCGAGTTCGCGGGCCATGCCGTAGTGGCTGAGGAGGTCCGGGCGGTTCGGGGTGACTTCGAGCTCTAACAAAGTATCGGAATCGAAGAGTTGTTTGACGGGTTTGCCGATTTCCGAGTCCTCTGGGAGAATGAGCAAACCATCCTCACCGGGTGGCAGTCCGATCTCGCTGGCCGAGCACAGCATGCCTCTGGATTCGACCTTGCGCATGACGGTCTCGCCGATGGTGAAGCCACCGGGCAGCGCGGCTCCGGGCAGTGCGCAGGGAACTTTGTCGCCAACCTTGTAGTTTTGCGCGCCGCAGACGATCTGGCGGAGGATGGCTTGGCCGCAATCGACTTGGGTGACTTTGAGGCGGTCCGCATTCGGGTGCTGGACGGCTTCCTTGATCTGGGCGACGACGATTTTCTCCGATGCGATGCCTTTGGAAAAGATGCCTTCCACTTCGACGCCGGCGAAGGTGAAGAGGTCGTCGATTTCCTGAATCGATTTTCCAGATAGATCGAGATGAGTGGCGAGCCAGTTGAGCGAGATGTTCATGGGAAGAAAAGAAGTTGAAACGCCAAGACGCCAAGTGCGCCAAGGTGAAGAGAGTTTAGGATTCTTTGAATTGATTGGCGATGCGACGGATACCGTCTTTGATCAATGGAACGTTGAAGTTGATTAGGAATCCCAGAGGTTTCTTTGAAAGTCTGAGATAGGTCATGAGTTGAGCCTGATGAACTGGAAGCAACTGCTCGACAGCCTTGAGTTCGATAATGATTGAATCACCGACGAGCAAATCAATGCGATAACCCGCATCTATGATTAGTCCGTCATAGTGAATGGGTTGTATTTTTTGACGCTCAGCCTGAAACCCGCGTCTTTTCAATTCGTGTTCCAAGCAAGTTTCGTAAGCGCTTTCCAATAGTCCAGGCCCCAACTCCTTATGGATTTTCAATGAAGCATCCACGATTTCTGAAGCAATGTCATCGATTTGATTCATCATTTAAAATCTCTTAAAAACTTGGCGTCCTTGGCGTCTTGGCGTTTCAAAATCGTTCAAGCAAACTGCTTGAGGAAGCGGACGTCGTTTTCGATGAGGAGGCGGATGTCCTTGATGCCCCAGCGGATCATGGCGAGACGGTCGAGACCCATGCCGAAGGCGAAACCGGTGACGGTTTCGGGATCGAAGGCGTTGTCCTTGCGGGTTTTGTTGATCGATTCGAACACGGCGGGATCGACCATGCCGCAGCCTGCGACTTCGATCCAACGCGGGGCCTGGCCTTTGACGGTGAGTTTCACGTCGATTTCGAAACTCGGTTCGGTGAAGGGGAAGAAGTGCGGACGGAAGCGGACTTCGGTTTGCGGTCCGAAGAGTTCGTGGAGGAAGTATTCCAGCGTGCCTTTGAGGTCGGGGAGCGAGACGTCGGTGCCGACGTAGAGCCCTTCGAGTTGGTTGAAGACGGAAAGGTGGGTGGCGTCGATCTCATCGCGGCGGTAGGCGGAGCCCGGAGCGATGATGCGGACTGGCGGCTTCGTGGTTTCCATGGTGCGGATTTGCACGCTGGAGGTGTGGGTGCGCAGCAGTTTTCCGGAATCGAAATAGAAGGTGTCCTTTTCGTTGCGGGCCGGGTGATCGGCCGGGGTGTTGAGGGCGTCGAAACAATGGAACTCGTCCTCGATTTCCGGGCCGTCGGCGAGGGCGAAACCCATGCGGCGCAGGATGCCGATGGCTTCATCGCGGATCAGCGTGAGCGGATGAAGCGCGCCGGTGGCAACGGGTCGGGCGGGGAGAGTCACGTCGATCCCACTGAGCGCGGCCAGGTCGGCGAGTTCCTGCAGGGAGGATTGTTTTTCCTCAAGCGCGGAGGTGATGGCACTACGGGCGGCATTGAGGATTTGGCCGACTTCGGCCTTGTCCTCTTTCGGCACGTCCTTCATGCCGGCGGCGGCCAGGGTGAGGGTGCCTTTTTTGCCGAGCACGGCGACGCGGACGTCTTCGAGCGAGCGCTCGTCGGCGGCGTTGGCAATTTGTGCAAGTGCTTCGGATTGAATGACTGGGATTTGCTCCTTCATGGGAAAGCCGTGGGCATAGCCCGAAACCTGCCGTTGGTCAAAGCCAAGCTGAGGGACTTTTTCGAAAATCCGGGAATTCGAGAATTCCGTCGTATCGTGCCCATGTTGAGGGATTCGAAAAATCTTTGTAGGAAACACTTTGAGTATTGCCTGATTATCAAGATTTGTTTAAATCTCCCTCGAAGAGACGCAAAGGTCTTTAGTAGTGCGTTTTTTTGCTCGTTCACATCCCATTTCACGCGTGTCCAATCCCCGAAAAATCGTCATTGCCTGTGGTGGCACAGGAGGTCATTTGTTCCCCGGTATCGCCGTGGCACAAGCCTTGCGGGCAAAGGGGCATGAGGTGTTGTTGTTGATCTCCCAGAAAAAAGTGGATGCCGAGGCGTCGGCGAAATACTCGAACCTGAGGTTTGAAACGGTGCCCGCTGTGGCTAAACCGCCGACATTGTCGCTGCGGATGTTGCCGTTTTTGTGGAAAACATGGGGCTCCATCGGCCGTTGTCGGGAAATCCTCCGCGAATTTCAGGCGGATGCGGTGCTCGGTATGGGTGGATTCACCTCGTTGCCGCCGGTTTATGCGGGTCACAAGCTGGGGCTCAAAACTTTCATCCACGATTCCAATGCCCGCCCGGGCCGCGCGAATGTGCTGACCAGCCGGTTCTGCACGCAGGTCTTTCTCGGGTTGGAGGCAGCTAAGGAGTATTTCACCAACCGCCAGACCGTCGTGACCGGCACCCCTGTGAGGCCGGAAATTATCGATCTGCCGAATCGTGAGGAAGCTGCGGCCATGTTCGGACTGAGCTCGGAAAAAACCACCATTCTCGTCACCGGCGGCAGCCAGGGTGCGCGGCGGTTGAATGAACTCAGCGCGCAAGCCGCCGAAAAGCTGCCGGCCGATATGCAGGTTCTGCACATCGCCGGAGCCTTGGATTTCGCGCGTGTTTCGGAAATTGCCCATGGTCGTCCGGGTCATAAGGTGCTTGGGTTCTGCGACCAAATGCCTGCGGCTTATGCCATTTCCGATTTGGTGATCGCACGTTCCGGAGCATCCAGCCTGACCGAGATTTCGATTTCCGGGCATCCATCGATTTTGGTTCCTTACCCATTTGCGGCGGACGACCACCAGACACGCAATGCCGAGGTTTTCTCTGCGGCGGGCGCGGCCGTGCTGGTGCAGGAAAAGGATCTGGACGCGGAAAAACTCGCTGCATTGGCGACTTCCATTCTTCGAGACTTGCCAACCTACAAACGCATGGCAAAAGCCGCCTGCGCACTTGCCATCCCGGACGCTGCCGACCGCGTTTGCACAGCCATCGAAACCACTCTCCTCCCGCAATGAAGTCCCTCAGCCATCGCCTTACCGACCGCAGCAAGCCGTTGCATATCCATTTGATCGGCGTGGCAGGATCCGGTATGAGCGGGCTTGCGCTGCTTTTGTTAGGGATGGGTCACAAGGTCAGCGGATCCGACCGTGTGACCACTGCGGAAACCGACCGCATGCAGGGGGTGGGTCTCATTTTCTCTTCTCCTCACAGTGCGGATGCGGTCAAGGGCGCGGACATCGTCGTTTTTTCTTCGGCCATTCGTCCGGAAAACCCGGCATACGCTGCAGCTGTTTCCTCCAAGATTCCCTTGCTCCGCCGTGCGGAGTGCCTGGCCGCGATCCTACACACCCGCAAGGGTATCATCATCTCCGGAACCCACGGAAAAACCACCACCTCTGCGATGACCGCCCACGTCCTGCGCGAGGCCGGACTCAAACCGAGCCACTACGTCGGCGCGGAAATCCCGATTCTCGGTGCCAATGCGAAGTGGTCGGAAGAAGGCGAGTTCATGGTCGCGGAAGGCGATGAGAGCGACGGCACCCTGGTGCTCTATCAGCCCGAACATTCGGTGGTTCTCAACATTGAGGCCGAGCACCTTGATTTCTATCGGGACATCGATCACATCCGCGAGGTTTTCTCGACTCTTGCGGATCACACACGCGGCAAGCTCGTATACTGTGCGGAGGATCCCGTGGCCCATGAACTTTGCATTGAGCGGGAGAACGCGGTTTCCTATGGTTGGGAGGATGCCGACTACACCGCCACCGACGTCCGCGACCTGAAGGGATCCTCGGCGTTTACCGTGGTCAAAAACGGCGAGATGCTCGGCGATATCGAGCTGGGTATTCCGGGCCGTCACAACATTCTCAACGCTCTGGCAGCCATCGCTCTGGCCGATTCCTGCAGTGCCGAGTTCTCACTCGTCGCTCGTGCTCTATCCACTTTTGCAGGTGCGAAGCGCCGGTTTGAAACGAAGTATCTATCAGCGAATTACCGGATCATCGATGACTACGGCCATCATCCGTCCGAGCTTGCGGCCACCCTGCAAACCGCCCGTTCGCTGAAGCCCAAGCGCATCGTCGTGCTCTTCCAGCCGCACCGCTACACGCGCACGCAGGCGCTGGCGGATGATTTCGGCAAGGTCCTCCAAGCTGCGGATCTGGTATTCATCAGCGATGTCTATCCGGCATCGGAAAAACCGATTGAAGGCATCTCCGGACAAACGTTGGTGGATGCGATGTCGCGCCATGGCGTGGTGCCCTCCACCTATCTGCCGGATCTAACCAAAGCTCACCATGCCGTGGGGAATGCCCTCCAGCCCGGCGATTTGTTGATCACCCTGGGTGCTGGAAACGTCCATGAAGCCGGTACGCGCATCGCCAAGGACCTCAAGGTGATCGAGGAAATGCGTGCGCTCATGCCACCGGGCGAGATCGATGGCAAACTTTACGAGCCGATGAGCCGTCACACCACCCTGCTCGTCGGTGGACCCGCCCAATTCTGGATGGAGCCCCGTAGTTTCTACGGCTTCGCCTTCCTTGTCGGCTATTGCAGGGAACGCGGCATCCCGGTGCGGGTTGTCGGTCGGGGATCGAATTTGTTAGTCCGCGATGGTGGCATCCGCGGTGCCGTCATCCATCCGAGCGGGGGTGCGTTTTCGGATGTCTCCATCGGCACCCGCAACGAGATCACCGCCGGTGCGGGGGTCCGCTTGAAAAAACTCGCCAGCATGGCGGCTGCGGGCGGTATCGGCGGGTTCGAGTGGATGGAAGGAATTCCCGGCAACGTCGGAGGCGCGCTGCGTATGAATGCCGGTGCCATGGGCGTGGAAACTTTCGATCAGGTGGTGCGCGTCACGTTTCTCGATGAAGACGGAGTCATCCGCACGCGCGAGCGGGAGGAAATTGTCGCCAACTATCGCAATGTTGCGGAGCTTCGCCGTAATTTCGCCCTGCAGGCCGTTTTCAAGGGGAAAGCCGATAATTCGGCCAACATCAAACAGCGGTGGGAGGAAGCGCGGGGGAAACGCAAGGACAGTCAACCGGTCATGGCTTCCGCCGGATGTACCTTCAAGAATCCCGAGGACGTTCCGGCCGGTCGTCTTATCGATGTTCTCGGACTCAAGGGCACCAGCGTCGGCCGCGCCGCCGTTTCCGATGTGCACGCAAACTTCATCGTCAACCAGGGCGGAGCATCCGCCAAGGACATCCTCCTCCTCATCGAATCCATCCAACAAAAAGCCCGCGCAGAACACGGGATCGAACTCGAAACCGAAGTGAAAATACTCGGCGAGGATGAAGCGCAATTTTAGAAAGACTCAAGACTTGAAGACACAAGACGCAAGACAAGAAACCATCATCTCATTCTCCGCGAGATTCGCGGCGGAGACGGCGGCTTTGCGTTTCAATTTCACGATTTCGAACCATGTTAGCTAACAAAAAAATCGCCGTTTTGATGGGTGGCCCGGGTTCCGAGCGGCAGGTCTCGCTGGCTTCCGGAAACGCGGTGCTCAAAGCATTGTCGGGACTCGGCCTGGATGTGGTGGGCGTTGACGTCACCAGCACCACCATCGACCTTCCACCCGGTACGGATCTTGCGTTCAATGTCATTCACGGCACCTTCGGAGAGGACGGCCAACTCCAAGCCGCATTGGAGAAACTCGGAGTCCCTTACACCGGAGCCGGTGTGAAAAGCAGCCGCATCGCATTCGATAAAAACCTCGCCAAGGCCGCATTCATCGCCGCCGGCGTGCCGACACCACGCGCAGAAATCATCGATGTGTCCGACGGTCCGCGCCTACCATCGTTTCAAGCGCCTTTCGTGGTCAAGCCCCCGCGTGAGGGGTCGAGCGTCGGCGTGCATATCGTGCGCAATCAATCGGATGCAACCGCTGCCATGGCCGATGCCGCTAAATTCGGCAATGACATCCTGGTGGAGGAATTTATCGAGGGCGTGGAACTGACAGTCGGCATCCTCAATGATCAAGCGCTTCCCATCGTCCACATCATTCCGCCGGAAGGCGTGTATGACATGGCCAGCAAGTATCCATGGCTTTCCGGGGCGAAGGGGAGTCAATACATCTGCCCCGCCGATCTCGATGAGGAAACGACCCGTGTCGTCCAGCATGCGGCGCTTGCCGCCCACCGCTCGCTTGGCGTGGAAATCTATTCGCGGGTGGATGTTTTGCTCGATGCTCGGAACCGTCCGTTCGTCCTCGAAGCCAACACCATCCCCGGCATGACCGAAACCAGCCTGTTGCCGAAAGCGGCGGTCGCCAAAGGAATCTCCTTTCCTGATCTCTGCGGAATAATCGCGGAACTCTCACTCTCACTTCGACCGGGAACTCCCGGTTGATCCGACGCCCGCCGTGATCTAACGACCGGAAATCATGAAACGCAAAACCACCAAACACCATCGCAAGTCACACCAGAGCGTTCTGCGCGCCCGAGTGATCACGAAACGCACGGTCTGGTTCGGCTTCCTGAAATTCACCGGCAGGCTCATCAAACTCGCCTGCGTGCTGGGGCTTCTCGCCGGTGCCGGTTGGGGCGCGTGGCGTGGCATCGATCACGCGTTTTTCAAAAATCCAGATTTCAGGCTAAGGGTGATCAATTTGAATCCGAATCCGGTGATCGATGAGTTCGGCGTCGCCTCAGTCGCCGGAATCGATCTAACGGCCTCACTCAACCTGTTTGAAATCGATGTCAAGGAAGTGGAGCGCAAGCTTTCAGCGCTGCCGGAAATCACCGAAGCCCACGTGGAGCGCCATCCGCCGGGTACCTTGTTTATTCGCGTGATTCCTCGGACGCCAGCGGCATGGATTTCCTGCAAGGAAGCAGGATTGACCGATGTGCGACGGGTCGGAGCCATGCTGGTGGACCGCAAGGGCGTGACCTATCCGTGTCCCGAACTTCTAGCCGATTCGAGCGCCACCTTGCCCGTGATCGAATTGCCCTCGTCCGCCGAGCATCCGATCAAACTTGGAGAGAAAATCACTCACCCGGAATTGGAGAATTGTTTCAATTTGCTCGATGCGGCGAAGGAGGAGGATCCGGAATGCTTGCGATGGATCGACTCGATCCGCCAAGTGACCCCGTGGTCGTTGTTGGTCAAAACCCGCCAGGGAACCTCCGCGACCTTCGGCCTTGGTGACCATGCCCGCCAGATCGGAAGCCTCCGCGTCGCCCTCGATCACGCCGGAGAAAAAGGTTATACTGTCGATACCATCAACCTCATTCCAAAATACAATGTCCCCATCACCGTCCGTGATGAGGCGCCGCCGCCGAAAGCCAAACCGGTCTCCGAGAGTGAACTTTCCGGTGGCGGAAACACCCGTCGCTCGCGCGATCTCGATAAAATCCTCAACCGTAACTAACAGCTTTAGTCACCACCCCCATGGCACGTCGCACGAAAATCCACGTCGGACTTGAAATCGGCACCAGCAAGACCTGCCTCGTCGTTGGCGAGGTCAAGGCGGACAGTGCTGTCAAAATTCTCGGCATTGGCGAGACCAAGAGCGCCGGAATCCGCAAAGGTGAGATCTATGATTACTCGCAAATCCGGGCATGTTTGAAGGACGCCCTCGCCAAGGCGGAGGACGCTAGTGACGTCGAGATCGGCAGCGTGTTTCTCGCAGTTAGCGGCGCGCACATCCAAGGCGTGAACCATCGTGGCACATATCGCCTGCCGGATGGCGACCCGGTGGTCAGTCAAGACCATGTCGAGGAGGCGCGCACCATTGCTCGCGAGGTCCATATTCCCCATGACCACGTCTATCTCCACCCGATCATCCGCAACTATTGGCTCGATGGTCTCGAACATTCGTCGTCTCCGGTCGGATTGTTCGGGAAAACCGTCGAGGCGGATTTCCATGTCGTGCATGGCATCGGCACGCGCATCCAGAACAGCATCAAACTGGTGAGGGAAATGCCGCTTGAGGTGGATGATGTGGTTTTCTCGCCGATCGCCACCGCCCAGATGGCGCTCGACCGCGAGGCCCGCGAGAATGGCGCGCTGGTCATCGATATCGGTGGAGGCACGACCGATTATGCTCTCTACCTCGGCGGTGTCATCACCGCGTCGGGTTGCATCCCAGTCGGAGGAGATCATGTGACCAATGACATCCACCTCGTTACCGGCCTGCCTTTCTCCAAGGCGGAGCGTTTGAAAATCACCGAAGGAGACGCATCTTCGGATCCGGTGCGTTCGGTGGGGGTAGCACGGCTCACCGATGACCGTGGATTCGCGGAAGTGGAGGTGAATCGCGGCGTGTTGAATGAAGTCATCCGCCAGAGACTGGAGGAGACACTGCGGCTCGTCCTCCAGCGGCTGCCTGCGAAATCGCTGGAAGCCATCGGTGGAGGGGTTTTCCTAACAGGAGGAACCAGTCTGATGCGCGGATTCAGCGATCTCGCGTTCGAGATTTTCGGCCGTGACATCTATCGTCCCGAGCTGCCGGAAATCAGCGGCGTGCAGGCCAGCTTCAAGGACCCCCGCTATGCCACCGTCATCGGCCTGATCCGCTATGCCCAGATTCTCGAAACCGAGAAGGCATCTCCTCCGGGTGTGATTGGCCGCATCGGACGGATGTTCTGGCCATTCGGTCGCTGACCCTGCGGTATTTCAAATCTCAAATTTCATATTTCAGATCCTCAAATTTCAAATCTCAAATTTCAAACCCGCCCACCACCATGATTCCATATTCCCGCGTCACCAAGGACATCATCCCTACATCTTCTGTAAAAATCATCGGTCTCGGCGGTGCCGGTGCCAACATGCTGGAACGCATCGCACTCGATGGCATGGAAGGTGCTGAATTGTTGGCCCTCAACACCGATGTCCGTACGCTTGGTTCCTGCCTTGCCAAGGAGAAAATCCAACTCGGGCTGAACCTCACCAAAGGTCTGGGCACGGGTGGCGACCCTGATCTCGGTCGTCAGGCGGTGCTGGAGGCGGAAGAGCAGATCCGCGCCGCAGTGAAAGGGTGCCGCATCGTTTTTCTTTGCGCAGGTCTGGGTGGTGGCACGGGTTCCGGTGCTTCCGCTATCGTCACACGCATCGCCCGTGAAGAAGGTGCGTTTGTCGTGGTTTTCGCCACCATGCCATTCGCATTCGAAGGTAAACGCCGCCGCGAACAGGCGGAGACCGCTCTCAATGAACTTGCGGTGCTCTCTAACGCCTTGGTGACGTTTGACAACAACCGGATGGGCGAACTCGTGTTAGCCAAACAAGGGATTCACGAGGCATTTGTCGCGGCGGATCACATGATCTGTGAATCAATCAAGGCGGTCATCCGTCTGGTGATCCGGCCGGGATTGATCAATGTCGGACTGGACGATCTGATGAGTGCACTCCGCACCAACCGTTCCCGCTGTCTTTTCGGATCCGGCATTGCCAGTGGCAAGGACCGGGCCAGCCGCGCGCTGCGCAACGCGCTTTCCAGTCCTTTGCTCGACCAAGGTTCGCTGCTCAAGGAAGCGCAAACCGTGCTCGTTCATCTCTGTGGTGGCGAAGATCTAACGCTTTACGAAATCGAGTTGCTGATGCAGCGCTTGCAGAAGTATGTGCCGGAAAGTGCCCACATGCTTTTCGGTGCGGCGATCGACCCCGTCATGGGCGATTCTCTTTCACTCACGCTCATCAGCGCTCTGCCGGAAGATGCTTTGACATCCGCGCCACGCCATGCCCTCAGTCAAACCTCCGGAGAAACCCCGCCGCTGGAATTTATCCAAGCTGTGACTCCCGAGCCCGAAAAGGTGTTAGTGGTGGAAGTGCCCGCGCCGCAGGTAGAGGAGATTCCACCCGCAATCATTGAGCCCGAGCCACCCGCAGTCGTGGAGCCCGAGCCACCCGCAGTCGTGGAGCCCGAGCCACTGCCGGAACCTCCCGCGGTGGTTGAAGTTCCAGTCCCTGTGAAAGAGAGTGCGCCATCCGAATCCCTGATTTCCAAATTTCGCAGATCCTTGATCGGTTCCGCTCCCGTCGCTCCCACCTTGTTTGATACAAATCGTCCGTTTGCCGAATCGGATCCCATTCCCTCGAAGAATACCGAGGTGATCCAAACTCCGGTCGAGCCTCCCGCCGCTCATTCGCAGGAAACACCTGCGGAAATCGAACAACCTCCAGTCGTGAATGAACCGCCCGCGCCGGAACCCAAACCGGAACCATCACCCGTGGTGGTCGCTGATTTTGTCGCGGTTTCGAAGGAGCCATCCGAGGCAAGTTATATCGAAGCCGATCCGGATCCCAAGCCGATTGAAAATGATGAGGACTTCAACATTCCGTCACTCGAATCGGCGGGTTTCACACCCATCCCGAGAAAACGCCCGGTAGGAGTGACACCCTGGGCCGGAACGAAAGACGGTGACCGCAGTTTGAAACTCGGTGCTGAAATTCCTGCGCCAACCCCCGCTCCGCCTGCACCTGAGGAGTCCTCTACGGCAGCATCTGCGGTGGAAACGGAATCTCCAAAACTCAAGCTCGGTATCAAAACGGCGGGTCCCCAAAGCGAACTCTCCTTCGATTCCACACCTCGCGGTCGATTCGAGGGCGAAGGCCCTAACATGATCGACGGCGAAGATCTCGATCTACCTCCCTTCCTGCGGAAGAAGAAGTAAGAGGCTGTTTGAAAATCACGCGAAGGCAGGGACTGATCTCCGAGCGGTCCAGAGAATGAGCGGAGAATGCATTCGCGCATGAAAAGCTTGGAAATCCGAACATGTTTAATCATTCGCCTTCCATTCGCAGGACCGCCTGGAGGTCGGTCCCTGCCAATTTTTCAAGAAATCCTGTGCGGTCGGGTCAGGAGTTGAGTTTTTCCAGCGACTTCGGAAGGAAGATTCCATCCTTGCGGATGAGTTTGCCATCGAAGCGGATTTCGCCACCGCCGTAGTCCTTGCGTTGGATGCTGACCATGTCCCAGTGGACTTGCGAACGGTTTCCGTTGTCCGCATCCTCGTAGGCTTGACCCGGGGTGAAATGGAAGGAACCTGCGATTTTTTCGTCGAAAAGAATGTCGCGCATCGGTTCGCGGATCAACGGATGCACGCCGAGGGCGAACTCGCCGATGTAGCGCGCACCTTCATCGCTATCGAGGATCTTGTTGAGTTGTTTGGTCTTTCCGCCGGCCTCGGCCTTGATGATTTTTCCCTTGGAAAATTCCAGGCGGATGCTGTCGAAGGGAATCCCCTGATAGATCGTGGGGGCGTTGTAGGTGATCACGCCCTCGACCGAGCCTTTGACTGGCGAGGTGAAAACCTCACCATCGGGGACATTGTAATTTCCGAATGAAACCAGTGTGGGAATGCCCTTGATCGAAAAACGCAGATCCGTGCCCGGGCCCGTGATGTGAACTTTGTCGGTCGCATTCATGATCTTTTGGAGCGCCTTCATGGCCGGTTGCAGCGCTTTGTAGTCGAGCAGGCAGACATCGAAGTAGAAATCTTCGAAAGCTTCGGTGCTCATTCCGGCTTGCTGGGCCATGGCGGAGGACGGCCAGCGCAGCACGCACCACTTGGTTTTCTTGATCCGGTAATCGAGCACCGGACGCATGTGTTTCATCGCAAGTTGCATTCTTTCCGCCGGGACATCGGAGTTTTCAGCGATGTTGTGACCGCCGCGGATGGCGATGTAGGCGTCCATGTCCTTCATTTCCGCGAGCAGGTGCTTGGAGAGGATGCTGTATTGCGCGTCATTGGATCCCTTGAGCATTTCACGGGTCAGGCGGCTTTGGTGGACACGCACAAATGGCAGCGCACCCTTGGCGCGAGCCTCACGGATCAGCGCGAGGCCGATCGAATCAGGGACATCGTGAAGATCGATGAGAACCTTTTCTCCTTTTTTCAAAGCGGTGGAATAGCGGACCAGTTGGCGGGCGAGGGCGTCGATGCGTGCGTCGTGCATGGGTGGATGCTAACTACCGTAACCCCGTTTCCAAGCGGTAAATTCGCCGACACTTGGCCGGTCGTGATCGAGTCATTCAGGGAAGTGGAGCATAGGAGATTCGAACTCCTGACCTCTTCATTGCGAACGAAGCGCTCTACCAACTGAGCTAATGCCCCTGAACAACCTTGCGCGGAGACTCCCTGCCATCTCCTGCCGGACGGCGCAAGAGCGAATTTCTCAAAAACCGGATTCGCGCCGGGGCGTCGGAACTTTCAGGCTTTCCATATCGGGTGGTTTTGCCAGATTGCGCGTAGCCTGATGATCGCCCGTCCATTTCACCTGCTTGCCGCCATGAAATGGCTGGCGATCCTGCTGCCGTTGGCGGTGGTGACCGGCTCTGCCTCGGCTTTTTTCCTGTGGAGTCTGGACGCGCTCACGAAGGTGCGGTTTGCAAACCCATGGCTGCTTTGGCTTCTTCCAGTGGGTGGCTTGGGAGTCGGATGGTTCTACGAGCGCTATGGCAGGACCGCGGGCGGCGGCAACAATCTGCTCATCGATGAGATCCACCAACCGGCCGCTGGTGTGCCTCGGCGGATGGCACCGCTGATTTTACTGGGCACCTTGATCACCCACCTTTTCGGTGGATCCGCTGGGCGCGAGGGGACGGCACTGCAGATGGGGGGGGGGATCGCTGCCACCTTTGCCCGTGTGTTGCGACTCGATGCGGCGAGTGTGCGTCTGCTGCTCATGGCCGGTGTGGCGGCGGGGTTCGGCTCGATTTTCGGCACGCCCATCGCAGGCGCGGTGTTTGCTCTGGAGGTGTTGGTGATCGGACGGATGCAGTACGATGGATTGATTCCGTGTTTCATCGCCTCGCTAGTGGCGCACTGGACTTGCGGAGCGTGGGGGATCGGGCACACCCACTACCACGTGGACGTCGCCACCGGATTGGTTCCGGATTTCCTGTTGTTTGGGAAAGTGCTGTTTGCCGCTATTGCTTTTGGTTTGGCGGGAGGCTTGTTTTCATGGTGTTCCCACCGGCTCGCCGGGGTTTTCAAGCGATACGTTCCGCGCCCCGAGTTGAGGCCGGTGATCGGCGGATTGTTGGTGATCGGCTTGTTTTTTCTCTCCGGCACCGCCGATTATCTCGGCTTGGGTGTGATTGGTGACCGGGCCGGTGCGATCACGCTGCCGGCGATGTTTTCCTCCAATGAGATTCCGGCCATGGCGTGGTTGTGGAAACTGGTTTTCACGGTCGTCACCCTCAGCGCCGGCTTCAAGGGGGGCGAGGTGACTCCGTTGTTTTTCATCGGAGCAGCACTTGGAAACGCATTGGCCATCGCACTTGGCGCACCGGTCGATCTCTTTGCCGCTTTGGGATTTGTGGCTATTTTCGCCGCCACCACCAACACTCCGCTGGCATCTACCTTGCTCGGCATGGAACTCTTCGGGGCCGGCAACGGGCTGTATCTCGCGACAGCCTGCATCATCGCCTACCGGTTCAGCGGCCACACCGGCATCTACACCACCCAACGCCTAGCCGTGCCGAAATTCCGCGCACTGGGACACGATAAGTGACTTGCTTGTCCAAACCCGGCACGCTATCCAAAGGCCGCGCCCCCGTAGTTCAACGGATAGAACGATGGTTTCCTAAACCGTAAATTCAGGTTCGATTCCTGACGGGGGTAGTTTTTCCAAGCATCATAAAAAAGGCGGCCCCGGTAAACCAGGACCGCCTTTAAAGCTTGGTTAGATCAAACGGTGCCGAAGATCGTCCGTCCGGTGGAGAGGAGATCGTTGCAGGCGGTTTTCATGCGCTCGCAAAGGCCGAGTTCGCCCTTTTTCAGATAAGAACGTGGGTCGTAGTTTTTCTTGTCGCCGACTTCGCCGTCGATCTTGAGCACGCCTTCGATGTTTTGGCACATGTGCGTGACGATCGGGCGGGTGAAGGCGTATTGGGTGTCGGTGTCGATGTTCATCTTGACGACGCCATATTCGAGGGTTTCGCGGATTTCCGAGAGGGCGGAGCCGGAACCGCCGTGGAAGACGAGGTCCATTTCAGCGGCGGGGCCGTGTTTGTCGGTGACGGCCTTTTGGCCATCGCGCAGGATGGTGGGCATGAGTTTCACCGCGCCGGGTTTGTAGGCGCCGTGGACGTTACCAAAAGTGGCGGCGAAAATGAATTTTCCGATGGGTTGGAGGGCTTCGTAAACCGCCACCATGTCATCCGGGGTGGTGTAGAGTTTTTCGATTGGCAGGCCGGACGTGTCGTGACCGTCTTCCTCGCCACCGACACAGCCGGCTTCGACTTCAAGAATGATATCGAGTTCGGCGCACTCTTTGAGGAGCTCTTTGGAAATCTTCAGGTTTTCCTCCAGGGGAACGACGGAACCGTCGAACATGTGGGATTGGAACAACGGTCCTTTGCCTTCGGCGATGCGCTTGCGGGAAGCTTCGAGAAGTGGCTTGAGGAAACCCTCGACCTTGGCCGGGTGGCAATGGTCGGTGTGGAGTGCGATTAGCACGTTGTATTTCTCAGCGAGGAGGTGGGCGGCCTCGGCGAGGACGATGGAGCCGAAGGCGGCATCCTTGACGGCGGTGCCGGAGGCGAATTCGCCTCCACCCGTGGAAATCTGGATGATTCCGTCGGATTTCGCTTCGGAGAAGGCACGAAGGGCACCATTGATGGTGGTGATCGAGGTGACGTTGATGGCGGGGTAGGCATAGCCACCTTTTTGGGCGGCGTCCAACATGGCGCGATACTGTGCGGGAGTTGCAATTGGCATAACGGGGCCGCTGTAAACAAGGTGCGGACGAAGGACAAGTCGTAATCGTAAAAAATTTCAGGAATTTCGTTTGGAATTTCGTTTGGCTTGCCAAGACCGCTGCGGGGGGCTTTGTTTGGTCTTGGATATGAGCGATTCCGAATCTATCGTCTGCAGACCCACCCGCTGGTTTCTTTTCCGGGCACTCGTGATGCTGCTGATGTTCGGCGTGTTTGCGGTGTTGTTTTTCAAGGATGGTTCCACGGGATACCGGAAAGCCAACGAGGTTTTCTATCTTCGCAAGGCATTCGACCGTGCTGCCAGTGAGTTTGAAAAGATGAATGCCAGTGGCTCGCTGACTCCGCAAAGGTGGAAAAACCATGCGTCGTCGCAGCAGGTCGAGTTTCCAGGTGATCCCGGGCTTTTTCCCGCTTCGCTCAAACAGCCCATGCCGTGGCCGGAGATCCTCCAGGATCACGAACAGATGAAAAATCTCCAGACGGCCAAGAAATTATGGTTGGAATACTCGAAGATTCATGGGCTTAACGCCAAAACAGTCGAGCACCCATACGATGCCTCGAAAATCGCCGGACAGTGGGGTGCTTTTTGGTTTTGTGCGTCCTTGACGGCAGCGGCCGCATTCATCCTGCTCCGCACCATGAGGCGTTCGATTTCTGTAGATGGTGAGGGCATCACCAACCAGCAAGGGCGGAAAATCCCGTATGGTGATCTCAAAACCCTGGATCTCAGGAAGTGGGAGACCAAGGGATTGGCGTTTTTGGACTACGAAGGGGCATCTGGCAAGGGCCGGATCCGTATCGATGGTCTCACATACGGCGGATTCAAGGAGGAAGACGGGCAACCTGCGGAGCGCCTGATGAAACTCGTGCGTTCCCGGATTTCGGGGGAAATCCTCGAATACGCTCCCATTTTAGAACAAATCCCGTCCGCCGAAGGAAAATCCACAGACGAATAAAGAGATTTTTTTCTGTCGTTCGTCTCTTTTGTCTTTCGTTTCGTTTTCGGACTTGCAAAGTCGTGTCGGCAAGTTAAGCAAAACCAACGCCAACCACCAACCAACAGCAACTCATGTCAGATAAAAGCATCGAAGCCCGTGTAAAGGATATCATCGTTGACCAACTCGGAGTCAACGCAGACCAAGTCACCATTGAAGCAAAATTCGTCGAAGATCTCGGAGCCGACTCGCTCGATACCGTGGAACTCGTCATGGCCTTCGAAGAAGAATTCGACATTGAAGTGCCGGATGAAGAAGCCGAAAAGCTCCAATCCGTCGGTGACGTGATCACCTACATCAATAGCCAGCAAGCCTGAGATCCGGCGTAAACGCTTTATGAAATGGGCGGACTCCCCGGAGGTGTCCGCCCTTTTCTTTGCGTTTTGAACGATACGGGCGAGAGTCACATATCCATGCACTCGCAAGACGACATTCACTACGCTCTGGAAACCACGCGTGTTCTCCGTGAACCGGACCGACGGATTGATACCTTCGGCGAGACCCGTTTTGAATTCCAACTCATAAGCGAGTTGATGGACCGTGTCGGTGAAGTCCGCATCCGCACCGGCGAGGTCGAGGCCCAGCGTCCGCGCATCCTCCGGCCCGAGGCCTACCGGGAGATCGAGCTCGAGGGGTTCAACCCCAGTGCCCGCGCCCGTTTTGACAAGATGGTCGAAAAATTCCGCTCCGAGGGTAGGGACCTCGCGTTTCTCCAATACGGATTCCAATTCCGCCGCGGGGAAGTTCAGGAGGAAATCATTCACGATAACATCGACGCCGTGCGTGAGCGGGTGCTCGAAGACATCCGCCGCACCGGCAATCCCGCACGTGCGGTGATCGAGGGTGTGGACGACGCATGGGAGATTTCCGTCCTCAAGTTTTCCTTTGAGATGATCCTACGCTCCCACGAAATCAATGCGTTCGATTTCAAACGCCGGGGCCTGATTTGAATCCGCAACACTTGTTTCCATGAGTCTCTGGACCCTTGTGAAAATCATCGCTGCTCTCGGTGTCATTGCCGTGATGGGTTTTTCCGGAATGCTGGCCTATCACGTCGTGGTACGTCCGTTAGGTGGCGTTTTTTCTCAAATCATACCGCCCGTGGTTAAGACCGTGAGCGGGCAATCCGATGAGGATCTATCGAACATGCTCGACTCCGCGGACATGCCCGACATTGATCCTGGAGAAAAAACCTTTCAGAAAGCCCATGAATTGCTGGCGTTGGGGAAACTCCCGGAAGCCCGTGAGAAACTTACGGCCATCGTCAACGTGTTTCCCACATCATCCTCGGCGCCCGCCGCCCGCCGCATCGTCGGTGAAATGAACCTGGATGAAATCCTTTGTAGCTCCCACATGGAGGGTAAAAAACTGCATGTCGTGAAACGCGGGGATTCGTTGTTAGCTATCGCCGTGAAATACAACACGACCATCGACTGCATCATCCATCTCAACTCGATGCTTGAACTCCGCGGCATCCAGCCGGGCGATGAAATCGTGGTCATGCCGTTGGAATTCCGCCTCCTCGTCGAGCCACGCCTCAAGACGCTTTCCCTCTGGGAGGGCGGTCGGTTCATCCGCGAATACAACATCGTCCATCTCGGCGCGGTTCCAACCACCCCCCAACGCAGCCAGATCTCTTCAAGATCCGCAGAGTTGGATGGCAAGAAAGTGGCACCTCAATCGAAAACCTATCCATCCGCCGTGAAGGTGATCCAGATTGCAAAACCCTCATTACAGATCCGTTCCTGGGACGGGACCGGTGACAAACCGCCCGGTGGCATCCTCCTGCAGCCCGAGGATATGGAGGAAATTAGCCTGCTCACCCGCGTCGGCAACGAGGTGGAAATCCGCTGATTTTTCGACAATCGCTTGCGCCCGGCGGCGAATGGGCGAGAATGCCGCCGCTCATGACACCCGATTTCATCCGCCAAGCACTCAGCCAGGTCCGTTACCCCGGTTTTTCCAGGGATATTGTTTCATTCGGACTGATCAAAGACATCGTCTGCGAATCGACCCAGACTACCGTCCGTATCGAAGTTCAGACTCGCGATCCCAAGGTTCCGGAACAGATTTTCCAGGATTGCCACACTGTCCTCGATCCGCTGCCGGACGTGGGGACCGTGAAAATTGAAATCGATGTCAAGGAGCCTGCGGCCGCAGGTGGACTGGCGGGAACCGTCGGTAAGTCGTCGATTCCCGGAGTCAAACGCATCATCGCGGTGGCCTCCGGTAAGGGTGGCGTGGGGAAATCCACCGTCGCAGCCAATCTCGCCGTCGCCCTTGCCTCCACCGGTGCCAAGGTCGGACTTTGCGACTGCGATCTCTACGGACCTTCGGTCGCCCAGATGTTCGGCACGGTCGAGCGCCCGATGGCCAATGAGCAGGATGAAATCATCCCCATCCGCGCTCACGGTATCCAGCTCATGTCGATGGGATTTTTGTTAGACGGGAGTTCTCCGGTCGTTGTTCGCGGGCCGATGGCCACCCGCTACACCCAGCAGTTTCTCCGTCAGGTCGCGTGGGACGATCTTGATTACCTCATTCTTGACCTGCCACCGGGCACTGGCGATATTCAGCTCACCATCGTGCAAACCGTCTCGGTTGATGGTGCGGTGATTGTCACCACTCCGCAGGAGGTGGCGCTCATCGATGCCCGCAAGGGAGTGGCGATGTTCGCAAAAGTCAATGTGCCCATCCTCGGTCTGATTGAAAACATGGCGTGGTTCGAGTGTGATGCCGGCAAGAGGTATCATATCTTCGGAGATGGCGGTGGCGTGCGCGAGGCGCAAACCATCAACGTGCCGTTGCTCGGGCAGATCCCCATCAATATCGCCACCCGTGAGCGTGGTGACTCTGGCGCACCAGTCGCCTTGCTTTCACCTGCGGAAAACAAAGTCTCCGCCGCCTTCCACGAACTCGCTGCCAGAGTCCGCAACGCGCTGCCGGTGTCTCAATCGTGAGCGGAGCGGTCTTGCGTTCATGTCGAAGCAAAAAACGCGTCTTCTCCGGCGTATCCGTTCCATGATCATGAAACACAAACCATTGATAATCGGGCTGTGCCTTTTGGCGGGTGTGATGCTGCTTGGCAATTGTGCGGCCCCCCAGCCAATCAGTCAGGCTTCACTGAAACCCGGCACTCCATGGCGCGAAGTCGCGAAAACCGGCGGCGCACCCACGGTGAAGTTGTCCTACGTGAACGGCGGTCGCAAATACGACCTCGCCACCCTCGAAAACTCGCCGAACCCCGTGGTTTTTGAAAACTCCCGACTTTTCGCCGTGCTGAAGCCCGCCGCGATTACCGCGTTCGACCGTAAGATCGACGAGCATTTGAAGACGGTGGAATTGCCATTTGAAAAAGGCATGGGCGAGTTCCATTCCTGGTTGCTCACGCAGCGCGCGGTTCCCGGTCCACCCGAAAAACCGACATCAAGCACGCCTGGTGATGTGGCGCAGGCAGCAGCCGCCGGAGTCATCCTTGCCCCCATCGCGCCGATTCTGCTGGCGGGTGGAGTTTGTTCCGTCGCGGAATATGCCATGACCGGGGGAGAGCGTCGCAGAGACAAGTCTGTCCATGAAGCGTTGCTCTCATCCGGCCCTTCCTATGGTTCTTTCCTCAGCCAGTTCGGTAGGTTTGATTTCCACGCCGAGAAAGGTAACTATCAGATCCGTGAATACCTCCCCACCGATGGCTCGTTTTTCACCGGACGCGACTTCTTTTACGAAGTCGGATTGCGCGGCGGAAAGCCCCTTTGGGTGACTTATCGCAACGATGCGGTGAGATTTCATGCTGTCCGTTATTGGAGCGCTCACCGGTGAGCTTCTTTTCCTGTTGATCGTTATCAGGAATGAGTATCGATAACGACACGGTGAAATTCCGGATTTTTTCTGAATTCTGCTTGGCAAAGCGGGTCCAAGCACCCATGCCGAACCCCGCCCATGAACGATACTGATGACAAGAAACCGCATTGTGTGAGCTCGCCTGATCACGAACTTGAGGATCACGATGGAATCCTGCAGGTCAGCACCGATCCCGGGAAGCCGTGCGTGGATGTGGTGTTCGATCCGAAGTTGCTGAGTGAAAATGACGTGCGTTCGCTATTGGACGAGCACCTGGCCCAGGTGGAGTCTGCAGTGCGCAAGTGCACGTTCCGGCTCGAAGGAAATGCCTGCGAGGCATGTGCCCAGAAGTTGGAAACCAAAGCGGAGAAGATTCCGGGTGTTAGAAAAGCTTCGGCCACCTACATCGGCAAGGTGTTGTCCGTCACCTTCGATTCCGCGATCGAGCCGGAGGAAAACATCGCGGACGATTTGAAACGCACGGGTGCCGATATCAGTCCGTTGGTCAAACGTGATGAACAGGAATCGCTGTGGAAAAAAATACTTTCTGGCGAACTCAACGAGGAGATTTCCTGCGGAATCGGTTTGCTGTTCCTCATCGCGGCCAAGATTGTTGAAATGATTCCGACCATCGGACCTGTGGTGCATAATCTGTTATTTGTGGGAGCCTATGTCTTTGCCGGGCAGCAGGGCGTGAGATCCGCCATCGCATCACTGAGGGAAAAAGTTCTCGATGTGGATGTGCTGATGGTTCTGGCCGCGCTTGGAGCCGCTTGCATCAACCAGCCGTTCGAGGGTGCGTTGTTGCTCTTTCTATTCAGTTTTTCCAATGTCCTCCAACGTCATGCGATGGAACGCACCCACCGTGCCATCGAGGCGCTGCTTACTTTGAGGCCCAGCGAGGCCTTGGTGAAACGTGGTGATGCCGCGGTCAAGGTGCCCGTCGAGGAATTGGAGATCGGTGAGATCGTCATCGTCCGCCCGGGAGAACAGATTCCGGTGGATGGC
>CAIVKO010000183.1 GCA_903906515.1 Akkermansiaceae bacterium
GCTGTGAAACGAAGACCAAAGCCGCACCAGCTACTCAATGTTTCCCGGCATCAAATGATCGAGATCAGCCATCGCTCCCGCTACAAGAAACCCGCAAATGAAATCACCCCAAACGACCCTTAAGTTAGCGCCATTCGGGACTGACCCCAGAGACATGGACCGTGGGTGATGTGGATGACGCTGGTGTTGACTACACCAAGTGGCCAGACCCAACCGCTACCCCGGTAACCGGCCAGGATTTGCCCGCTCCTCAGACCACCGAGGAGAAGGACTACATTATGTTTGTTCACGGCTGGAACATGGCGCCGTGGGAAAAAACCGCATTCGCCAGCACGATGTTCAAGCGCCTCTGGCACCAGGGCTACAAGGGGCGCTTCGGGGCCTTCCGCTGGCCCACATTTCATGGATTTGAAGGCTCCTTTGACCAACTCACCAATGACCGCGATCATTTCAATGGCAGTGAGGAACGCGCTTGGAACTCCGCAGCGCCACTCAAATCCCTGATTGCTAGCCGTGCAGCCATTTTCAATATCGATGGCGCGAGTAAATTGCGTCTTTACGCCCACAGCATGGGCAATATTGTCTGTGGCGAAGCATTGCGCCAGTTCGGTGACTCCAATGCTCCCGTGCATACTTACATTGCCGCTCAAGCCGCCATCGAATCCCATGTCTATGACCGCAGCACCGAGCCGAGAACTCTAAGGAACCGATTTTCTATTCCCAATGTATATGGCTATTATTGGCAGCAGGGAGCGTCAGCCTGGCCGCCACAGTGGCAGACCGACATGCACCCGAGTTATATGGATGGAAAATACATGCCAAACGGAGTGACCTACATCAACCACTTCAATGTTGACGACTATGCCCTAAACGGGACTCGCTGGCCTCTCAACCAAACTCTTAAGCCGGGCCGTGACTACAGCTTCCTACCCACCGAAGACGGACGTTATATTCGGAGGCGGTTTGGAGAGTGGACCCCCACAGTGCTCAATTTTCCAGACAACCGCTATGAAATTTTCTCTCACGCCGCGTCTTCGTGGGGGAGCGCACTCGGTAAGATGGGTGGCACGGGCGGCGTGTTCAGTGAAAGTCTGGATGTCGCCCCGTTGCTGGTTTACAACCCCCATCCAGAAGCCCACAAATACCACAGCGGCCAGTTTAGGTCCACCATTCAGAGAAGGTGGATATATTGGAAAACTGCCTTGAATAACATGAAAACCGCAACACCAGCCCCATGAATCGTCGCTACATCATAATAATAGCAGTCCTTTTGGCTATCCTCGCGGGAACTTTCTGGCGCGGTTGCCAAAGCACACCGGGAAGAATAGAATCACACTCGCCATCTCTGCACTCTGCCAGCCCTTCCAGCAACATCGCCCCGAAAGATATCAAGGAGCCATGGACCAAAGAAGAGTATGCAGCTAGGGATAAGGCAATAGCCATTGAGTTCGCAAAGAGTAACAACGCTCCCATTGCATTCTACGGGCGGGTGGTCGATCAGGACCGCAAACCGCTTCAGGGAGTGACAGTGGATTTCGGAGTGAATGCGATCCCGATGATTCCAGTGCTTTGGGGGCCGGACGAAAAATCGAAAGGATCGTGTGTTACGGATCAAAATGGGTTCTTTTCGGTGGAAGGAAAGCGAGGTATTAGCTTAGGTGTCACCAGCCTTAAAAAACCCGGTTATCGCGAATCAGGATATTACAACCAAGCTCATGTGCGCTACGAGCCGCATGGGGGACAAAGACACATTCCAGATCGCAATAAACCCGTGGAGTTCATGCTGATCCGGGACGATCTTCCAAGAGCAAAAGAGGCTTACGATAAACGACTGCGATTGAATTGGAATGCTGAAACGACAACCTCAGACTTCGGTCCAGACATTGGAAAGTTAGAATTTACCGCAACCAGAACCGGCAGAGATGCCTCGAACACAATGAAAAAATTTGAATGGGAAGTGAAGATACGCGCACTGGGGTTCACCATGGCAAAACTCCCGGATGAATATGAAAGAATGGCGCCACTCGAGGGATATGGCGCGGAGGGTCGAGTTGGATTTGCTGCCGATGAAAAGACATGGCAACAACGACCCAATGTAAGTTATGCAATCCGGACAAATAGCGGTGCTTATGGTCTGATGAATCTGAGCATCTATGGAGACGGGGATAATGACGGCATGAGCGGCTCGATCACGATCTATTTAAACAAAAGCGGAGCACGCAATATAGACCATAACTGACGTGCTGGATCCCAAAATTCGGTGCAACACCAGTCCCATGAATCGTCGCTTCATCATAATCATCGCAGTCCTTTTGGCTATCCTCGCGGGAACTTTCTGGCGCGGCTGCCAAAGCACACCGGGAAGAGTAGAATCACACTAAATGGGGTCAGAGTAGAATGGCGCTAACTTAAGGGTCATTTGGGATAAAATAATGTTAGGTTTTTCGCGAGTTGGCGTGATATTTGCTCATTGATCATCAATGACTTCCATTACACCGATGTTTCCAGGTTGGCACCGAAA
>CAIVKO010000184.1 GCA_903906515.1 Akkermansiaceae bacterium
CAAACACGCGCACCGCCACCAGCATGCCGAACGTGCTGCCCAACGTTTCGAGCACCCCAGCCGGGACCGACCTCAGCAATTCATTGCGAAAGGTGCGGTTGGTGGTTTCCTGTTCGGTCATTGCGGCGGGCCGCATGGATGCCACAGGACGCCAGCGCGAGCAAGCAAGATCGCCGCGTGGCTGGCGCATCTTGCGCCAGGCCGTTCAGGTGGCGTCTCGCCGCCTGAATTCTTCTCCCCCATGGCGTCAGGTGTTTCGGTAGGTCGGTGTTTCGGTGTTTCAGTTGAAGAGTGAAAGGATCAGTCGCTTCGCACCGACACTTTCTCTCTGCTCTCACCGACCTACCGACCTACCGAAACACCGAAACACCGAAACACCGTCCCCTGGCCCTGACTGCCCTTGAGCACGAGGTGACCCTGGAGCGCGAATGGAACGCGCTTTTCCTCGACCGCAACCGGCTCCTCTCATTCGCCCCGCCATCCGTCTTCGCCAAGGCTATGCCGGGACAAGTCCGGCGGACGAGTATGGGCGCGCCTCGTTCATCTCGATCATCTGTAGCGGCGCGTCTATGAACGGCGCACATGTTCCCGAGCGACCCCGGAACTCCGCCTCCGCATGAGAACCAGCGACGCTCACAGAGACGCCGCTACAGTTCTCAAGTCAGGGCACCTCAAGGAGCATGGGCATTTCTCCCACATTGGCCAATGAAACGAGAAAGTCCGATGGCAGACGCCACCTTCTTTCTCCACCCATTGGCATCGCCGACCGCAAATGTTCCGGCACCTCGTCGATCAAGCTTCGAGCCTTGATCACCTCTCCACTCTCAATCGGCAGAATCGCCGCCCCGCCACCGGAATGGTAACCTCCACTCGCACCAGCGTCCCTGTCAGCGGCGTCTCCACCACGCCTGCGGTCACCGTTTGCCATATGGCGAGGTCGCCACATGATTCCACCGTGTAACTCACGTCCGCCTTCCCGGTGTCTTTGATAAAGGTGAATTTCACGGAACCTCCGGCTCGTTCCATCAACGGCAAGCCTGCGTTTGTGCCGTCGGTTGGAGCAAGCGCAGGCAGGTTCGGATTGAGCTGCAGGGCGTATTTCACCAAATTGCTAACCCCATCGCCCGAAGGATTGGCGGTCTCAAGCGCGTTTTCGCCCGTCAAATTGTAACTTGTGACCCACGTTTGATACGTCGTGGCGGCGGCAGCAGCTTGCCAGGACACCTGGTCCAGCCATGCCCGGTCGCTGCCGCTGGTCTTGGACTCGTCTTTCGAATAGACCCATTTCAACTTGTGAACTCCGGGGCTTGCGAGATTGAAGCTCACCTGTTGCCAGCCGGTCTCGCCTGACAGGTTACCTTGCTCGACTTCGTCGATGGAAAACCTCAGGAAATCAAATCCAAGCTCAGACGACACCTTCCACCAGAAGCTGAGTGCTCCACTCCCATCCACCACGGCCTCGACCACACTGGTCTGCGAATGGCTGATTGCTCCGCTCTGCATGGCCGAAACGCCATCGTGCGTCGTGGATGACTGAACGATCCATGGCATGCTTCCCCATGTGAAATAGGAAACGGCATCACCTGAATTCAACGCACTGGCAATGGCGGAATCGGGAGAGAAGACCGTGACTGTAGCGGTCGTACTGGACTCAAAACCGACGCCATTACCCACCTTGACCCAGTATTTGGTCAGGCCATAGAGCGCCGGTGTGGTGAGAACAGGACCCGTTGCCCCCTTTACCGGGTTAGTGGCGATGCCAGCGTCACCCACGAACCACTGGTAACTCAAATTCGTTCCGCTTGCGCTGACGCTCAGCCCGGCGTTCATGCCACTGAGAATGTTTTGGTCAGCCGGTTGGGTGGTGATCAACTTCGGACTCCATACCACCTCATCGACCCACCCGCA
>CAIVKO010000185.1 GCA_903906515.1 Akkermansiaceae bacterium
TGTCAGCAGTACGGCGTGGACGGCAAGCCCACGACTGCGCGCAACTTTGAGATGCCTCTGATTGAAGGTCGCGTTTTCAACCGCTTCATTAGCCAGATGGCCGGTTGGTTCTATATGGCCACGGGTGAAGAACGCTACATCAGGCTGATCAAGGAGACGCACGATTGGATGAAATCGGTCGAGAAGCCGGGTCCTGACGGTGGTTGGGCTTACCAGTACACACCCGACGGAGATTCCGTGTTCAGCGTGGGCTACCAGACCTACCGGCATGACGAGCCCGAGACGTGGCCCAAGGATTTTGGCAGTCATAAGGGGGTCGAATTATTCAGCCGGGTAAAATCGCACCTTGGGTACAGCGAGGAATTATTGGCCCTCTGGGAAAACGGCGGCTTGGAAAAAACTCGCGCCGCATTTCGCGCAACAAAGCAGAGTCCGACTGAGGTGAAATTAGCTGCTGCCCGCCGACTTGTTGACGAGAAGAATCTGGCCGTGGTGCGGCAGCGGTTTCTGAAGCAGTACATGGCAGGGGCCGGCGGCAAGGAGTTTTTTGTGAGTCTTGAAGGCATGGCGCAGCTCGACTATCTGCTGAATTACGGCATCGCCACAGGCAAAATCCAACCCGAGCAACTTGCCCCACGGAATGAACCGATGTGGGCCAGTTCCCACGGCTATGGCGATGTGCGCGGCACGCCGCTAACGGCGGACGACTGGGTTCCCGTCACGCCCATCAACCAGGAAAGTCCGTTTGAGATCGGCTGGTTCACGCGAGCGTTCGGTGAGGACTTGTGGTCAGGCATTGCGCTAACTCCGGCTGGAAAATAAGGGTGGAAATTACAAAATTACGAGAGACCGAAATAATCAGAAACTTGCTGCGCCGCTGGCCACACTGCATGCTTCTGATGAATCGAAGCCCGCACCCAATCATACCCCCTCACTCCCCGACGTCGATCCCCGCTCTGACCGTTTCCGGTGCGGCGGGCGCGAAAGCAATATCCTAGCAATCTGCGTCTATCGTACCCAGACCCCCTCAAGTTCCCAAACAAATGACTAATTCCGCCGTAGCAAAAACAAGTATCTCGCTTTTATTCCTTTTGAGTGCAGGCAATATCTGTGCCGACACGAAGGCCATCAAGATCGCGCCAGCCGTGCAGACAGAAGCCGTCGCCCATGATGCGGATGATCCCGCAATCTGGATCAATCCGTCGGATGCCTCCAAGAGCCTGATCATCGGGACTGATAAGGGCAAAGATGCAGCAAAGGGGGGCATTTATGTTTTCGATCTCGATGGGAAGACCCGTCAGAAGATACTCAATCTTGACAGGCCTAATAACGTGGATGTCGAGTACGGCCTGAAGATCAACGGTGAAGAGACAGATATTGCCGTCGCCACCGAACGCAACAAGAAGCGCCTGGTGATCTTCAAGATCGACAAGAAGCAGGGAACACTTACCGATATCACCGGTGGTGACACCTCCGTTTTCAAAGGCGAAACAGGGCCAGCCTCCGAGCCGATGGGAATTGCGTTGTACAGGCGGCCATCGGATGGATCGGTTTATGCCTTCGTCAGTAGAAAGACCGGGCCCAAAAGCGGATATCTCGGCCAGTATCGCCTGGCGCCGGCAGCGAATGGCAAGGTCAACCTGGAAATGGTGCGTGTGCTGGGAAATTGGAGCGGCGGAGGCGAGATCGAGTCCATAGCCGTCGATGACAAAGCCAGCTTGGTGGTCTACAGCGACGAAGGGTTTGGGTATCGGGTATGGAAGGCCGACCCCGACGCGCCAGGGGCTGACAAGGAAGTAAATGTGATCGGTAAGGCGGGGTGGAAAGGTGATCGGGAAGGCGTCGGTTTCTATCCGCTGGGCGGCAAGACTCTCTCCGTCTGCACCGACCAGATCACCGGCGGCAGTAAGTACTACATCTTCGAAAGTGCCGAAAAGAGCGCGGACGCTCCCATTGCCGTACTGGAAACCACCGCGGATGAAACGGACGGTATCGAGGTGACAGCAAGGCCACTAGGCCCCAAATTCCCAAATGGCTTGCTGGTTGTCATGAACAGCTCGGGCCGCAACTTCTGGCTGTTCGCTTTCCCTTCCGGATCCCTGTAGCCCGATCGCCTCTCTGGGGTCGGTTCCCGCAGTGACACAACCCCCTTTTCCCTGCCTCCGGTCCGGCCACCAGCTCTTTCAACGGCCTTCACCCCAAAAGCAATTTCCTAGCAATAGCCTGAGTCTCGGCACCCATCCTGCTTGACGCCGCGGATGGTCCGGCCACCGCGGCTCAAGCCGTCAACGCATTCGGCCTTGACCTGCTACCAAAGGTGCCGAAGCCAATGCCGCTGTTGTCGCCTTATTCGATTCAGGCCACCTTGGCGATGACCTATGCCTACGCGGCCGGTGACACCCCGCTCCGTGATGGCCAAGGTGCTGCACCCGTTTGTCACCCGACAGCCGCGTGCAAGCGTCCGGCACGCTCAACTCCCCCGTCTCATCGAGCAGTTCCAAAATTTCCCGGTTGCGCAGGGTGGTTAGCATCAAGTTGGTGATATTTAAGCAAATTTAATCGTATAAAGCGATTCGGACGCCAGAAATCATGAGTAAACTGACGTTAGTTGTCAAAAAAATCACTATTTGACGATTAATTGATTGCTTCATGTTCGTATTGAATTGAATTGTTCGTATGAATCTATCGCTAGGAGTGCTATCCGGACTGATTGAGATGCGCGATGCCTTCAAGTGCATGGTCGATCCGAACACCTGGCTCGCGCAACGGCTTTCACCCGAGAAGCCATTTCTTGGCAGGGGTAGGGGACACTGGACGGAGATCATGATGGTGGTTGCGGTCTTTGCGGGCTTGGCAACCGCCCAAGCCGCCACGGACATCAATCAGAAAAGTGGCGTGGCGGTTTCACCTGTTGGCAAGACCGTCTTGCAGGGCACCGTGACCGGCGGCGGGACGGCTGATGTCACCGTTTTCTGGGGACCGGCCGATGGCGGGACAACCCCCGCGAACTGGGCGCACAAACAAGTGCTCAAAGACGTGAAGTCCGACACGCCTTTTTCCATCACCGCCGAGCCGCTGGTGTTTGGCGTGACCTACCATTACCGTTGCCAAGTATCCAGCGGCGGCAGCGAGGTCTGGGCACCGGCCGCCACCCCCTTCACCGGTGCCAAACCGCGGATGGCGGCGACGGGTGCTAACAAGGGAGCGGTCCTCCCAGTGACCAGCAGCTTGGCGTGCTGGTACGATGCGGCTGTCGGTGTCACCGCCAATGCCCAAGGCGCGGTCGAGATGTGGAAGGATTTGTCGGGAAATGAGCATCATGGCTTGCCTTACATCGGCGCGCCGGTACTCGCCGCCAACCAGATCAACGGGAAACCCGCGGTTCAGTTCAGGACCGCAACCGGACAGTGCGCGCTCAACTGCGACGGACCCTTTTTTGCGGCGTCGCAATACGTCGTGGTGCGTTCACCTGCTGCCAAATGGAGCAACGATGGCAGCTTTCTCGGTCGCCGCTGGTCGCGGGGTTCGAGTCATCGCCTGAGCAAGAACACCACTGCGTTTTGCGACCAGTTCCCGACCGCCGTGTCCAAAAATGGCAAGCCCATCACCGAAGGGCTCTTCAATCTGGCTCCCATCACCGATTTCATGATCCTCAAAATCGATGCGAACGATTTGGACATGAGTCGGAATGTCTATCAGATCGGCATGGGGGATGGCGCCTCGTGCGACCTCGATATCGCCGAGATCATCGCCTACCAAGGCAAGCTTTCGGCCAGTGATGACGCGTTGGTGGGCGGCTATCTGGCGGCCAAATACGGCATCAGCACCACCTATCCCGTCTGCGCGGGCCAAGTCACGGCCTGCAGCCTGGTGAGCGCCCCTGCCTCTGCGCTGACGCCCACCTCGGCGACGCTCAATACCACGCTGAATGGTCCGGCATCGGTTTATGAAATACGCGCCTACTGGGGCACGGTCGACAGCGGGACGGATCCCGCGCTATGGACCCATTCGGCAAGTCTCGGCACCTTCACCGATGTCACGGCCAAGACGCTCAGCCACACCGCCACCGGCCTGAAGCCGGGAACGAACTATTATTTCACCTTCTCCGCCAGCAACGCCCACGACACTTTCTGGGCGACCAAGGTGCAGAGTTTCCATACCGGCATGCCGAATGCGGGTGCGCCTGTGTCGTCTGCGGAGCCACCGGTGAGCAAGGGCCTGGTCTGCTGGTATGATGCATCCGTGGGCGTGACAGCCAACAACGATGGCGTGGTTCAGACCTGGAATGATCTGTCGGGCAATGCCCATCATGCGACGCCGGGGGCTGGCACTGTGGTGCGTGCAGCCAACCAGATCCAAAAGAAACCCGCCATGCAATTCAGAAAGAGCTGGCTGGCTTGTGGCGGAACCTTCTTCGCTAAAGAACAGTATCTGGTGCTGCGTTCCCCCACGCCGCAATGGAGCAGCGCTGGCAGCTTCCTGGGCCGCGTCAAAGGACGGGCGTCCAGCTACAATACCTGGAGAAATGATAGCGGGTTCTGGAGAGACCGCTCGCCACTCGCCGTGTCGAGGAATGGCACCGTGCTGCCCGGGATGGCCTTCGACTGCTCGCCCATCACCCAATATATGTTGCTCAGGATCGTCGTGAACGATGACGATACCACGGCGGCGAGTTATGGCATAGGCAACAATGATGGCATGGCCGACTGCGGTTTCGATGTCGCCGAAATCCTCGCCTACCAATCCCTGCTCACGCCTGCGGAGGAAGCAGCGGTGGGTGGTTACCTGACGGTGAAATACGGATTGACCACGACCTACTCTGCGCCATCAACGGCGAAGGCACCTATTCCTGCCGCAAGCGAATTGGCGGCGGCGAAATACAAGGGTTGGCAACATTCCGGATCGCTGTGCATTCTAACCACGCCGGATGGTGCGGATCTGCCCGCCACGGCCAAGGAGTCCGACTTCCCGGTCCTCGTCCGCTTGGACAAGGACTGGTTCCGTTTCAACGAAGCCAAGCCCAAGGGCGAGGACCTCCGCTTCGCTTCCAGCACCGGACTGCCGCTGGCCTATCAGATCGATCACTGGGATGCCACCGCCGGAACCGCCGCCATCTGGGTGCGCATTCCGACCATCACCGGCAATGCGCGGCAGGAAATTACCCTGTATTGGGGTAAGAGCGATGCCTCCAGCGAGTCGGATGGCGCGGCCGTCTTCAATAAATCCAATGGCTATTTGAGCGCTTGGCACATGGACGAGACGCTCCGCGATGAGGCGGGAACGGTTACCTTGCAGGATGCCGGCACCACGGCGGCAACCGGCATGATTGGCCCGAGCCGGCACTTCTCCGGTGGCCGGGGTATGAACGGCGGGGGGAAGATCAGGACCTATCCTTTCGCCACCACCTCCCATACCACCGAGGCGTGGTTCAAGGCGGACAAATTCAATTCCTCCCTCATCCGTTGGGGCAGGGGAAATATTGTGAATTTGCGCCTGCTGAGCACCCCGGCCCACTTTGCCATCACCAATTGCTGGGGCAGCCCCATCCAGCAAGCCACCAGCCTGATGGAGAAGAACCAATGGATTCATGTGGCCTACACCTTCAGCCTCCAAGGATGGATGATCTATATCAATGGTCGGCCCGACATGCCTGCCGTCTGGAATAACACCCAAGAGATCGCAACGCCGGTAGAGTTGCAGATCGGCGATGGCTTCGCCGGCGAACTGGACGAGGTGCGAGTTTCCAACGTGGTGCGTTCCGCCGACTGGATGAAGTTGCAGTATGAGAACCAGAAGCCGGTGCAGACCGTGGTAGGCCCATTGATCCAGTCAGGCAAGGAGTTCGCTGTCTCCGAGAAGAATGTCACCCTGGCGGAAGGCAAGACCCACACCCTCACCGCGAAGGCGGGTGGTGCCCAGAAAATTTCGTGGAGCATCGTCCGCGACGGAAAAGAAACCCTCGTCGCTGTGGACCGCTTCAATTATACCCTCGCAGCCGGCCGGGTGAGCGGAGACCAATCGTATATTCTGCGTTTCAAGGCGGTCTTTGCCGAGGGGGTGAAAAAGCTGGATATTCCCGTGACCATCCGCGAGGGCATCCCCGATCCGGTTTATACCCTTAAAGCCCCAACAAATTGGGATGGTCGTGAAACCATCACCCTGCAGCCCCAGATCACCAATCTGCCGGCCCTCCAGGCCAAGGGCGGCGGTGAGTTAACTTATGAGTGGACCTTCCCGCCACTGCTGGAAATGAAGTCCATTGAACCAGGGAAGCTCATCCTTAAGCGCGCACGCAACAGCGGCACGCTGCCGATCACGGTGGCGGTCAGCAATGGCGGCAAGCCGGTCACCAAGACGATCCAGATCGCGGTGCGTGAACCTGCGAAGGATGCCTGGGTGCAACGCACTCCGGACAAGGACGAGAAGCCGGTCGACAACCAGTTCTACGCCCGCGACGACACCAATGAAGGCACGCTCTATTACAACGGCATCCTGAGCGATGCCGCCGAGAGCGTCTTCCTCAAGCTCTATGGCGCCGACAAGCTCATCAAAACCGAAACCCAAAAGCCCGGTGCTGACAAGTCCTATGCCTTCTCTATCAAACTGAAGCCGGGTCTCATTGCCTACAAGGTCGAGTTCGGCACCAAGGATGGCAGCGGAGAAAAGATCCTCAATACGGCTTCGAACCTGGTGTGCGGTGACGCCTACATCATCGATGGTCAATCTAACGCCGTTTCCGTGGACTGGGGGCAAGGCGATGATAATTTCACCAACGAATGGATCCGCAGCTATGGCTATAGTGCCCCGGATATCAGCAAGGGTTGGGGAAAGGCGGTGCGCCGAGGCGGCGGATGTAGGGAAATCGGCTATTGGCCCATGGACCTCGCCAATCGCCTGGTC
Organism: Akkermansiaceae bacterium; assembly: GCA_903906515.1. Classification (GTDB taxonomy): domain Bacteria; phylum Verrucomicrobiota; class Verrucomicrobiia; order Verrucomicrobiales; family Akkermansiaceae; genus Luteolibacter. The sequence goes on from CAIVKO010000185.1 coordinate 6,901, forward strand.
GAAACCCAGAAGCTGCCCATCTGCATCATCAATGGCGCGGTCGGCGGCACCTTGATCGAGGCCCACCAGCGCAATGATGCCAAGCCCACTGATGGGGAAACCATCTATGGTCGCCTGCTGGCCCGCACCTCCCAAGCTAGGCTGACCCACGGCATACGCGGCGCTTTCTGGCACCAGGGTGAGAACGATCAGGAGTCGCAGGGCAAGTCAGGCGGTTATGGCTGGGAGAACTACCAGAAACATTTCACCAACATGACCGCGAACTGGAAGCAGGACTACCCCAACATCCAGCATTATTATATCTTCCAGATTTGGCCGAATTCCTGTCAAATGGGTGGCACCAGGCACAGCGACAAGCTGCGCGATGTGCAGCGTCTCCTGCCGCGCCTGTATTCCAACATGAGCATCATGTCCACCCTGGGTATCAAGCCGGAAGGCCCCTGCCATTATCCGCCCGCCGGTTATGCGGTCATGGCGCAGATGATGGCTCCCCTGGTGGAGCATTACAATTACGGCAGGACCTTCGACAAGCCCATCACCCCGCCCGATCTGCAAAAGGCCTCCTATACCAGCGCTAACAAAGATGAAATCACCCTGGTGTTCGATCAACCCATTGTTTGGGATAATGCTCAGGCAAGCCAATTCCATTTGGATGGCCAAGACGGCCAGGTGGTGTCCGGTGAAGTGTCCGGCAATGTGCTCAAGCTCAAGCTGAAAGCTGCTAGCGAGGCGAAGGAAATCACCTATGTGACCGATAAGAATTGGGATTGGGGTAAGTTAATCATAGGTCAGAACGGCATCGCCGCCCTCACCTTCGCCGAGGTCAGTTTGACCAACCCAGCAGAAAAATAATCATGAAGCAGAAATCGTTAGGAAAACAGTTTATGCTAGGAATCATGAAACCTTTGCTCGCCCTGGTGCTGGGCTTTGCCATTGCCGCGTCATCCCAGGCGGCAACGCAGGATGCACCACCCATCAAGGACGGCAAGGCGGCCAAACTCGCCTGCGTGGGCGATAGCATCACGGAAGGGTTTGGCGTCATCAAGGGCAGGTCGTGGCCGGACCAGATCGCGAAAATGCTGGGCAGCACCTGTGAGGTGAGGAACTTCGGCGTGGGCGGTCGGCAACTTCTCAGCTATCAGAGTACCGAGGAGTTCCAGAACGCCAAAAACTTCAATCCCGATGTGGTCGTGATTATGCTGGGCACCAATGACGTCAGGCCGATGTCTTGGAAGGGCTGCAAGTCTAACTTCGTCACCGACTACCTGGCCATGATCAAGCAGTTTGCCGAACGGCCATCCAAACCGCGCATCTTCATCTGCTACCCGCCCACCATCACCGAAGCCGATGGCAGCGAGGAAAACATCCTGGAACTGATTCCCCTGATGGATGAGGTCGCCAGGCAGGCGAAGGTCGGTATCATCGATATCCACGGCGCCTTCAAGGGCAACGCCGAACTCATCCCTGACAAGATCCACCCCGATGATGCCGGTCAGACACTCATCGCCACGACCGTCCACAAGGCGTTGACCGCCTCGGGCGAAAGCATTCCGGTCCGTTCACCGGGAAGCGGCAATGATCAATGGTATCGAGGCAACACGCATACGCACGCCAAATTCTCTGATGACAACGATGTGAATGATGTGCCGACCATCTCCTCATTTTACAAGGCCGCTGGCTATCAATTCCTCCTTCTTTCCGAGCATAACAACCATGTCACAAAAAAGCAGGTTTTCCAGCACGACGAGGCAGGTGACAAACCGGGTTTCATCATGCTTTGCGGGCTGGAACTCAGCAGAAATAGACATCTTACCGCACTTGGAATCGACCGGTTCATTGGGGATGAAACCTCGTTGCAGGATGGGGTCAGCAAAACGATCAAGGCGGGCGGGGTCCCTATCCTGAACCATCCGCAGGATCCGCCGGTCCCCGCCAAGAATTTTATCGCCACAGCGGGGCTCAACCACCTTGAGGTATTTAACGGGAAAAGACCCGGGGATACCCCGTCAACCGAAAAACTCTGGGACAGCATCCTCTCGGCTCCTGACGGTCGTCAGGTTTTCGCCGTGGCTGCCGATGACAATCACTATGATAAGGCAGCTGTTGGAAGGGGCTGGATCATGGTGAAATCGCCTTCCCTCACCCCCTCGGATATTGTGGAAAATATCCGGACAGGAAATTTCTATGCTTCAACCGGCGTGATTTTGAATGACTATCAAGTTTCCAAAAAAGCGATCACGGTCGATTCCCAAAACGGAAATGTGGTGACTTTCATCGGGAAAGACGGAGTTGTGCTGAGCACAACGAACCAGTCCAAGGCGGTTTATGACATTAAGGGAGATGAGTTGTATATCAGGGCAAAGATCACCAACAGCGAAGGAAAAGCCGCTTGGACGCAGCCTGTGTTTGTGAAATGGCCTTTGGCTAGCAGAGGCTCTAGCACCCCTACCGGGCATGCGCGCCAACCAAATAATCCTTAAAAAGAGTGCTCTGGTAAGGACTACACAAACGAACTTCGAAAATAATTTGAAAGCAAATATGAAAGGCATTCTGAAATGAGAAAGCAACTGACAACGGGTATCGCGGTGCTTATGACCCTCTTGGCATCAGCCCGGGCGGGATACGTTGGCTGGCAGCATTCGGGCTCGATCTGGATTCTCACCACCCCGGAAGGCGCCAATCTGTCGGTCACGGCCACGGAAGAGAACTTCCCGGTTCTGGTGCGGCTCAACAAGGAGGGGTTTGATTTCTCCAAGGCGAAAGCCGGTGGCGAGGACCTGCGCTTTGCCACGGCTAGCGGGACGCCGCTGGCCTATCAAATCGAGGCGTGGGACGCGGCGGTCGGATCGGCGAGCATCTGGGTGCGCATACCGGTCATCAAGGGCAATACTCGCCAGGAAATCAAAATGCTTTGGGGCAAGGCGGATGCGCTGAGTGAGTCCAACGGCAA
>CAIVKO010000186.1 GCA_903906515.1 Akkermansiaceae bacterium
ATGGCTTGAATGTGAAATATTAAAACTCAAAAAATATTATCCGTGATCATCTGTGAAATCCGTGGTTAAGAAATCTTTAACCACGGATGGCACGGATAGGCACGGATGAAGAGAATTTGGATTGGGTGGTTTTTGATGGATTAGAATTCCGAATGCAAGGTGATGGCTTGAATGTGAAATATTAAAACTCAAAAATCTTATCCGTGATCATCCGTGCCATCCGTGGTCAAAATTCTTCATGCGGTGAGTGCTTGGTTCATTTCGGTGATCATGCAGTCCATTGGGTCGCCGAAGAGTTGGTGCATTTTGCCGAGGCCGCCTTGGGCGTCGAAGGGGGCGAAGTCGAGGTCGTCGCGCTCGAAGCGGAGGGAGGTCATGATGTGGTCGCGGATCATTTCGAGGAAGGCAGTCTGGGTTTGATTGAAAGGTTGTCCGGCGTTCTTTTTGAGAATCCAGTCGCGGTAGTTGCGGCGGACGGTGGCATCGAAGGGTGTGAGGGCGGCATCGAAACCGCAGGCACGGCGGATGAGGGCGACGAGGGCGGTCAACTCGGTGAGGGGTTTGGCATTGTCCGGCAGGGCGTCGAGCTGGGCGTAGGCTTCCCAGACGCGGAGCGGGGCGAGGCGCGGGGCGTCCTGCTTGAGGGCGGCGAGCACGTCCTTGATTTGGGTTAGGGTGACTTCCTGACGGCGCTGCGGTTGCTGATAGTAGATGGTGAGGGCGTCGAGCTTGTCCTGATGCTCGCGGCAGAAGGTCTCGAATTCGGAGACAAAGGCGGCGGAGCGCTCGCGGGCGTCGGCATCCCACTCGGCGCGGACGAGGGTGTCCTGGGTATCGAGGTCGATGGTCTGGAGATTGGCGGTGCAGGTCTCGACGATGAGTTTCACAGCGGCTCCGGTGAGCGGCGCGGCGGCGGCGGTGACGAGTTGTTGCTGGGCTTTTTCGCGGGCAAAGTCGCCGGGTTCGGTGCCGGGCTGCTGGCCGGTGAGTTCGAGGGCTTTTTGCTCGATGGCCTCGCCGTCGATGGAGTGGAAGAGGTTTCTAACAAGGTGGCCGATGGAAGTGCCGCCGAGTTTTTCGGCGATCGCTTGTTTCTGGTCGTCCGTGAGCATGCGGTCGATGCGGGCGAGGCGACCGGCGAGGGAGGAGATGGTATCGGCATCGGTGGCCCCCATGACGACTTCCATGGCGAGATCCTTGAAGGGCACGGAGGGCTTGGTGATGGGCGGGCGGCTGGCGGTCTTGAGCGACTTGGTGACGCCGATGGCATCGACGATGACGTAGTGGGTCTTGGCGGTCTTCGCGGCGGGTGAGGCTTTGCGCAAACCATCGTGATCGAGCGTGCGGGTGCCGCGGCCTTTCATCTGCTCGAAGTAGCCGCGCGATTTCACGTCGCGCATGAAGAGTAGGCATTCGAGCGGTTTCACGTCGGTGCCGGTGGCGATCATGTCCACGGTCACGGCGATGCGCGGGTGGTATTCGTTGCGGAACTGTTGGAGGACGGATTTGGGGTCTTCCTCGTTCTTGTAGGTGACCTTTTTGCAGAAGGCGTTTCCCTCATCGAATTCTTCGCGGACAATGTTGATAATATCGTCGGCGTGGGAATCCGTCTTGGCGAAGATCAGGGTTTTGGGGACTTCGTATGCGCCATCGGTGCCGGTGCGGTCGGGGAAAATTTCCGGGAGCTTGTCGCGGAAGGTTTTCACGACCGTGCGGATCTGCGAGGGATTCACGATGTCGCGGTCGAGAGCTTTGTTAGAATACGCTTCATCCTCGTCCTGGGCTTCCCAGCGTTTGGCGCGGGTGAGTTTCTCGCGTTTTTCGACCAGGCCTTTGAGGACGGTGCCGCCGTTTTGGGTGACCTCGGTTTCGATGACGTAGATTTCGCCCTGGACGTTCACGCCATCGGCCACGGCATCCTCGTGGGTGTATTCGGAGACGACGTTCTGGTTGAAGAAGGCATAGGTGCGGGCATCCGGCGTGGCGGTGAGGCCGACGAGGAAGGCATCGAAGTAATCGATTACCTGCCGCCAGAGATTGTAAATCGAGCGGTGGCATTCATCGATGATGATGAGGTCGAAGTGCTCGATGGAGACTTTTTCGTTATAGACGACGGGGAATGGCTCCTTGCGGGTGGATTTCCGTTCACCGGGGTTTTCGTCTTCGGCGGATTCGTCGAGCTCCTTGTTTTGAAGGATCGAATACATCCGCTGGATGGTGGAGATGCAGACCTCGGCATCTTTCGGGACGTGGGAGGAGTTGAGTCGCTGGACGGAGTAGAGTTCGGTGAACTTCCGGTTGTCGTCGGACGGCTGATAAGCGAGGAACTCCTGTTCGGCCTGTTCGCCGAGGTTGCGGGTATCGACGAGAAAGAGGACGCGTTTCACCCGGGCGTGCTTGAGCAGGCGGTAGATGGCCGTGATGGCGGTGAAGGTCTTCCCCGAGCCGGTGGCCATCTGGACGAGCGCGCGGGGTTTGACGAGCTTGAGGGATTTATCGAGCGCGGTGATGGCGGTGATCTGGCAATCCCGGAGGTCGGTGGGATCGAGAGGTGGAAGATCGAGGAGCCGGGAGCGGAGGGATTTTTCCTGTGAGAGAAATTCGCGGAGGGTTTCCGGGCGGTGGAAGGTGAAGACTTCGCGCGAGCGGGGTTTCGGGTCACGCTGGTCGGTGAAGCGGGTGATGACGCCGGTGGCTTCGTAGAGAAAGGGGAGGGGAATGCCGGTTTGTTGGACCCACTTGAGCTTGGAGACGGAGTATTCATGCGTCTGCAACTCGACGGTGGTGATGTTTTGGCCAAGGTTCTCCTTTTTTGCTTCGATGACACCGACGGGTTTGCGATCCACAAATAGGACATAGTCGGCAGGACCGGAGTCCGTGGTGTATTCGCGGACGGCCTGGCCTTCGCCATCGTTCGGGTTGAAATCGTCTTTGTTTTGAACGGCCCAACCTGCGGCGCGGAGTTGTGCGTCGATCCGGTCGCGGGCTTTTTGCTCAGGATTTTGGTTGGGCATTTGTGTCATGGAAGCGGAATTCCACTAACGGCGAGGTCAATACGTCACAAAACACGTCAGAGTGGAAGCGTAATTGCGGGGGCTGTCCAGTCCACCAAACCCACCGTTTTGGTTGCAGTAATCCTTTTTCTTGATCCGCGTCCGTCCGCCGTTTATGGTCCCGCCCAGCCGCGAGGCACCTTGGAGGGGTGGTAGAGTGGTCGATTGCGCCAGTCTTGAAAACTGGAGAGCCGAAAGGTTCCGTGGGTTCGAATCCCACCCCCTCCGCTCTTCTTTGCTTCCGTGCCGGAAGCTAAGAATGGCAAGCCATTGGATTGTCTATACCGCTAGTAATTCCTATTGTGTCCGCACTTCAATCCGCCGCCGCGTTTTCCTCCTGTCCCACTCCGATGTTTCACCGGACCGAGATCACCATGGCTCATGGCGGCGGGGGGAGCCTGACACAGGATTTGATTAACCGCATTTTCCGGCCTGCTTTCGCCAATGCCGGACTCGAAGCACAACACGATGGGGCCTTGCTGGATTTCCCCGGTGGCGGTCGACTGGCATTCACCACCGACTCTCATGTCGTGAGTCCGTTGTTTTTCCCCGGCGGTAACATCGGCACCATCGCCGTCAATGGCACGGTCAACGACCTTTGCATGTGCGGGGCCCGCCCGCTTTGGTTGAGCGCGGGCTTCATTCTGGAAGAGGGCTTTGAAATCGAAACCCTGCAAAAAATCGTCGCTTCGATGAAATCGGCGGCGGAAGCTGCGGGAGTCGTGATCGTTACCGGCGACACCAAGGTCGTCGAGAGAGGAAAAGGAGATGGCTTGTACATCACCACCTCCGGCGTGGGTGTCATCGAAACCCCTCTGACCATCGCGCCAACAAGCATCCGTCCGGGAGATGCCGTGATTCTCAGCGGTGATATTGGCAGACACGGGATGGCAATCATGGCGACACGGGCGGGTCTGTCATTCGAGAGTGAGATCGAAAGCGACTGTGCGCCGTTGGTGGCTCCGGTGATGGCTTTGTTAGATGCTGGATTGGAGATCCACTGCCTGCGCGATCTTACCCGGGGAGGGCTCGCGACATCGCTCGTCGAACTCGCGGAAGCTTCGGCACTCGCCATTTCGATTGACGCTTCCCTGCTACCGGTTTTCGAACCCGTAGGAGGTGCGTGCGAAATTCTTGGCCTGGATCCGATGTATGTGGCCAACGAAGGGCGGTTTGTCTGCGTGCTGCCGCAAGACCAGGCGGACCGCGCGCTCGAAATCATCGCCCGCACCGCTCCCGGCGGGCCGCCGGTGAGAATCGGCAAGGTGCTCGACGGCCCACCAGGAAGAGTCACCCAACGCAGTGTGATCGGATCCGAAAGAATCGTCGATCGCTTGAGCGGTGAACAGCTTCCTCGGATTTGTTAGAGTCAGGCGGTTCTTCCCCGGTAGCGAAAGTACGCTGCGCATGCACCCTCGCTGGACACCATGGGTGCGCCGAGCGGATGATCGGGTTGGCAACGTGTGCCGAATGCGGGACAGTCGTGCGGTTTTTTCACTCCGCGCATGATCGCGCCGCTGATGCATTCCGATGCGGCGTCGGCAGCGGTATCCTTCAGCTGGAATCGGAGGTTCGCATCGAAAGCGGAGTATGCCGGCCTGAGTGAAAGTCCGCTGTCCGGGATCACGCCGATGCCGCGCCAATCGCGGTCGGCGATTTCGAAAACCTGCTCGATGATGCGGCGGGCGTGGGGATTCCCCACGTGTTTGACCGCACGGGAATATGCATTCTCCACCTCAGCCCGTCCTTCTTCCAACTGCTTCACGCAAAGGTGGATTCCTTCGAGAATGTCAACCGGTTCAAAGCCGGTGATGATGATGGGGGCTCCGTATTCAGCGGCAATCGGTCCGTATTCCTCCAGTCCCATGATCGTGCAGACGTGACCCGCTGCTAGAAAACCCTGCACTTGATTGTCGTCCGCTCCGAGGATCGCTCGCATCGCCGGTGGAACCAGAACATGTGATGTTAGAATACTGAAATTCCCCAAACCTTCGTGTTCCGCACGGAGGACGGACATCGCATTCGCCGGAGCGGTGGTTTCAAAACCCACCGCGAAAAAAACCACTTGTTTTTCAGGGTTTTCTCTGGCGATCGCGACCGCATCCAGCGGAGAATACACGATGCGCACATCCCCGCCACGTGCCTTGGCCGTGAGCAGGTCGATCGAATTTCCGGGAACCCGAAGCATGTCGCCGAAAGAACAAAGAATCACCTTGTGAGACAACGCGAGCTCCACTGCCTGATCGATCAATCCGGCACTGGTCACACACACCGGACATCCCGGTCCATGCACCAGGGTGATCAAATCTGGCAGCAATTCATCCAGGCCGAAGCGAACGATGGCATGGGTCTGGCCACCGCAGATTTCCATGATAGTCCATGGTCGTGTGACAATGCGCTGGATCGAATCCGCCAATTTGCGGACCAGAGCTGCATCGCGGTATTCATCGACGTATTTCACCGTTCACCTGCACCTTCCACTTCTGATTCCAATCCATCGAGGTCGCCCATTTGTTTTAGATAGGAAAACGTTTCCTCCGCCTCTTTTTCATCGATGACGCTGATGGCCACACCCACGTGAACGAGCACATAGTCACCGGGCTTCGCCTCCGGCGCGCAGGTAAGGCTCACATGCTTGATGACGCCGGCAAAACTCACGCGGGCACTGCGTAAAAGCGGGTCATCTCCCTGAATATCGATTACTTTTCCTGGAACGGCGAGGCACATGGTGGTGGTGGGTTTTGGGGTGGTTCAACAGTCGTCAGATTCCAAAGCGCTGCGAGCGCCTGACCTGCTGCTATGGCTCCATCATTCGATGGCAACTCGATTGGCGCAAGTACCTTCATGCCGGATTTCACCAGGCCGGATTCCGCCAGGTCACGCAAAAGGGCGTTTTGAAAACACCCGCCGGATAGAACCACCGTCCGGACGCCGGACAAACGGCAGACTTCCACCAAGGCATCGGCGAGACCACGGTGGAATGCGGCGGATAAGGCACAGGCCGGACGCTCCGGTCCGGATAACAACGGGAGAATCGCGGGAGTCCAATCCATTTCCCAACAGACACCGTCCGTGGAAGGTGTGATGGAAAATGGCAGGGATTCAGTGTCGGTTGGAGATGCCAACGCTGCGGTCTCAACTGCGAGCGGCAACTGGCCTTCAAAGAAATTGGTGTTGCCCAGACCCGCCAGAGCGGCGAAACCATCGAACATGCGTCCGATGCTGCTGCATACAGGTGAATGAATCCCCTGGTCCATCATGGTCCGCAACGTATCGGCCTCGCGTGATGAAAATCCAAAACGCGCAGACGTTTTCGCTAACAGAGAAGCATCACAGGCGTGGGCCAGCGCCACCGCCATTCTGCGGGCATCTTTCACCGAAGCCTCACCGCCTGGCAGGCGGAACGGGCGCAAACGCGCAAATCGTGTGGCAACCCCGCCTTGCAGCAGGATGAATTCACCACCCCAAATGGTGCCGTCCTCACCATAACCGGTTCCATCCCATGCCACGCCGAGCACTCCGTCGGGTGGATGGCGGTGTTCTAACAAAACTGCCAACACATGTGCGAGGTGATGTTGCACGGAAATCACCGGAAGGCCGGATTCGATCGCATGACGGGTGGAATGATAATCCGGATGTTTGTCGCAAACCACCATGCGTGGATCGGATGCCAACAAGGATTGCAAGGTGTGAATCGTGCGGGTGAAAACCTCGTGGGTTGCAACGCCGCCGAGATCCCCAATATGCGGACTGATGACCAATCTTTGTCCGGAAGCGACGGCAACCGTGTTTTTCATCTGCGCACCCACGCACAACACCGGATGCGGTAGGGACGATGGCAATTCTACGGGTGCCGGTGCATATCCACGCGCCCGCCGTAACAAAATCCTGCTTCCCGCAGGCGTGAATCTCACAACCGAATCATCGATCGGTCGGGCAACCTCACGATTGTGAGTGAGAAACAACTCCGCGATTCCACCGAGTCGTTCGCGAGCTTCGTCGTTGTCGTAGCAAAGCGGTTCTTCGGAATGATTCGCACTGGTGGCCACCAGCGGCCTGCGGATTTTTTCCATCAGGATCCAGTGCATCGGCGACGACGGCAAAAGCGCCCCGATCCACGGGTTTCCAGGCGCCACCGATTCCGCCAGTTCCGCAGTGGATTTTTTCCCGACCAACACGATGGGAGCCTGCGGAGAAACTAACAACTCGGCGGCACTCCCGCTGACATCCGCCCACAGCCGGAGCATATCGAGATCCCGGAACATCACTGCGAACGGTTTTTCCTCGCGATGCTTGTGACGCCGTAGTTCGAAAACCGAACGCTGGTTGGTCGCATCCGCCATCAGATGAAACCCACCGACGCCTTTCGCCGCGAGAATTCCGCCGCCTATCAGGAAATCGACCGCCATCGCAATCCCCGCATCGCCACGGGCCAACGATTTCCCGGAATTGTCAGTTAGATTGAGAACAGGACCACATGCCGGGCAAGCATTCGGTTCGGCGTGAAACCTCCGGTCGGAAGGGTCGGCGTATTCCCGCAAGCAATCGGGACACATCGAAAACCCGCGCATGGTGGTCCTTGGGCGGTCGTAGGGAAGGGATTCGATGATCGAATAGCGGGGGCCGCATTGCGTGCAATTGATGAACGGATACTGATAACGGCGGTTTTCGGGGTCGCACATTTCACGCATGCAATCGGCGCAGGGCGCGAGATCCACAGGAATTGCGGTTTCAATTTCCCCGCTTGCGGCGGTGCTTTCCAGAATGTGGAACCCTGCGATGGCTTCGGAATCATCCGGAGTATCATCAAGCCAGCCGACGCTTGTAACACGGGCGGCTGGCGGTTGTCGCATCACGATTTGCGTGCCAAACCGCTCCAAGGTTTCCGCCTCACCGATCGCGCGGATCAACACCCCCACCGCATCGTTTTTCACCCAACCGTCCACACCCAATTCACGGGCCAAGCGAAGCACAAACGGGCGGAAACCGATCCCCTGCACCGTGCCACGCACCCGCAACATGCGATCAACGGTGGGCGGTAAGGAATCCATCGGGCGGGTGGGGTGGCGTCGCGGTTTATTCGACCGATGTCAAATGGGATTCAAGATAGCGATACCACGCTTCCATGCCTTCTCCGCTGCGGGCGGACAACTCGATGCACTCTGCCCGAGGGGCCATCCGGCGGATGTTATCGAGCGCCTGAAGGCGATCAAATCCAAGCACTTCCGCGATATCGATTTTTGTGAGAAGGACCAAATCCGCGGACTTGAATATCGGTGGGTATTTCAAGGGTTTGTCCTCACCCTCGGTTGCGGAAAGCAGGACAACGCGCAGGGTTTCCCCGAGATCGAAATCCGCGGGGCAAACGAGGTTTCCTACATTTTCGATGAACAACACACGGACATCGGTTAGATCCAGAGCCTTGACTCCGCGGGCCACCATATCCGCATCCAGATGGCACGCCGTTCCGGTGGTGATCTGCGCGACCTGCACATGTGGGCGATGCAAACGCCGGGCGTCGTTGTCGGTTTCGAGGTCCCCGACGACCACCGCACAACGGTTGCCAAGGCCGAACTCATCCACCGTCCGCGACAGCAGGGTGGTTTTTCCCGAACCCGGTGAGGAAAGCAGATTGAGGGTGAGAATCCGCCGCTGTGAAAACAACGCGCGGTTAGCAGCCGCCAAATCATCGTTTTTCGCGAGCAATGACGTGTGAATCTCGATGGAATGTGGAGGCGACGATGTCGTGGATGCTCCATCCGATTCCGCGACACGGGGTTTCAACATTCCCGGAGCGATCCAACTCAGGACCTTCACGCCGAATGGCACTTTGTGATTGCAACCGCATTCCTTACACATGGCATCAGTTCATTTCGATTCGGCTGAGTTCAAGTTCACGTCCGCGCCTGATTTCGCCGCAGAGATCACCGCAAGTCGGGCAGATGAAAATATATCCTGCCGTATCCTGAATAAATTCATCGTTGCAACCCTGACAGAAAACCGAAGCAGGAACAATCTCGATTTCAAAATCCGCATTTTCCGCAAGCGTTCCCCGGGAAACCACGTCAAAGGCAAAACGCAGGGATTCCACTTCCACACCGGCAAGCGTCCCGATCCGCAATACCACGCGACTGACCTTCCGGGCACGATTTTCCGTAGCATGTTGCAAAACGAAGGTCATCGCGGATTCCATGATGCCGATTTCGTGCATAGGATGACTCAAAACAAATTCTGTTGGTTTCGTCGAGCCCGAGGTGAGTGATCAGAGGATACGCGTAAATCATAAGAGAATATGCATAGCTTTAATGAGAGAAATTTCATATCGTGAAACCCTGCTAATAGAGATGCAGGATTCCAAACCTAAACTCCTCATGTTATGGAAACGATTGGTGATTCCTCACTGCCTGATTCTCAGGACCGCGCGACGATCTACGAACAAATCACATCCCGAGGCGTTCCCCGGCGTGAGTTTCTCAAGTTCTGTGGATGGATGAGTGTCTGCATGGGATTGGGACCCGCAGGTGCCGCACAAGTGGCCGCCGCTTTGGAAAACAAACGCCGATTGCCAGTGGTTTGGCTGCATTTCCAGGAGTGCACATGCTGCAGCGAATCGTTCCTGCGCTCATCCCATCCGATCGTGGCGGACATCCTGCTCGACAAGCTTTCCCTCGACTACACCGAAACCTTGATGGCTGCTTCTGGTCACCAAGCGGAGTCTTGCCTGCAGGATACGATCAAGAAATACAAAGGAGAATATGTCCTGTGCGTCGAGGGTTCCATTCCGCTCGGCGAGGATGGTGCCTATTGTTGCATCGGCGGGAAATCGGCCAAGCAAATCATCGAAGAAGTTGCGGCCGATGCCAAGGCAATCATCGCATGGGGGAATTGCGCCACCGCCGGTTGTGTCCAGGCGGCGAAACCAAATCCAACGATGGCGGCGCCGGTGCATAAAGTCATCGCAGGAAAACCCATCATTCATGTGCAGGGCTGCCCACCGATCGCCGAGGTGATGGCCGGAGTCCTTGTCCACCTGCTGACATTCGACAGGATCCCCGAACTCGATTCTCTCGGGCGGCCGAAAGCATTTTATTCCCGCCGCGTTCACGACACCTGCTACCGCAGACCGAATTACGACGCGGGATTGTTTGTTGAATCATTCGATGACGAAAACGCACGCAAAGGATATTGCCTCTATAAAATGGGATGCCGAGGCCCGACCACCTACAATTCCTGCGGCACTATCCGTTGGAATGGAGGCGTCAGTTTCCCCATCCAGTCCGGCCACCCATGCATCGGATGTTCGGAAGAGAACTTCTGGGACAACGGACCCTTCTATCAGCGCTTGTCGAATCTGCCCGGCTTCGGCATCGAATCCACGGCGGACAAGATTGGAGGTGCCGTGCTTGGCGTCGCGGCCGTTGGCGCGGCAGCGCATGCGGTGATGACCAATCTGCGAAAACGCCATGCCATCGGCGAACAAGCCGGTGAAAGCGCTGAAAAAGCGGAGGAGAGCAACGCCAGCCAACATCCAGAAACCGAATCCTGAGCCCCTGACCCATTGATCTTATGAGTGAGCGAATTGTAGTGGACCCTGTCACCCGCATCGAAGGACATCTTCGTATCGAAGCCGAGGTGAAAGATGGAAAAATCGTCGATGCATGGAGTGCCGGCACGATGGTGCGCGGGCTCGAAATCATCCTCAAAGGCCGCGACCCGCGGGACGCGTGGGCATTTGCCGAACGGGTTTGCGGCGTATGCACGACTGTGCACGCGCTGGCATCCGTGCGCTCGGTCGAAGACGCGCTGGCCATCAAGATCCCGCCGAATGCCGAACTGATCCGCAACATCATGTTCTGCACCCAATACATCCACGACCATGTGGTGCATTTCTATCATTTGCACGCGCTCGACTGGGTGGATGTTGTTAGCGCGCTCAAGGCGGATCCTGCGGCAACATCGCAACTGGCGCAGAAACTCTCAAAATACCCGAAAAGTTCGCCCGGCTATTTTTCCGACGTCCAGAAGCGGTTGACAAAATTTGTGGAAAGCGGGCAGTTGGGGATTTTCGCCAATGGATACTGGGGGCACCCGGCATTCAAACTTCCGCCGGAAGCGAATTTGATGGCGGTGGCACACTACCTCGAAGCCCTCGAATGGCAGAAGGAAATCGTCAAAATCCATGCCATTTTCGGTGGAAAGAACCCCCATCCGAACTACCTCGTTGGCGGAGCGCCCTGTTCTATCAACATCGACGAAGCCAATGCCATCAACGCCGAACGCCTCGCGTTTGTCGGTCAAGCGCTGCAGCGTGGACTCGAGTTTGTCGAACAGGTTTACATTCCGGATGTCATGGCGGTGGCACCGTTTTATCTGGACTGGGCCGGGATCGGTGGCGGGTTGGAAAACTATCTGTGCTATGGCGACTTGCCGACTAACGGATTTTCCGATATTTCCAGTTTCAAATTCCCCCGCGGTGCGATCCTCGGCCGCGATCTGACAAAAGTGCACCCGGTGGATCCCAAGGATGATACCGGCGTTCAGGAATTCATCGATCACTCGTGGTATGAATACTCCAGCGAAGGTGGAAAACACCCGTGGAAAGGGGAAACCAACCTCAAATACTCAGGGCCGAAACCACCCTATGAACATCTCGACGTGGAGAAAAAATACAGCTGGCTCAAAACCCCGCGCTGGAAAGGACACGCTATGGAAGTCGGTCCCCTCGCCCGCATGTTGGTCGGATATGCTTCCGGCCAACCGGAAATCAAGGAGGTGGTGACGGAAGCCCTCACCGCGCTCAACGCACAACCTGCCGTGCTTTTCTCCACGCTCGGTCGCACGGCCGCGCGCGCCATCGAATCGCGTCTGGCCGCGCGCTGGGGATTGGAGTTTTTCCAACAACTGTTAGCCAACATCAAGGCCGGCGACACCCGCACGTTTACCCGGGATCGCTGGGAGCCGTCCACTTGGCCATCAGAAGCCCGAGGGGTTGGTTGCAGCGAAGCCCCGCGCGGTGCACTCGCCCACTGGATCGTCATCAAGGATTCGAAAATCGCGAATTATCAATTGGTGGTTCCGAGCACTTGGAACGCATCACCACGAGATGGCAAAGGTCAACGATCGGCTTATGAGCAGGCGCTCATCGGCACACCGGTACATGACCCGCAACAACCGCTTGAATTGATCCGCACCATCCACTCGTTCGACCCCTGTCTGGCGTGTGCCGTCCACCTTTATGAGGATCAAAAGGAAATCGCCAGGCACGAACTGCTGGTGAAATAAACCCCAACCTTGGAATCGCCATGCAAAATTCACACGATTACCAGCGCGTTTACGTGTGGGAACAGCCAGTGCGCTGGTTCCATTGGATCAACGCACTCTGCATCCTTGTCCTCGGCGTTACCGGATATCTGATCGCGCATCCGCCCGCACTGATGAATTCAGGCGAGGCGAATTTCAGTTATTGGTTCGGCAAGCTGCGCTTCGCGCATTTTCTGACAGGATATGTGTTTCTGGCGAACTTCCTGTTCCGTCTCTACTGGGCTTCGGTTGGGAATAAATACACCCATTGGAGGAATTTTTTCCCGGTCTCGAAAAAACAAATCCAACAGGTATGGGCCGTGCTCAAGGTGGATGTCCTGCAATCCAGCGACAAACCCGTTCATGTGCTCGGGCACAACTCGGTGGCCTATTTCACCTACATGGGCACGGGATTGCTGACGGTTTTCCAGGTGGTCTCGGGTTTTGCGCTCTACGCCCCGATGAGCCAGTTCTGGTTTACCCACCTTTTCGATTGGGTTGTGCCGATTTTCGGTAGTGAACAAAATCTGCGGTTATTCCACTATACCGTCCTCTGGTTGTTCGCGGTGTTCACGTTCATCCACGTGTATCTTGTGTTCTATCATGATTATGTCGAAGGACATGGTGTTCTTTCCTCCATGGTCGGCGGATGGAAGTTCATGGAAACCGAAAAAGTCAGTCAAGAGGAGTCCGCCAACATCGCTGGTATCCCGACAAAAACCGCCGCTCCAAAACCGGTGAAACAGGCGCAGGGAAAACCCAATGCATAGCCTGATCGATAATCCGCTCGTCGGAGAAAATTCAGCCAGACACTCGGGAGATTCCCGGACCCAATGTCCTGTGCTGGTGCTGGGTGTGGGCAACCTGCTCATGGGTGACGAAGGCGTGGGAGTGCATGTTTTGCGCGCGTTGGAAAATGAAGCGCCAGTTGATGGAGTGAGATTGTTAGACGGTGGAACCGGCGGCATCAACATCCTCATGGAATTCGACGGAGTGAGCGACGTCATTCTTATCGATGCCACACGCGACGGAAAACCTGCGGGAAGCATCGCATTTCTCCAACCCGAAAATGTTGGAGATCTCCCGAGGGGTTTGGGGGCGCACGATTTCGGGTTGAAGGATTTGTTTGCGGTATCCGCCCTGCTCGGGAAGATGCCGAAGATTCATCTTTTCACCATCTCGGTGGAGGAAATACGGCCGATGTGCATGGAATTATCGAACCCGGTGCGCGGGGCGATGCCCGAGGTCATGCGCGAGGTGCGTGAATTGGCTGGAAAATTGGCTCTCGAATGATAACCGACATCAATGTTCTGGCGCTGGACGCGGCGGCGGTTGCCTTCATCCACACCGTGATCGGGCCGGACCACTACATTCCGTTCATTGTGATGGCCAAGGCGCGGAATTGGTCCATGGCAAAAACAGCTACGATCACTTTCGCCTGTGGAATCGGTCACGTGGCCGGGTCCATCGCGCTGGGGCTGATCGGATATGCGCTGGGGACCAGTCTGCGATACCTTGAATGGATCGAATCGGTGCGAGGCGAGATTGCCGCATGGTTGTTGATCGTGTTCGGCACCTTGTATGCCGCATGGGGATTGTGGAGATTGAAACGCCGATCACCCGACGGACACAGCCACGATCACCTCATCCGCTTGCACTCTCATGATCACATTCACGATCCCAAAACCGGTGAGGAAATCAGTCTCACACCGTGGATTCTCTTTGCGATATTTGTATTCGGCCCCTGCGAACCGTTGATTCCACTCTTTATCTATCCTGCCGCAACCATGGGATGGAGCGGTGCCTGGTATGTCAGCGCCGCATTTTCCGCAGTCACCATTGGATCGATGATGGTTCTGGTTCTTGCCGCGCGTTATGGACTTGAGTGGCTGCCGGCAAAAAAAATGGTGCGTTACAATCACGTCCTCGCCGGAAGTTCCATCGCACTGACCGGTGTCATGATTGTGTTTCTCGGACTTTGACTGGCATGGAATCGCCGAGAACCAGCACCGCATGGAATGGCAGCGTTTTGATGCTGATGGATTTCCCTGATGCGTCGATGGCACATTCTTGTTTGTTTTTTCCTGTCGTGGACTGGATGTTTTTCCCCGGTGGCAGGGGCGGCATGATAGAAAGTCCACCCGTTGGCATGGTTAGCGTGCCGCCGATATCCACTTGGATTGAATTCATCCCATTGGATTGAATTTTGAAATCAAGCGTGCCGTGGCGGGTGGGGAGTTTCTTGACCAAGAATCCGTCCTCGTTGGCAATCCATGACCACGGCATTCCGGAGGCGAGCACCATCGAGTCGACCGCTTCGTGTTCGCAAGCGACCATCGAGGCCAGTGCCAGCAGGTATTCCGCGGCGATCCAGGTGTGCGGGACATCGCCGAGGTGGCCGGGCGAACGCGGGTTTTTCCATGTGATCTCGGGCCATTGGTTCCATTCGACCGGTCTGCGGTCGGATAGGAAAAACTCGAGAAGTTCATTCGCTTCGTCGCGTTTTCCGAGACGCACGAAGGCTCCGATGATGCGGATTTCGTATGCGGTGTAGTTGTTCCACTGCATTTCTCCCCGATGTTTGCGGTGGAAGCCATCGAGATAGATTTCTAACATCGAGTGAAGCGGTCCCTGTGGCAGGACGCCTGCGAAGTCGAGTTGGGCGATGGCGTTGGATGTGGCGGTGGGATCGAAGTCCGCCCATTCAACCGATCCGGGGATGTAGGTGAGTTGTTTGTCGGCGATGACTTTGTCGATGGATTTCAGCAGGTCCTTCTGGAAACATCCGGCTTCGGATTTCCAACGCTTTGAATCATCGGATAGATCCATGGTGGAGGCGACATCAGCGGCAGCCTCGAGACCGCGCACTCCCCAGAAATCATCCCAATAGGAATGCACCGGATGGGCGAGATATCCTTCGTGGCTTGCGGACTCCGGGAGTAGGCCGAAACACGCGGCGTGCTCACCCGTTAGATAATCATCCGTCATGCGCTCCTTGCGCAGAAGGACCAGATAGTCCGCCGCCTTGCGCACATGGGGTAGCATTTTTTTGAGAAAACGTCTGTCGCCGCCATTGCGGAAAACCTCCCGGACTCCCCAGAGGAACTGACCGTGGCTGTCATGTTCGACCAGCCAATCCACGCCATCGCGATCCACCACGCAGGGAATGAATCCGTCATCGCGCTGGAATTGCGCATACCACGTCAGAAACTCGCGCAATGACTTGGGAAGCCCGGCTTTGGCGAGGGCCGCGCCCATGATCACACAGTCGCGGACCCATGACCGCGTGTAGCGACGCGGACCCGGTTGGATGGCGGGTCCGTCGCGGTTGATCAGGATGTGGCCGGCGGTTGTGTGGAAACAATCGAAGGCGGGTTGTGCGCATTCCGGGACCTGCCATTTTACACCGCCGAGGGTTTTCCGCCAGAAGGCGAGTGCGGCGGCCCTGCTGGTTTTGGCGGGCTTTTTGGCTTTGTCGAAATACGGAACGGAAACAGTGACCTCGAGAGTTGTTTTCCCAGCGGGGAGTTCCCATGACATCGCTGCGGAGGCAAGACCGGAAGTGTCATCGACCTGCTGCTGCGGTGGGATGTCTCCATTTGTCAGAAATGCATACGCACCGCCTTGGTCGAAGGCTGCGGCTCCCATGCCTTGAGGGCGGGGGGTGCATGAGAGTTGGCGGTTCTCGACGCACATTTCGTTTTCCTGACAGGTGATCTTATGGATCGGACTGCGGCCGCCGAGATTGCGGAATGCCTGCCAAGGTGGATTCACCTGAAACGGTCGCACGGCGACGACCAGGCGGGTATCCGGGTGTTTGCATTTCAACCGATAGGTGACATGTAGCGTGAGCCGGTCGCCACGGCCATCGACCCAGGGTAGAATCTCTAACCGGATGTCGCGTGTTTTCCATGTCACGGATGGCATGGGTGCGCCGCCCTTGGGCAGTCCGAGGGAGGATTTTATCTCCGCCCATGTGATCATGTCGCCGTTTGTCAGGATGACCGGTTCTAACGAAAATCCGGCCTCGTCGACTTCCACCATGCCTTCTTCGTTGATCAACGCCCGGCGTTTTCCTTCCGGGCTGCCGACCGGTGTCCAGTAGGATTGCTCGCGGTGCCAGTAACGGGGGAACCAGCCTCGCGGAAAATCCGCAGCAATGGAGTGGATGAATTCGTTAGGTGTGCTCGAAAAGGCGTCCGGCCTCAACTTGATGGAACATAGCGCAGCGCAGCCGGGATTGTCGAAAGTGATCCGCAGGTGCCGTGCCTCCGCTCCCGGTGCGGGAATATGGCTTTTCGCCCCAAGTGCGGCCGTCGAGTGATGGATGGAAGTCCATGATTGGCCGTCATTTGAAATTTCCACATCGAAATTTCTCGGCGGTAGGGACTCAGGCCAATCGATCACCAGACCGCCGAAACGCAGGGGATAACCGAAATCCACTAGCCATGAGGGCTTTGGATCATTACAGGCAGATCTCCAGCCTTGGGTGGAATCCACATCAAATACCGCCTGCGGAGGAAATCCCGGTTGATGGCTGGAGGCCGTGATCGCGCGGGGTTTGCGCAGTGTTTGATCATCGAGTTCCGGAGATGCGAGTTCCAGCATGCCCTTGCCTCCTGGTCCTGCGGCAATGACGAACTCGACTGCCTCGACCTCGGATGGTCCACCTCCACCCGCAGGTCCCCAGGCAAACGGCAGATCGCGTTCGCGGATGTGCCATTGGGTCGAGACCTCCGGGATCTTGAAGTCCAGTCGCTGATGCCGCCATACGTTGGCACCTCCGGGGTCGGCCACTTTGAATTCGAAATGATTTGGCGGGCCTTCGCCGCGCAGGTGGAACGAGATTTGAAAAGTCTCCGGCAGTTTGAAATGAAGCAACCGCCGCAGCACCACGAATCCGCCGCCACCATGGAAATCATAGTCGAGACGCAGTCCGGGTTTTCCATCAATGGTGGGGCCTCGGGAAATCTTTCCTTCCGCCTGGCCCGATGCAAAGACCTGCCAGGTGTTGAGGTCGTCGAATAGTGCAGCGAATGGGTGGGTTTTCACTAGTTTTGTTAGGGTGACGTCGTATCTCGTATGAACGACTTGTTGACGGTTAGGTTGATTGGAAGTTTGATTTTCCGGGTTTCTCCTGCCTTGTTGGTATCGATGTTGATGGTGCCCTTGAGTTCCAGGGATTCATCGAGCATGGTGTCCAGATTCACAGTGAGTTGACCGGATAGATCGACAGAAGCGGAGGATTCCGAGCCATCGGCCTTGTAATCCCCGCCGGTGCTGCGGATAGTCACGTCGATGATCGCAATCTGGCGCTTCTCACCGCGGCGGATCTGGCGGAGTCTCATGGTTCCGATGGTCTTGGCTTGGGAAAGGTCCTTTTCGACAATCATTTTGATCCATGCCGGGTCAAACTCCCAGGAATCACCGAGATTGACCTCTCTGGTCGGATACCACTCGCGTTTCAGATAGATTGTGAGTTCCTCGATCTCGGATTGCGACCGCGAGTATGGCACGGAACCGTCCAGTTCGAACTTCCATTCCCCTGATGGGGATTTGGACATGGAGAACATCTTGCCATTGAGGGGACTTGGCTCTGTGACGGTATCGTTCTTTCCGGCGATTTTGGTGATGGTGGTAGTGCTGATGGAGGGAACCCTCACCATGCCGCGTTTCGTGCCATCCTGAGCGGGCGCGCGGAAGGTCCATACCAATTCGCGCTCACGGGTGATGGCAATGGTGCCCTTGCTGGATGTTCCATTGAGGGATCTTTGGATGGTGCCACCGGGAGTTTCCGAGTGGCTGAGCAGGCGGACGCTTTCACCGGGTTGCGCGCGGACCGGGCCAAAGGTGATACCGGCGGAGGTGGCTGAGGAGAAGATAGAGGCCAACAGTAAAGCGGAGGAAAGGGCGACTCTCATGCCAATAGCATTCATGACGACGGAAGGCAGGTCAATGTGAAAGAGTCCAATTTGGGACGGCGCATGGATGGGAGAGCGTCGCCGTTGCAGACGAGCGGGGATTTTTTCCCGGAAGCGTGCCTTGGACAATCAGGTGAATTTCCTCATCGAGCCGCCTGCCGTTGGAAGAGATGTCACCCTTGGCGGAGGAGTGAATCAAACAGGTGGCGCTCCAAGGTCTGGTTTCACTTCAAAAGCGCGAGAATCGGCTGCGGCCAAATGCCGAATACGAGTGTGGCCACGGTTAGAATCGTGACGCAGGTTTTGCTGATCCCCGGCAGGGTGACCGGGACCGATTCTCCCGGAGAGGACCACCACATTGCGCGGATGACTTTGAAGTAGTAGTAAAATCCGGCTGCGGCGGCGATGAAGGCGACGCCGACACCGGCCCAAAGGTTGGATTTCACCGCGAGCGAGAAGACAAGGAATTTTCCGATGAAGCCTGCGGTGAGAGGGACGCCTGCCAATGCTGCCAATAGGACCGTGAGTGAAAGCGCCAGGATGGGGTTGGTTTTCCCAAGACCATTGAAATCGGTGATGTTCTCGCCGTCGCGCTGGATGCGGACTTGGGAGAGGATGAAAAACACACCGAGTGTCATGATCAGATAGGTCGCAAGGTAGAAGGAAACTACTTGGGTGGAACCCAGATTATCTGCGGATGGCGATACACCGGCGGCTAGTGCGAGCAGGAGGAATCCGGCGTGTGCGATGGAGGAATAGGCAAGCAGGCGCTTGAAATTGGTCTGCGGAATGGCGGCGAGGTTTCCGAAAAGCAGCGTGGCGATGGATAGAATGATGAGGAGTTTCATCACCGGGCCGCGGGTGAGTTCACTGGAGAGGAAGGGTTCGAGGAACCGGATCATCAAGATGAAACCCGCAGCTTTGGAGCCTACTGAAAGAAATGCGGTGGTGGGGGTAGGTGCTCCTTGATAAACATCCGGAATCCAGATCTGCATGGGGACCGCACCGATCTTGAATCCGAGTCCGACCATGACAAGCGCGATGCCGAAGAGCAGGGGGATTGGAGATTGGAGATTGGAGATTGAGGATTGGAGATTGGAAAGGTTCATCGTTCCGGTGGAACCGTAAACCCAAGCGATGCCGTAAACGAGGAACCCGGTGCTGAGAGCGCCGAGGATGAGGTATTTCACTCCGGCCTCCAGCGAGCCCACATTGCGGCGCATGTAGGCGACGAGGATGTAGAAGGTGATGGTCACCAGTTCGAGTGCGACAAAGGCTCCGGCAAGGTCTTTGGCGGAAGCGAGGAACATCATGCCGGTGCAGGCGAAGACCGGCAGCGCGTAGAATTCTCCGGTGCCATTTTCCGAATCCGGTTGTTCGGTGAAACGGGCGAGGATTTTCCGGTAATCGACCGACATCAGCACGATGAAGATGGTGGTGACCAGCGCGAAGATCTTGTAAAACCGGGCGAGCGCATCAAATTTATAGAAGTTCCACAACGGCCACTTGGCCCATGCGGCGGCGGGTTTTGCCTCCGGGCCGATGGCGAGGGCGGTTAGGCTCAGGATCAAGCCTAGTCCGATCGCGGCGGCGATTCCCACCCAGCATTTGTTTTTCGTGGGGACAAACGCTTCGGCCAGCAGCAGGATGATGCCGAGGGTGACAGTGAGGGCTTCTAAGTAATAAGCGGGCATGGGAAGAAGTGGAGAGTGAGCAGTGGTAGAAATAGGTCCTATATGTCCTATAGGACCTGTTTCAGTAGATTGAGGAGAATATTTGGATAGAGGCCCACAGCAAAGAGGGCGACGATTAGCAGGACTGCCGGAATGCGGTCGGCGAGGCTGATGTCCATGGCGGATTCGGTGGCTTTCACGGACGGGCCATGGAAGATGTTGCGGTAGGCACGCAGCATGTAAACGGCGGAGATCACCACGCCCCAGACCGAGCAGATGCCTGCGATCTGCACGGGGCCGAGCCCCGCCGTCCCGTTGTAGCTCTTGAATGCGGAAAGGAAGACCAGCACCTCGCCGGCGAAATTGGCGAGGCCGGGCAAGCCGATCGATGCCATCGCCGCAATGCCGAAGATGAAGGCGAGCTTCGGTGCTGCCTTGGCCAGGCCGCCGAGGTCGGCAAGATCGAGTGATCCGGTATGGCGCTCAATGACATCGGCCAGACCGAATAGCAGCGCGATGGAAATGCCGTGGGCGAACATCAACAGCACGGCGGCCGGCATGGCCAGTGTATTGCCGGGGAAGGCTATAAGAGCGGCGATCGCCAGGAAAATATACCCCATGTGCATCACCGAGGAGTAACCGAGCATGGAGTCGAGGCGCTTTTGGTTGATCGTCACGAAACCGATCCAGAGGATGTTTCCTAACAATAAAACAAGCAGCAGGTTAAGCCAGACGTTGAGTCCATCCGGCACCAGCGGGATGGCAATGCGCAGCAGCCCGTAAAGACCGAATTTTTTCAAAACTCCCGCGTGCAGCATCGCGACCGGGGCCGGAGCGCTGGCATAGGCGGGCGCGGCCCAGGAATGGAATGGAAAGAGCGAAACAAGCGTGCCGAAGCCGACCAGCAGCAGTGCGGCGATGCCTTTCTGGGCGGCGGGATCGACCGAGCCTTTGCATGCAATCATCGTGGCGATATCGAAAGTCCCGGTGAGATTGGCGAGCCAGACGAGGCCGGCGAGCAGAATGATCGATCCAAGGCCGAGATAAATGGTGATTTTCCAAGCCGCTTCCTTGCGGTTTCCACGTCCGAGGATGCCGATCATCAGGAATGTCGGAATCAAGGCCAGTTCGTGGAAGGCGTAGAAAAAGAACAAATCCGTGGCGGCGAAGGCCCCGAGCGCGCCACCCGAAATCAATAGTGAGGAACCAAAGTAAAGTTTTTCACGGCCTTCGGGTGCCTTGCCGGACAGCACGGCAGCCATGGTTACGATCACGGTTAACGCCACCATGATGACGCTCATGCCATCGGGCGGGAAACCGAATGCCAGATTCATCGCCGGTTTTTCCATCACCGGGACCGAAAAGCTCCATGACGGGCATTTCCATGTGAATACAGCACAAAGGCCGAGTGCGAGGTTTGTCGCAGATGCGCCCACTGCGGTCAATCGGGCGGGTGCACCGAGGAGAATCGCTATGAACGCGGCGATGGGAATGAGAACGAGAAGTGCGAGCATGGGGAAAACGGATCTGGATGTCTGCCGAACACGGAAAAAGCTCCGGTGCGGCAAGAATAAAGAGGTCCACCAGCCCCGAAAAGGTAAAAAACCGCAAAAGTCGCTGGGATTGGGGTTTGGGGTGACCTGCGGCAGCGTCCCCTTACAGCTGCGGGCAATCATCCATCTTCGTCTCGTGCAAAATCACCGTGATTTCCGCACATTTCCTGTAACCGAGCATGACGAATCGCAGTCCGAGCGTGGTGGGCAGGACTCTCCAATCATCACGTGATACATAGTGTAGGGTTTCACCCTATGGATGCATCCACCGGATTGTGCGATTTTCTCCTTGTCACGCTCGGTATCGTGGTGCTCGCATTCTCGGGAATCACCTTTACCACACCTGGAGAAACCATCCAACTGCTCGGACTGCATGTCGAAACGACCCATAGCCACTTCATCCCTCCCATGGCAGGAGCGCTAGCCTTGATCGGCGGAATCATATTGCTATTGATAAAAGTGAGACAGCTCGAATGAGAGGAATTTCAATCAACGCATAAAATTCCACGAATCAACTCGCAATGCCAAGATGTTTGCTGTAAATTGCTACTGACTCTGGAGATCAGTCCACTGTAAGGCTGTGGGAAATTACTTAAGGCGAGGGATTCCGGTTCCATGAGATCATTGGAAGATGTGGAATTCTCTAAACTCAATTTAGCTTCTTCGTCGATAATTCATGAAACACATCACAATACTGGTCGTTGACGATCACACCGTCGTTCGAGAGGGATTGCACAAAATGCTTGATCTGGAAGAAGATTTTGAAGTGGTCGGAGAGGCAAAGAACGGACGACAAGCGGTGACTCTTGCGCTGGATCTCAAGCCGGATGTGATCCTGATGGATATAGCCATGCCTGGACTTAATGGTCTGGAATCCACGCGGCAAATTCTCAAGGCGTTTCCTGACACGAAAATCATCATTCTCACCGCCCACAATGATGATGCCTATGTCAACAGTGCGACTTCGGCGGGAGCGGTTGGGTTTCTGCTCAAGCAAACCTCCGCGCACAACGTATGCAGGGCCGTCCGGGAAGTCCAGAACGGCAAGACGTTTTTTGGAAACTCAATCGCCCGGCGACTGTCCCGTCTTCACCAGCAATCTTCGGAGCGCCCTGGCATGATCGGTAAAAAGCAAACCCTGTTGACATCACGCGAGGTGGAAGTTCTCCAGCTCATTGCCGAGGGCAAGGCCAACAAGGAAACCGCTTCGGACCTCGGGATCAGCATAAAGACCGTGGAAAAACACCGAGGAAATCTTATGGAAAAACTCGATATTCACGATACTGCCAGTCTTACCCGCTATGCCATCAGCGCGGGTATTATAGAGAGTAGTGTGCAAGTGACGATCATTTAAAAGTGACAGGAGGCTATATGGCCGCCGATGTGAGAAAGCTCTTTAGATTATGGCGAGTGGTCCTGTCACTCATGATAATTACCACACCTCTCAATGCCCGATCAAAGGAGAAAAAGAAGGTTTCAATCGATCAAATTGAGAAATTGACGTCTAAAGAGACGACGTCCGTGCATGGCCGACCTGCTATCATTTCTATCAAAGAGCTTGCGGATTTTGAAATATTGCCTGCGGGGCGGAAGCGCCTGATCGAGGTTGCTATTGCTGTTGCCACGGATTTCCCGTGGTTGCCCTATCACTACGGGGGGCTGATCCTGCAGTGGGTGGTATGGATTGTTCTGGCGCGATGTATTATGTCATGAGCCGCGCCGGACTAACGCCGCCCCGGACCGCTGCGGCACAATATCTCTGGGTTAATGGATTCAATCGACTCCATCTTGTCCCAGAAGGAGCCGATACCACCAAACACCCGAGCCTGCGCTGGCTGAAACCAGGGGATCTCATGTTCTGGTCAACGGGCAATACCGCAGTCCCCGACGAAATAGTAATCATCACACACGTGGCCATGTATCTCGGGCGTGAAACGCGAGACGCCATGGAAATCATGATCAACTCCACAGATGGAAGATCATATCGGGGTGTGCAGTCGAATGGATACGGCATCTATGACTTCAAGATGCCGACCAAGGAATCGAAATCCAAACTCATCGGTTATGGGACACCGCCGGGAATTCCTGAAATCATCATGAATCCCAGTGACGTTCCGCAAGTCAAAGAACCCAAGCAATAATTATGATACAACGGTAGGAGAACACCCCATGGCGTGCGTTCACATCAAGCGTCAGAGTCATCTCGCTCCACTTAATCAAACAAGGAGCGAACCAATGAACCAACAACCAATGATTATGAAAACACTGATTATATCATTTCTAACAGCATCAGTCGTGATGTCTATATCTTCATGCACAACGGTAGTGGAAACACCTGCAGCGCCTGAACCATCACCGAAGATCACGACCACCACGACGGAACGCAGCTCGCTCCATCATCCAGGTGTTGGAACCACGGAAACAAAGACAACACGCACTTACTAAACGGAGCGATCCGCTCAACGAGGCGGAACGTGCGTTTTAAAATTAGTGAGTCTTGACAGTCGTGTCCTTGCCGCAATCCGGTATGGACACGGCTTATGTATAATGATGATGCCGCATTAAACATTGGACCCAAGTTCCGGGCCGCGATGAAAGCATCGAGCGCAAAACACAAGATGCCTGTTACCCATGCTGATATTTTCCCATACTTTGCAAACCTGGAAGACCAGACAATCGCGTGCGGAGACGAACGAAACGCCATTGCGGGCCGAACTATTCAGTGTCGAACAACAGACACGTCACGCCCGTGTTTTGGCGGAAAATCACCGACTCAGCAGCCTTCGTTGCTCCAATCGGCTCTTGGATCGTCTGGATCGGAATGAGAAGGATCTGCGGGCCTTCAACCGCTCGACCCGGGCCGTTGATCCGAACCGTCGCATTACTCCAGCCGCCGAATGGTTGCTCGATAATCATTACCTGATTGAAGAGCAGATCCAGATGGCTAGGCAGCATTTGCCCAAGGGTTACAGCAGGGAATTGCCGCGTCTCGCCAATGGAACATGCGCGGGACTTCCCCGCGTTTATGATATCGTCGTCGAACTGATCGCCCATGTGGATGCGCAGATTGAATCTGCCGAGCTTGCCGCCTTCATTGCCGCTTACCAAACGGTAAACTCCTTGAATCTGGGTGAATTGTGGGCTGTTCCTATCATGTTACGGCTTGGACTTATCGAAAATCTTCAACGAATTACTACTCGTCTCATCCGAGCTCGGGAAGATCGTGACCTTGCGGACCAGTGGGTGGGCCGGTTGCAGGATATGGCGGAGAAGACGCCGTCACAGCTCGTTGTGGTGGTGGCAGACATGGCCAAATCCAATCCGCCTGTTTCAAGTTCCTTCGTCGCGGAATTCTGTCAGCGGCTTTCCCATCATTCTCCGGTATTGCATCTCGCGCACGGGTGGCTCCAACACCGTTTGCTGGAGGATGGCTTGTCCATCGAACGTCTGATTGACCTTGAAAATCAAAACCAGGCGGCTGATCAGGTCTCGGTGAGCCATAGTATCGCCAGCTTGCGTTTCCTCGGCGCCACCAATTGGAAAGATTTTGTGGAAGGCTTGAGTCAGGTTGAGGTGATTCTCCGCACCGATCCTGCGCATTGTTATGAAAAAATGGATTTTGCCACACGCGATCAATACCGACATGTGGTAGAAGGAATATCCCGCCACAGCACGTTGACGGAAGGAGATGTCGCTCGGTTGGCTATCAAGAATGCCGTGGCGTCCTCCTCACAGATGGGGAGTGACGACCGGTGCGCGCACGTCGGCTATTATCTAATCGATCATGGACTCATTGTGATGGAACGAATGGCGAAGGTGCGTTGGCCATGGCGATCCAGAATCGAACGTATTATCCGTCATTTTCCGCTTATATTCTATGTGGGGAAGATCGGAGTTTTGACGTTTTTGATGACACTCGGATTCGCATGGCAGGCTCTGGCGTTGGGTGTTTCGGAGTGGAAGGTCATGTTGTTGTCTTTCATGTTTCTGGTTTGTGCAAGCCAACTGGCGGTTGCGTTGGTGAACTGGCTGACTACCATGTTGGTGCCTCCTCGTCTGCTCCCGCGCCTTGACTTTTCATCCGGAATCGCGCCTGAAAGTCGGACGATGGTTGTGGTGCCGACGATGCTCACCGACTCGGATGGGATTGATCGCCTGATTGAAACTTTGGAGATTCACTGCCTCGCCAACCGTGACATGCATCTTCATTTCGCTCTTCTGACCGACTTTTGTGACGCGAATCAGGAGAACCTGGCTGAAGATGATGCGCTGGTCCAGCAGGTGAGGGCGGGAGTGGATATGTTGAATCTAAAATATCCATCCGAAGGGGAAAGCCGGTTCTTCCTGCTTCACCGTCCGCGTCGCTGGAATCCTGCGGACGGACTTTGGATGGGGTACGAACGCAAGCGTGGGAAACTCACCGAATTCAATGCCCTGCTGCGCGGTGGCTCGGAAGATTGTTTCTCAACGATTGTCGGCGAAACCCACATATTTCCATTGATCCGGTATGTCATCACACTGGATACCGATACCCAGCTTCCGCGTGATGC
Source organism: Akkermansiaceae bacterium (assembly GCA_903906515.1). Lineage (GTDB taxonomy): Bacteria > Verrucomicrobiota > Verrucomicrobiia > Verrucomicrobiales > Akkermansiaceae > Luteolibacter. The sequence goes on from CAIVKO010000186.1 coordinate 26,051, forward strand.
CGCCCGCCGACTCGTGGGCACGATGGCCCATCCGCTGAATCACCCGGTGTTTGACGCGATTCGAGGGGTTGTCACCGATGGATATGGAATTCTTCAACCGCGGGTTGGCGTCAGCCTGCCGAGCGCCAGGCGTTCGTGGTTCGTTCGTCTTTTTGCAAGTGATGCGGGCGTAGATCCCTACACGCGCGCGGTTTCCAATGTCTATCAGGATTTGTTTTTCGAAGGTTCTTTCATCGGGAAAGGAATCTATCATGTGGATGCATTTCAGCGCGCCATGAATGGAAGGTTTCCTGAAAATACCATTCTCAGTCATGATCTTTTGGAATCGTGTCATGCGCGATCCGCGCTCATCAGCGACGTGGAGTTCTATGAGGATTATCCCTCTCGATATCATGTGGATGTGGATCGCCGCCACCGCTGGATGCGCGGAGATTGGCAGATTGCCCAATGGTTGTTGCCAGGCGTTCCTGGTGAACAACCGGGGATCATTCCCAACCAGCTTTCCGGTCTTTCACGGTGGAAAATTTTTGACAACCTGCGTCGCAGTCTTGTTCCGGTGGCCATGATGGGATTCATTTTGGGAGGTTGTCTATTAGTTCCTATTTTAAATATATTCGCGACCCACGCATTATCAGCAATGAAAAGTGCCGCCGGGGGGACTCGAACCCCCACGCTGGTTGCCCAACAACGGATTTTAAGTCTGATTTCTAGCGAAATCAGGACTTCGCGTAAATGCACCTGAATTCACTTTAATGTATTCTTTACGAATGTTTTATGTATTTTTCCGAGTGCATTCTCGTGGATTGAAATTCAGTCTTGTGAAGTCAGGATTGACATACTATTGACATACTAAATCGACCCACAAATGCCCTCAAAATCTGCCAAGAAGCCTGTCCAAAAAACCACCGCTCGCAAAGTGCAGTCGGCGGGCAAGAACGAATTCCGCCTTTTTACTCAGCCGCGTAGTCCGTATCTTCATGTTCGGGTGAGGGTGGAGGGGAAACGCAGACTGTTCTCGACTGGAGAAACCTCGCAGAAAGCCGCAAAAGCCAAGGCTAGAGCGATTCTTGCAGACATAAAAAGTCGAGGTTTTGAAGAAGCCATCACACTGCACGCCCGCAAGAAGAAAGAAGTGATTGGCAGCGATCCTACAATTGAGGAGTTGGGCAAATTCTATGAGTGCAACCTGCGTCTTTTCGATAAGGCTCCTTCTCCTGAAACAGCACGCTATTACGCCTCCATGCTTGCTCGGATTGGCATACTAGCAGGGGTATCCCGGATTTCGGATCTGACTACGGACGCAATCCAGAAAGTGAAGACCAAATATCTGAAACTGGCGGAAAAGCAGGGACGAGACCGCGAATCCGCCGTCACCACCTTGGCCGCCATGATCCGAAATGCCGCAGGGGTGTTCTCACGCCAGTCGTTGGAGGTTTTCCGTCAGCAAGGCCTCGAAATCACCAACCCCTTCGCAGGAACCAGAGTGCGCGGAGTGAAAGTGAAGTCTTACTCACCGATGTCGCGGGAGCTTGTGGCCTCGATCTGGACGAAGGCCTCGTTGCTGCGGGATGGTGATCCAGATGCAGGGCCGCCGGATGAGGACGACCGTTCAGGGACGGATTTTCGCAAGTCTCAGCCGGCCGTCTTCGCTCTGTTGATTTTGGAGTTGGGACTCGGATTGCGCCGCAACGAGGCTGATAAGGCGCGGTGGGACTGGATTTTCCAAGCTTCCGATGGACGACGTTACCTTGAGGTGCGGGAAACCGTCGACTTCAAGACGAAGTCACGGCAATCGCGGGTCATTCCGTTGGCGGAAGAAGTTTGGGAGTCCCTGAAATTTCTGAAGGAGGATGATTCCGTGTTCGTGGTCCCTGGACCGGCCGCCGCCAAACCGTCCTTGAAACTTCAGCGGACATACCGCTGCCGCAAGTCGCATGAGGCACTCGCTTTTTGGCTGAAGAAGGCCGGTGTCACCGAGCAAAAACCTTGCCACGCGCTGAGGAAGGAGTTTGGCTCCTACGTTGCCACATCGTTCAGCCTGTTCCATGCCCAGAAACTATTAGGCCATTCTACACCCGCTGTGACGTCGGCTTATTATGCCAGCCTCACAGACCTTCCCGATCTCCAACCCTCCCGAATGGGACAATCATCATGAGCGCTAAAAATCTAGCAAAGAATTCCAGTGGTGTAAAAAAGACTAGGACAAAGTTGGAGGATGTCATGGCGGAGGCAGTGCCAACAACTGGGGAAACCGATACCCAATCAAAAAATGGCAAGCAGACGACCATAGATCCGAAAGCAGAAGCATCCATTGCAGAGTCTGAAAAGATTCCCGAGGAAAAGGCTGGGGCGGATAACGCAAAGTCCTCGAACCCTGCCACCCCTACTCTATCGGAATTTCAGCATTATAAGCGGCACGTCAGGACCGTGGAGATAGCCACACGACTTGCCTGTGCACAGATCACCGCCGAGGCATATAGCAAATCAGCAAGGCTCACGGTCTCAGGAAACCAGAGGATTGCGGCCGCGTTTGTCATGGCTTCTGCAAGAATCAAGATGGATCTTGAGAATCTCCGTTCGAACCCTGACCTGATCGACGCTGCATTTGTCGATAGAGCTTATGCTGATCTTATGAGAGCGGCGGAAGTCAATGAACTACCCATCCACCAAGCCATACCCCTCAATCACCCCGACCATGACGATTTGTTTGAAGGCGCGATGTTCCGCGCTCATCGTCTGCTAAAACCGCTGTCCGAGGACACGACAGTGATTCATGCGGAGCAGTTGTTCGAAGCAGAGGAAACACTATCCGAAACACAGGTTGGAAAGATATTCGAGAAATGCGCATGGCCGGGGCTGGCCAACCGCGATGATTTTTATCCTTTCATCGTTCGTGTGGAAAGATGGTTTAGCGACCATCTTGGCAGACTTCATTTTCCGGAGGAAGACGAACTGTATGAGCAAGATGCTGAGATGATGGAAAGTGTCCTGAATGTCGGACGCAGGAGGCAGGAGAACGACCTGTTCCGGCAAATTTACGAATTAGTGAAGTCCCATAAGCCACCGAATCAACCAAGAGGGGCATGGACCGACATGGATGACTTGCATCATGCAATATGGACACAGTGTATAATCAACGTGATCTTCTGTGGGCGAAGTCCGTCCCATACGCGGGAAAATGAGAGAATAATCCGCCGTTACCGCCCATGGGGCCTCTTCCGGTTTCTCCGGATTCACGGCGCGAACGATCCTATTGGCAGCGACCTTCTTAAGTCGCTTGTATGCGAACGCAGGAACCTAACTCTGGATGCGGTCGTCCATCCCTTTCGGCAGAACTATCCTTTGACCTATGATTTTGGTCCGCTCGATCGCCTTGTCAAAGAGTTGGAACGAGAGGATATGCAAAAATTTGCTATTCAGCGGGTAGTGAACTCGGAGGCCGCCTCCGGACTGCTTGAGGCGGTGCATGCGGTGGAAACGCTACCAAAACCGATTACCGAAAAATTTCAGAAGGATGTCCTGGGTTCGGCCCGTTCGGGAAATTGCTTTGATCCAAAATGGACCGGAACGATCAAGGACGGATTCAAGGCGATTCTACTCGCTGGAACCGAATTTCACATGCACCGCCTGGTCGGGTTTCTCACCAAGTTCTATCTTCCTCTGCTCGACGCCTATGGTGCTTTGGACGCTGTGGTTGACAATCATTACACTCACGAACTCATCGACCTGTTCCCTGATGGATGGAGCTTTTCCCTGTCCAGAAAAATTCCTGAATCCACATCACCACCGGATGCGTCGACGATCAATGCGGAAGGTCCTAGGAATTCGCAAGCCGCAGAGGCAATGACACTCACCCTCCGGAACAGTGCTGGCAAGGAACTGAGTGTTCTCTTCCACAGATCTGCCAGTTTGAATCAGTCTTCGCCCGATGAAGTTTCGGATGACCTGTCCGTTGATCACGGCGTTGAAAAAGCAGCGCCCAGATAAAACAGAGGTGGGATTGTGTGTGTCGCACACAGCCCAGTCCTCATTTCTCGAACTGAACGTTCCACTGCGGTAGCGCTGTCCGGAGGAGTTCAGTGAGTTGCCGATGATTGCTCAGCACTGGTTTCCTTCGTTTCCTCAAACCTTTGACGATGGTGGTTGCAACCTTCTTCAGAACTTCGGGGGATTCATCGGCGGTCAGCAAAAAACCCTCGGATCCGCGTCCGCTGTGGATCTGCCAGAGTATTCCCGTCAAAGGTATCGAGCTCGTTCGGAGAGTCACCTTTGGCTGTTCCCATGGAGTTTGCTTTACCGTGGCAATGCCTACCGGTCCCGCACGGTTGGGAACAAAACCACACTTCTGGAGAAGCCGTAATACAGATCTGCGACTCATCTGCACTCCTGATTGCACCCGGGCGGTATTCTGTACGCTTTTCCAGTCCTGAAGGCCAGCGTCCGCCAGCAATAGTTTGAGGATCTCAGTTTCTTCAAACTGCCCCAGCTTTCTAGCGCGGCCACGTGGGCCGTTGTGACCTTGAAGCCACCCCCTCACGGTGCTGCGGGGAACACCATGCGCACGCGCGAATGCCGCCACCGTGCCTCCGCAATTCACCCATCGCCGCACCCCCCTAACAAGATTATGTCGGCTATCTTGTTCCGCTTTTTGACTTAGTGGCGCATTTTTGGCACTTACTTGCATTTTTCAATTCTCTCACACCTGAGGATGAGGACATAGCGAGTTGTCGCCGAGTTGTCACTCCGGGATTACGAAGTAGCGGAAACCGGGTTTTTGAGTTGTCGGTGCCTTGTCATACTCCGTCCGTGATTTCTCTTAAATTCATGATTTGAGTTGTCGGAAAGCTGTTGCTGCGTATACGGAACCCATTGGTTTCAAGACGATTGCGAACTTTCATGGCGTGATTTAAACTGAGTTCAGCCGCCAGCTATGAAATCACACCCCATCACCACCGACACCAACGGCCGCGCCGCCTACCGGCTTCGCGAAGCCTCGGCGTTGACCGGTATTCCGACCTCCACCTTCCGGACCTTGATCCGGCGCGGAGACCTGAATCCCATTACGGGTTTTGGTGTCTGGCTCATTGCTGCGGACGATCTGCAGGCGCTCCTAAACAAGCGCCTGCGCAACAGCAGGGGGTAGCCCCCCGACCCATGGTCAGGGGCACACTGCTGCCCCACGGACCCGAAGAGTCGCTTGCAGTCCAAGGATTGCGGCGGTTCCGAGGAAACCGGATGGCCAAGATCTTTGACATAACCAGAACGAAATTCTCCTTTTATATGCGACTTCGTCCGCCGTAAATCCGTGCTTAGGCCCGGAGGGATTGGCGGCGGTGGTGGGTCCGAACCCCACCCCGAAGGTACGTGGGTGAGCGGGTGAGGGCACCTTATGCCCAAACCCCGCCTCACATGTGACGTGTTGACGGAAATCTCCTTCGCCAGATCCCGGACAAAAACCTGGCGGTGAAGCGGGAAAAAACATTCGCCCTTGCTCGGCATAGAGCGTCTAGCGAATGACCAGAGCAGAATGAGAGTGGACGAACAGAAAAAGTCTCAGCTGTCGTGAACTACGTGCGGTGAATGGGTAATGCACCCTGATACACCGCGGTCAAATTAGGCAATGGGATCAGCACCGCCCGGGCGAGGAACCGGGCGGGTCACTTGCAAACGATCCCCGGCGGATAGACTTCCAGACTCACTGCATAAAACACCCACGGGCAACGAGGAAACCAGCGCCGTACGCTCCCCGATTCAGTGCCACCCGGCATCGAACCATGGAGCAGGTTGTCCGCCGTATGGCGGCACGGGGTAGGACCTTCCACCAAGCAAACGCCGGTCTGTAATGGACTGGATAGGCAAAATTGGAAGGGGCATCCATCTGAACATCTAACCACTAAACACCAACATCATGACGAACACAATCGATAAATGGGAAGACATCGACTGGGCGAAAGCCGAGGCCGAAGTCTTCAGTGTCCAACGACGGATCTTCAAAGCTTCCAAAGGAGGAGATCGTGCAAAAGTGCACAAACTGCAACAACTGCTCATCACAAGTCACAGCGCCCGCTGTGTTGCGGTCCGCAGAGTCGCACAGAAGAACAAGGGCAAGAAGACAGCCGGGGTGGACGGGATCAAATCCCTCACACCTCCCCAAATGCTTCGCCTGGCCATCGATCTGAAGATCGATGGCCAGGCATCACCGCTGCGACGGATCCAGATCCCCAAAACCAACGGGAAAAAGCGCCCACTGTCGATTCCAACGATCGCCGACCGGGCACGCCAAACACTGATCGCCATGGCACTCTGGCCGCAATGGGAGGCCCGACTCCCTCCGCACATGTTCGGCTTCCGCCGGGGACGTAGCGTCCATGACGCCGTCGCCAGCATCCGCCATTACATACAGCGGACACCAAGGTGGCTCCTGGACGCGGACATCTCGTCCTTCTTCGACAACATCTGCCGAGACGCCCTCATGAAGAAACTCGACACGCTCCCCAGCATACGCCGGGCCATCCGGAACATGCTCAAGAGTGGAATCGTCGAAAACTTCAAATGGATCAGGAACGACAAGGGAGTCCCTCAGGGGTCCGCTCTCAGCGTCCTTCTCGGCTGCATCATCCTCTCCGGGATTGAAGAAGACCTCGCTAAGGCCTTCCCTCCCACACGCAGGATCAATGGCCAGAAGATCGGAGAAACACCACGTCTGGTATGCTACGCTGACGACCTGGTCGTTTTCAGCAAACGCCGCGATGTGATTGTAGAAGTCAAAGCATTCCTCTCCGAATGGCTTGCAGGCTACGGCCTCGGCTTCAACGAGGAAAAGACCCGCATCGCTCACACCCTCGACGGTGGAAGCGACGCCACGGGTTTTGACTTCCTGGGTTTCACATTCACTCAGCGCCGGGTTGGCAAACACCAACTCAGCCCCTGGTTCAACGGCGTGCTCACCCGAATCACCCCTTCACAGAAGGCCATCAAAGCCCTCAAGGAAAAGGTCTCCGGGATCATCATGAGCACCCGCCCGAATCCTAAGCGCAACGCCGTATACGCTCACCAAAGTTCCAAAGGCCTGCCGGGCCACCAGGAACGGATGATCAACGAACTCAATCCCATCCTCCGCGGATGGGCCAACCACTTCCGGTTCCAAAACTCGAAGGAAACGTTCGCCGATATCGACCACTGGCTGTGGGTCAAACTCTGGCAGTGGACCAAGCGCCACCACGGCAAAAAGATATCCCGTCATGAACTGGTCAAACGGTTCTTCAACGGCGGCAACCCATGGATCTTCAAGGTGCTGAAGCCCGCTTCCGGAAAACCGACAGAGCTGCTTAAGCTCGCATCCATCAAGGTTGACCACAAGGACCACAAATGCGTCCGTGCAGACGCATCCTACTACGGTGAGTCCTGGATTTACTGGACGCGGATACGGGGCAAATACCCGGGAATCTCCACAGGGGCGGCACACGCCATGCGAAAGCAGAATGGCATCTGCCCCAGATGCAAGAAAGCGATCCAGGAAGGCCAGCGCCTCTCGATGATCGTAACGTCGGGTTCCAACCTACAAGGCCAGAGCCAGCTTATAGTGCACGCAACATGCATGATCTCCACCGATAAGGAAGGCGGCTCCGGATCCATTGGATCTGCAGGCCGTGATCGCCAGTAGCCGTGTGCGCCGAGAGGTGCATGCACGGTTTTGAAACCCAATCCCATCGCGAGGTGGGGGCGGGTTTACCGAAAGAAATTCGTTCTGGTCTTGCCCGTCCAATCGACGGGCGAAAAACACGGCACCGGCCGACATCCGGTCGGTGCCCACCCTTCTCCAAAACCAAACCAAACCAAAACTAAACCAAAACCATGACTAACAACCAAACCACCGAACATGAGGGCACCACCCTCGAAGTTGAAATCTGGCTCCCTCTCAAGGAAGCCTCCGCAGAAGCGCAATGCTGCGATGCCACCATCAAGCGCGCCATTAAAAGTGGCAAGCTTGTCGGCCGTAAAGTTGGCGAGAGTCACACTGCGAGCTACGAAGTCGACAAAGCCTCATTCGCAGAATGGCTTGCAACGAATGGCAAACTTAAACGTCAAGATCAACCTCATAGCCAGCAGCCGCGAAAAGACTCTCCGGCAACTGAATCGCAGGCAACCACGCCGTCGGCCGTAGCTAATACTGATGAGACCGTTGATGGATCGGAAACGAAGCCGAAACTGAGCAAAGCCGAGCGCCGCAGGTTAAAGGCCGAGCGCAAGAAGCTGATTCCTGAATCCGCCCGCCGTTTGCGGCGCTGGAAAAACTTCATGCGCCACGCCGACCAACAGCAGGCACTGGCTATGATCAGGTGGCTGTCGGCGCGGATCAAGACAGGCGAGAAAACTCGAAACGGTCCACTCAATATGCAGGTCAAAGCGGCACGTTGCCGCAAAGCCAAGCCATCAAAGCGTCATAGGCACCAAGACGAGACGACCAAAAATAACAATCCATCATGAAACCGAAACCATCTCCCTACCACCCCATCACCCCGGAGCTTGCCGCCAAAGGCCTGTTGATAACGCTCAAAGAAGCAGCAGCAACAGAAGGAGCATGCGAAGGCACAATGAAGACCAACGCCAAAACCCGCCGACTCCGTGCCTACCAGGCTCGATTCGGCGCTCCCGTGATGGTCCTGCTTTCCGACGTCGAGACGTTCCTCAAATCGCGTCCCGACATCACGAGTAAACATCACCCCAAGGGTGGTCCGGCGACAATGCCCGCCGGGCGCCCTCCCTCCACTGCGAAACCGAAACCCAAAGAGGCCGTCACCTTACCCGACGCGGAAGCCACCTGTGACAGGATTGGCGTCACTATCCGTTCACTGGCGCACGCGACTCCGTCCGTGCGCGGACTGGTGGCGAAATGCCTGATCGAGATTGCCGACCAAATCAACGAAACCATGCCGGCCGATGCCGGAAACCAACACCAACACTGAAAACACCATGAGTATTATATCAGACATCGAATGCCCGAACCGTAAAGCAATGGATACATCAATCCCTGAAATGGGCGTTAACCCGCTAGACGCCAACTGCCAACTGATCTTCGAGCACATGAATCAGAGCTATCTTGAGAAGCTCTTCAAATTCTTGTCCGGAAACCAGACCACCCCCGGATGGGTATGGATCAGGCCAGGTTCGGAGGATAATCCCCGGAGCCGCTTCAAGGTCCTCACCCAGTCTTCATTCACTCCGATTCACATCGCAAACCCCACCCCGAATACGTGTAGCGAATACCGTATGATCTGTTACGCACGGGTTGGAAAAGAGGGAGCGCCCCTCTGTGGACCCGGTGGCGAATTGACGGAATTACTGGACCGGTTCCCCGACCTGAAAACCTCCGGCTGTATCGAATCCGCGACCGGAGTCGGGACGATTCACGGCTTCGAATTTACTCCGAATGACCTGGGGTCGACCGGGAGTCACAAGTCGTCGGAAAAACACGCTTCAGTGCGTGAGCATTTGGCGAAGCTCTCCAATCTCGACCTTGAGATATTGATTGGAGACATCAACGTGGAAGGAGCGGAAACAGCAGAGAAACAAGCGGAGTTGCTTGAAGCTGCGGAGCTTCTGGTCGAGCGCACAGGTGATGTGACGATTTACAGGCTGGGCGTGCTTTCAACCAACCTCTCCAGGATTCTGGCACGTGTCGCCGGTCGTCTCGAAATTGACATCATTGACGACTATGATGAGGAAGCAGCGCAGCACTTGGCAAAGTGCCCGGGAGAACTTGACCTGTTGGGTCTCACCGAACTCTCAGAAAAGATGGCGGGGGCATTTGGTTGCCGTGTAGGGATGCTGTGTCTGGATGGCATTACAGCGCTCTCCCTCGCTGCTGCCCGCGCTCTGAGTAACCATCGTGGTTATCTCTCACTCATGTCGATTCACGGCGCGCCACCTGACGTCATCCGTGCGCTCGGTCAGCACAAAGGTGCCACCGTTCTTATGGAATTGCACGAAATCCCCGACAGTGCCGCGGACGGCTTCGCATTTCACGTGGGTGATCTGCATCTCCACAAGCTGACACAGATCTCCCGACACTTGGCGGAATGTCTCGCGACCAATGACGGTGGCTTGTATCTTGATGGGCTGACGACTCTGTCCGGGGAACTCGCAGAGGCCCTTTCACATCACTGCGGCGAACTGCGATTGTGGGGTCTCCGCTCCCTGTCGGACGAAGCCTGCACACACTTGGGCCGCCACAAGGGAAACCTGATCTTTGGACGTGAATTGAATCACGTGTCGGTCCAGGGTCTGAATGCCCTCGCTTCCAATGGCGGCGATCTTCACTTGGACGGTCTCAAGACGCTCTGCCCCGAAGGTGCCGCCGCACTGGCGAACCATCGCGGCGCGCTGCATCTCGGAGGCCTCACGGAATTGGATCCGGGTATCGCGGAGATCATCAGTTCTCATGCGGGTCCGCTCAGTTTCAGCGGTGTTCGTTACCTTAACCCTGCATCCGCCCGCGCGCTATCGCGGCACAGAGGAGAATTGCTACTCAAAGGTCTTCAGTCCCTTGTGCACCCCATGGCGGGGTTTCTGGAGAGCCACTATGGTCCGATCTACCTCGGGGACGCATTCAAGGATTCCACCGATGTCACCGCCCATTGGAACTATTGATGACCCGAATATACCGTACCGTTCGCTGCGGAGGATGCGAAATCCTATAATATCTCTGATTCCATGATCGACACACTCGGCCACCACCTCATTCCTCTGCTGTCCCTGCCCGGGGCGGCAGGGGCCTTGGGCTGCAAAGCCCACCTGGCCGCCGTTAAAGTGGCCTGTAAATCTGCTGAGCGCATCCATGGAGCGCTCGGCATCGCGGGACGATTCGAGATCGCCGTCGTTCCCGGCGTCCCGGACTTCTTTGACCCCTCGCATGGGATGACCAAGGCCAGAAACCTCGCATGGGAAATGATCCGAAATACCCAGCGCCTCCAATGGGTGATTCCCACACGGCACCCGGAACACATCTGCCGGTCTCTTCCCGCCACATGGGTCTGCAAAGGCTATCAGAATGTCTGCATCGGTCTCGTTGCCGACGGTGCGGACGGATTTCCGGAAAAACTCCAAGCCCTGCGGAACGCTCCGTTACAGCACCGCATGATGATTCTCAACTCCAACAGTCCCCTGATCGAATTTGCTACTCATCTCCAGAACATCAGTTGGGTGGTCTTTTGTGGAAAAGCGGATGATAGATCACGTGCCGAGGAGATCAGTGCCTCATGCCACGAGGCCAATATTGCCTTCCTGTTCCACCAGACTGAGAGTGACATCAAATTTTCCGCACATCAGGACGCGTTTGGCGAGAACCCACCCTGCCTACCTCATCCGTTCGGAACAAAATTCGATCTCTTTCAGCCTACGTTGCCGCACTTGAAATCGGCATCATTCTCCAACATTGCGCCAACAAACCCACACGCAGAGGTCGTGATCAAATCCGAGCCCCCTGCCACTGCCGCCATGGAGATCACCGTGCCTTCTTTGGATGTCCCTCAGACATTGTCCATATCCACCACAGAACCCCCAACTGAAATCATGAATATCGAAGTTGTCACACAGGATGCGGATAAACCGGGGATCAAGTCCCCTGTCCTCTCCTTGTCCGGCACCGGCGATATGGATCTCGATGACTTCAATCGGCTCGACAACCTGGTGCGTCGTGGACTTGCCACTTTTATCGAAGTTGGACAGGCACTTGCCGAGATCCGCGTTCGTAAACTCTGGCGTGCGGGTGGACATGCCAATTGGGCCGCATATTGTCAGGTCGTTGGCGGTCTCACAAAAACCCATGCCAACAGGTTGATCAATTCGTCCGAAATCGCCGGTCACCTCGCACAGGTGACACCAATTGGTGTCACCCCGACAGCAGAGTCACAGGTTCGCCCGCTCTCCAAGTTGAAACAACCGGAACAGCAGGTGCTCGCATGGTCGCGTGCCACGGAACGCGCTAACGGACAACCTACCGCCAAATTGATCTGCGATGTCGTTGCCGAACTCATGGCGGATGAAACTCCGGTTGCTTCATCCAAGCCGAACCGCAAACAACTCGTCGCAGAAACGATCCGTAAAATCCGCACACTGAACGCGGCAGGCCGAGCGAAGGAACAGATCGAAACCTTGCTCAACGAATTGGAGACCTTGCTGAATCTGCCTGATCCACAGCCGTAATACCGAATCTTTCACACGGAATCTCAGCCGGTAAAATATCGCCGCGTTATGTGTTATATGAAGATGTAGGGATCATTCACCCCTATTCCAACATCCCGATCTCCGCGTGTTCGCGGAAAGGGAGTCCCTTGGCAATCGCCACGGCAGGCTCCCGCGGTGGGGGTCGTCGTGTCGGTCGCCTTTCACAACACCAACCGAAAGGAAACCACACCATGAGTCCCATGATGGATGAAATGTTAGTCAAGGAAGTCGTTCCGCGTCTGCGCTATGCGGCTCACACCATATCGAAAATCGGACACGAGGACGACGAGGAAATCGTCCAGGATACCACCCTGATGGCAGCGCGGATGATGGAATCCGCAGAAAACGCGGGACACCCGATCACCGCGGGAAATGCTTCGTATTACGCGGCAAAGGCGGCACGCAGTGGTCGTCGTAGCTACTACAGCGGTCGCAGTGACGTCATGTCACCGGGCTGCGTGATCCATGGCAAGGCACATCACGAATGGTTGGATGATGAAATCGAGTTTGATGTCGGGGAATCCGGCACCTTGCACGATGTCATGGCACCATACGGATACCAGGGGCCGGAACCCGACCCCGCCGAGGAAGCAGCACGCAACCTCGACTGGGAAGCATTCCTCGCTTCGCACTCACAGCGCCACCGCATCGCCATCCTCGTGCTGGTGGAAGGTGGCACCATGCGTGAAGCAGGAAAGCGTTGCGGTATCAAGGACGGCGCGGCTGCGGCGCTGAAGAAACGCATCGCCGAGGACCTCATTGTGTTCTTCGGCGAAGACGTCATCGGAAGGCTCCTCAACGGAATCAAACCCGATTGGGAATCCGATCTGAGGATGTCGCGCGAGCGGCATCTTCACCATGTGACGAGCAAGCACGATGCCGCACCACAAGCGCACTGATGAGAAACATCTCCACCCCGGATCTTCAATAGTAGAGGTCCGGGGTGGATGCTTTTATATTGAATCGACGGCGTGTCGTCGCGGCAGCGGGATGATTGTCAGGTCAGTTCACGGTTCAATTTCACAAACTCAGCTGACATGGATCCGTTTGAGGCCGTCATACTTGATGCTAAATCCGTCGCCACGGTAGAGCGGAGCATTTCCGGTGAATCTCTCTGAGAGCGGAATGACACGGCCATCCAAATCGCGTAGTACCGGCGCGCACGATGCCAGCGCAACGGTTGCAAAATAACTGCCGGTGCAAATACACATACAAGGCGCATGGGACTACGCTTACACTACAACGCCCAATCCCGTCTCAGCACCGTCCTTATGGCGGGGGTCATGTTCGGTGCGGGGACCGAATAAGGTAAGAAAAAATGAAACTGGGGAATTTTCTTGAAAATATCCCGCGAGCCTCGATAGACATGAAGTCGCGCGGCGCGTCTGGCGATTGCAGGTCAGGCGGTTTACCCGGCTCGTTCCCATGTCTTCCCATTTTGAACCCCATGCAGGCAGCAGCGCCTTTCCGGCGTCCTGCAGATCAGCGGGCTGCGCCATGCTCTGGCGCTGGCTTTTCTCGGGTATGGCCATCGCCACTGCGTTGTTCGCTACACAGAACTCATCGAAGGCAGCGTCTGGAACACCTTCCCGCCCCACACCCACAACCGCCGCACGGAAATCTATCACTACTTCGATATGGAGGACCGCGTGCTCGCCCACTTCATGGGTGAACCCACCGCCACCCGCCACCTGTTCCTCCAAAACGAGCAAACCGTGCTCTCGCCCTCATGGTCCATCCACTCAGGCTGCGGCCAGGGCAGCTACAAATTCATCTGGGGCATGGCCGGTGAAAACCAACTCTTCACCGATATGGATGCCATCAAACCCACAGACCTCCGATAATTCACCGATCTAACACCATGAGCCGATTCACCAACAAAGTCGCCGTCGTCACCGGAGCCAGCCGTGGCATCGGTCAATCGATTCTGTTAGCCTGCGCCCGCGAAGGTGCCCACGCCGTCAACATCGACATCGGCGACCATGGCGAGACCGCGGAAAAAGTCGCCGCCCTCGGCGGAAAATTCACCGGCATCACCGCGGACTTCCGCACGATGACGCAAGCCGACGCCAAGGACATTGTCGCACAAATCATCGCCGCCACCGGTCGTGTGGACATACTGGTCAACAACGCCGGCATCATCAAACGCAATCCCGCCGTGGATTTCCCGGAAGAGGATTGGAACGCCGTCATCCAGATCAATCTCACCGCACCATTCTTCCTCTGCCAGGCCTTTGCCAAATGGTGGCTGACAGGCGGTCGCGAAAAGTCGCCGGAAGACGCCCGACTCAAGATCGTCAACATCGCCTCCATGCTCTCATTCCAAGGTGGCATCCTTGTGCCATCCTACACCGCGGCCAAGAGCGGCATCGCCGGCATCACCCGCGCGCTCGCCTGCGAGTGGGCCAAGGAGCGCATCAATGTGAATGCCGTGGCCCCCGGCTACATCGCCACGGAGAACACCCGACCGATCCGCGAGGATGAAAAACGCAACCAGACGATCCTCGATCGGATCCCGGAAGGCCGTTGGGGCACTCCCGATGACATCGCCGGCAGCTGCCTGTTCCTCTCCTCCGCCGATGCCAACTACTTGAATGGCACGATCCTCAACGTGGATGGCGGCTGGCTCAGCCGCTGAGGCTCCTAGCTGCCCTCCAAACCGCGATAGAGAGCGGTATGAAAAAGGACCCTGAGAGTGCGTTAGACTTGGTGTTGGGTCATAGGAATGCGGTCTCTTCATTCCGTCCTTTTGAATCGAAGTTGTTTGTTAAGAGCGATCCAGACTTTGCGATCGCCCTGCTTGATCAGGTTCCCGAGAAAGATCTTGATTTGTTTGTGACAAATATCGGTTCTGCATGGGCCGAGTCCGACCGCGAAGGCGGCGCTCGCCTGGGCTAACCAGCAGACCAAACCGGAGATCAAGGAATGGATTCTTGGTGGAGTAATTCCCTACATGGCAAAGACCGATCTTCAAGGGGCGTTTGCTTATGTCCAGTCACTTCCGCCCGGCTATTTCCAAGATAATTTGATCAGGTCGGCTTTCTCCTTAGTAGCGGAAGGTGGTGATGGAGCTCTCGTCGATGATAAACTCCAGGGAGCTCTCGCCATGATACAGTCGCTCCACGAGGGCCCGACTAAAGACATGGCTTCGAAGGGCGGAACTATTGATCCACTGGGTCGCGGCAGTGGGGGCTTTCCAGAACCACTCCCGGGCTACATTTTTCAGAGCTTGGGTGCGCAGGTTGGAGTCACCGATTCCTAAGGCCATGTCCATGCCTGCTTGCGGGTCCTTGTAATTGTAACACCTACCTATTAAGGTCCCAGGCGCTTCCTGCGCCTCGAAGTCGTCCGGCCCTGATATCTATCATCATCGGTATTTTGGTGAAATGCGAAACTGACACCATGCGCATCGCCGGGGGCGATGCGGGCAGGCGGTCCGGTGGACGTGCTCGTCAGCGACAACCGGATGCTCAATGTCCCCCACCTCGGAAAAGATCCCACCCTAAAGCCACGGGAACGCGCCAAAGACGAAGTTTCCATCAAACTCCTGCTCCATCATTTGTATGACGCAAAATGTCCCTTTATCGACGCAATATCCATCTTGTGGCGGGTGCCTGA
>CAIVKO010000187.1 GCA_903906515.1 Akkermansiaceae bacterium
GCGATCAAGGATTTAGGATACCGTGGCGAATACCGCGGCGTCTATCCGATCAAGGTGAACCAACAACGCCAGGTCATCGAGGAAATCGCGGAGTTCGGGAAAAAATACCACTACGGTCTGGAAGCAGGGTCCAAGCCGGAGCTCATCGCCGCGCTTGCGCACATGCACGACCCGGAGGCCTACATCATTTGCAACGGCTACAAGGACGAGGAGTTCATCGACCTCGCGCTGCACTCGCAGAAGATGGGCCTGCGCATCATGCTGGTGCTGGAAATGCCCAGCGAGCTGGATCTCATCCTCGAACGCTCGCGCAAGATCGGCGTGCTGCCCAATCTCGGCGTCCGCGTCCGCCTCTCGACCCGCGGCTCCGGCCACTGGCAGGACAGCGCCGGAGACAAGTCGGTTTTCGGCCTCAACGCCGCCCAAGTCATCGCCGTGGTCGATCATCTCAAGGACAACGGCTATCTCGGCTGTTTGAAAATGCTGCACTATCATCAAGGTTCGCAGATCCCTAACATCGCAGCGATCCGCGAGGGTGCCACCGAGGCGGTGCGGATGTATTGCGATCTGGTCAAGGAAGGCGCGCCGATGGGCGTGCTCGATATCGGCGGCGGCATGGCCGTGGATTACGATGGCTCACACACCAACTTCCATTCATCGTGCAACTATCACGTCACCGAGTATTGCGCGGACATCGTCGAGGTGGTCTCGCAGATCTGTGACAAGGCGGGCGTCTCTCACCCGAACCTCATTTCGGAGAGCGGTCGCGCGGTGGTTGCTTACTACTCGGCCCTCGTCTTCAATATTCTGGATGTCACCAGCGCCCAAACCAGCGAGGCCGCCCCGCCGGTCCCGGAAAACCCGCCGCAGAACCTGGCCAACCTGATCGACGTCCACAAGACGCTCAGCAAAAAGAACCTTCAGGAAAGTTTCAACGACGCCGCATTCTACCGCGACCAGATGCGCGCCCAGTTCTTTTATGGCAATGCCACCCTGCGCGAACGCGGTCTGGCCGAGGCATGGTTCTGGCACATCCTCACCCGCATTTCCAACCTCATCGCCCAACTCGAGGAAGTCCCGGAAGACCTCCGCGAGCTGTCGTCCACGCTGGTGGATTTCTATTACGGGAATTTCTCGCTCTTTCAATCGCTGCCGGACTCGTGGGCCATTGATCAACTCTTCCCGGTGATGCCCATCCACCGCCTCGACGAAAAACCGAACAAGCGCGCCGTGCTCGCCGACATCACCTGCGATTGCGATGGTAAGATCGACCGGTTTATCGACAAGGAGGATGTCGCCAACATCCTCCCACTCCACGCCATCAAACCGGATGAACCGTATTACGTCGCGGTTTTCCTCGTCGGTGCCTATCAGGAAACCCTGGGTGATCTGCACAACTTGTTAGGCGACACCAATGTCGTCGGCGTCCACCTTGAGAAAGGCAAACCCGTTTATACTCATGAAGTCGAGGGAGACACCGTGGCGGACGTGTTATCTTATGTGGAATATGATCCCAAGGAGCTGGTATCCAAGTTCCGTAACTTCGCGGAAAAGGCCGTGACCGACGGCCGCATCTCACCGAAGGAGCGCCGCGAGATTCTCGATCTCTACCGTGAAGGGCTTGCGGGTTATACTTATTTCGAAAGCTGAAACGATTCATGAGCGGCTCATGGAAAAAAGGTCCTAAACCCTTGCAATGGCGGATGGAGTGCTTCGGTCACTCTCTCGTCGAGGGGCTTGCGGGCCTGCTTCCCGGCAGATGCGTGTTCCGCCTGGGCGAGTGGTTGGGCGGGATCGTCTGGCACTTCATGCCATTGCGCCGTAAGATCGTCCTGCGCAATCTGCGCATCGCCTTTGCCGGGGAAAAGGAGCTGCCCGAGCTCCGGGCCATGGCACATGACAGCTTCCGCCGCAGCGGTGCGAACCTCATCTCCGCGGCGCACACCGCGCGGTTCACACCAGACAGGCTTCGCGATGTCATCCATATCGAAAACATCGGCTTGCTCGAAAACGCGCTGTCATCCGGCAAGGGAGTGGTGCTTCTGTTAGCCCACATGGGCAATTGGGAAATTCTCAGCCGTCTCATCCATTTGTTTCCCAAGGGCTCCTCGGCCGGTGCATTCTATCGACCGCTCAACAACCCGATTTTGGACGAACGCGTGCTCTCCCGCCGCCAGGCCGATGGCACCCGCATGTTTTCCAAACGCGATCCGTTCCACCAGGTCACCGGATTTCTCCGCGAGGGAGGCATCGTCGGCGTGCTCGCCGACCAGCGTGTCGGCATGCAGGGCGAGGTTGTTAGGTTTTACGGCCGCCTCACGCGGGCGAGTCCGCTGCCAAGTTTGTTAGCTCGCCGCAGCAAGAGCACCGTGCTCGCGCTCTCGGTAGTCACGGAAACCGCCGGCAAATGGAAGGCGGTTTTCACGCCGGTGGATGGCACCGCGACCCCCGAATGCATGGTGGCGCTTGAAAAATCGATGAAAACCGGACCGGTGGATGTCTTCTGGTTGCAGGATCGCTGGAAGGTTTACCTCAACGCGAGGCAATCGATCCACGATTGGCTCGGGCCTGATGCCACAGGTGAGGGCAAGCCCCATCGCGCGTTGCTCTGGCTAGCGGATGTGGCGGAATCGTGGGTCCTGCCCGAAGCATGGATCCACCCGGATGTGGTGTATGAGGTTGCCACCACAGCCGGACGCAAGTTGCCATCATGGTTGCCGGCTTCCACCCGTGTCCACGTGGTTCCCGCAGAGGCGGACCGGGCAGGCTTGCGCAAATCAATCGATCAAATCGACGTGTCCGCCGCGTTGCCGCTGGATTTCATCCTCACATCCGGTCAGAACCATGCGCTTTACAAAGCCGCCCGCAGCGAGGCCGTTCCGGTGATCTCCCTGCCATGAAAATTCACAGAGTCTGTCTTAAAAATGGCAGGGACCGTTCTCCGCAACGGTCCGGCGAATGGAATGGAGAACGCGAGTGCCCATGAAAATGCTTAAAAATCAAATCATGGACGATGGTTCACTCCTCATTCTCTCGGACCGCTCGGAGAGACGGTCCCTGCCTTTCAGAATCCTGCACAATCCGATTGTCCGCGGAGTATTCCAAGCCATCATCAAACCACATTAGCGATGATCATCAGCCACCGATACAAATTCATCTTCATCAAAACCCACAAGACCGCGGGCAGCAGCATGGAAATGGCGCTGGGACCGCTCTGCGGACCGGATGATATCGTCACCTCGATGGAATCCAACGAAGGCACCGACATCCCGCGCAACCATTACGAAAACACGCTCATCGGCCGCACCTACGCGAAGTCGCGTCTGTTCCGCAAACTGATCGATCGTCGCTCGCCCTTGTTAGGAAATTGGTATTGGGAACACATGCCGGCCACCCGTGTGCGCGAATTGATCGGCCGCGAAGTCTGGGATGGTTACTACAAGTTCTGCTTCGAACGGAACCCGTGGGAAAAGGTGGTGTCCTATTACAACTGGAAGAAATTCGGCCAGGAGCGGAATATCCCGCCGTTCAAGGATTACGTCATGCAAAAATCCCACCGTCTGCCGCTCGATGCCGATCTTTATTTCGATGGCGACACCTGCATGATGGACGAGGTGTTTGACTATCAGAATTTCCAACAGAGCTTCGCCGGGGTCTGCGAACGGCTCGGCATTCCCTATGACGGCGTGATGCCGCGTGAGAAGACCGGAGTCACTCAGGAAAAATCCGACCCTCATGATTATTACGACGACGAAACGAGAGAAAAGGTCGCCGAGTTGTTTTCCAGGGAAATACTCCGGATGAATTACCGGTATGATTGAATGATGAAAGGGAACCGCAAATTCCATGTCTGCTGGTTGATGGACCAGCGTCCGGGGCACCTGACCAAGGTCAAGGGAGTGCTCAAGGCGCTGGCTTGCCACATTGATCTTGATGTCGAGCGGATCCAAGTGGCATGGAAACCCCGATTTCTCCGCACTCTCGTCCCCCGCGTTCCGGGATTTCCCGTGGCCGTGTGTCTTGATCGGTCGCCGGTCGGGCCGCTCGATCTGGTGGTCTCGGCCGGCGGAGCCACAGAATGGCCAAATGCGAAGATCGCCCGCTCTTCCGGAGTCCCTAACATCTATCTCGGATCGCTCCGGACTTGTTCGGAAAGCAGCTTCACGGTGCTTCCTCGCATCGAATCCGGTTCAGAGCGGGTGCTGGAGATGGATCTTGTGCCATCTGAGATGGAGTCGGCGATGGTCGCGGAGGCGGCCGCAAAGGAACTCGGATGCCTCAAGGAACGATACTGGGCCGTTCTGCTCGGTGGTGACGGGTCCGGGTGTGTCTGGACACGCGAGGATCTGGCTAAACAGGCGCGCCGGATCATTGAAGAAGCCCGCAAAGCCGGAGTCCGTCTCATGGTGACGGACTCGCGCCGCACCGGACTTGGGAACGAGGATTATTTACGGGAGCTTTTCGAATCATCCGGACTGCTGGAAGTCGGAGCGTGGCATGCCCGCCGTGACATGGAACATCAACCGGGAATCCCGGCTTTGCTTGGCAAGGCGGAAAGAGTGATCGTCACCGAAGACAGCGCATCAATGGTCAACGAGGCGGTAGCCGCCGGAAAACCCGTGGCCACGATATCCCCGGAAATTTCAGGCCCGGACGCGTTGGTCGCGGGCATGCTCGACCGCCTTGAGAGCAAAAAAAGAATCGTCCGTCTCAGGGGATGTCACTGGAATCTTGCCGAGATCCCGGAAAACCAATGGATGCTCATCGAGCAGGATTGGCATCGTCTTCTGGGCGCGCGATTATTGGCACGCATCAAACCATCCCTTCTTCAACCATGAACCTCAAAGATTTTCTGATGTGCCGCGGCTGGAAGTCACGCGGTGTGAAAATAGGCGGCGGAAGCCGGATCGATACCGGAACACAAATCGGCTATGGTACACGCATCAACGGGGCCATCGTGATCAAAGGAAGAGGTCATTGTGAAATAGGCCGCTATTGCGCGTTCGGGGCGGACGTGAAGATCATCACATCCAACCATTTGATAGATTTTCCGAATCTCCAATGCGCGCTGCAACGCGACATAGGAGCAACCGAACTCGATCAGGCGCGGGGACCGGTCGTGATTGGTAACAACGTGTGGATCGGCGATTCCGCGATAATCCTCACTGGCGTGAAGGTTGGCGACGGTGCCGTGATCGGCGCGGGAGCGATCGTGACGCGTGATGTGCCGGATTTTTCGGTCGTTACCGGTGTTCCGGCGAAACTCCACCGTCTGCGATTTTCAGAGGAAATCCGCGGTCAACTGAAGGAAATCGCTTGGTGGAGCTGGTCTGCCGACCGGATCAAGAGAAACCAGGCGTTTTTCGATATCGATCTCGAAAATGCGCCACCCTCCGTTCGCCTCGCGGACATCATTCGGCCGTAAGAGCGGGGGTTTTTCAACAATTGCGCATTGAAATCTGGTAGGATCTTCCGATGCTGGGCGCATGATCCATCTGGACGCGAACGCGAGCACGGCCATGTTGCCGGAAGTATGGGATGCAATGGCACCCTGGCTGCGGGATTGCCACGCGAATCCCTCCGGCGCCTACGCCAGCGCGAGGGCGGCGCGGGATGTGATCGAAAAAGCACGATCCCAAGTTGCCGCATGGATCGGCGCGGAACCGGACGAAATCATTTTCACGGGCGGCGGAACGGAAAGCGTCAACACCGCGCTGCATTCGCTCGATCAACTCGTCGGGCCGGGCGCGGCAGTGGTTTCATCGATCGAACACTCGGCCGTGCTGAGGTGCGCGGAGGGACTTGCCCGCCCGGTGAAATACGCGCCGGTGCATCCGGACGGCCGTCTCGACCTTGACCGGTTTGCCGCGTTGCTACCGGGTGCGTCGATGATTTCCGTGATGGCGGCCAACAACGAGACTGGTGTGATCCAGCCGTTGCAGGAAGTTTGTGCGATGGCCCGCGAGCGCGGCCTGCCCGTCCACTCGGATGCCGTGCAAGCTGCCGGAAAATCCGAAATCCACGTCCGTCGCATCGGTGTGGATCTTCTCTCTCTTGCAGCGCACAAGTTTCACGGACCCAAGGGTGTCGGTGCGCTCTACGCCCGCCGCGGCATCCGGTTTTTTCCATTTCTCCAAGGTGGATCGCAGGAAAACGGTCGCCGCGGGGGCACCGAGAACACCCCGGGAATCGTCGGCATGGGAGCGGCGGCAGAGGCAATGCGTCGCCGTGCCACTGAGCATTCTTCACTCGCGCTGATGAGGGATTTGTTTGAAAACACGCTGCTCCATGAGTTGCCGGGCGTGACCATCAACGGCAACCCCGTCCACCGTTTGCCCAACACGAGCCACCTTTCATTCGACGGCTGCGAGGCGGTGGATCTCATCCAGTTGCTCGATGCTGCGGGCATCGAATGCTCGGCCGGTTCCGCGTGCATGGCGGGGAAAATCCGGCCATCACACGTCCAATTGGCGATGGGCCTCGATGGCGCGCGCGGCCGTGGCAGCCTGCGTTTCAGCTTCTCCATCCTCAACACACCCGAGGAAGCCCGGATAGCCGCGGCTTTGGTCAAACGCGAAGTCGAGCGCCTCCGTCTGGCATTGATGCGCGGGACGGACCCCGGGATCGCGCGGTCTCCCTGCGGACTGCCGGTTTCGTAACCCCTGAAATCCGCTTGCCAACACCGGTTTGGGGCGGTAACTCCTCGTTTCCCCCTGCAAGGATTTGCGGAACGTTTTCACCGGTTTATGAAGTTATCCAAGTTGCTCACTGCGGATCAGATTGTGCTCGATATGAAGTCGGAGCAGCACTGGCCTGCGATTGTGGAATTGGTGGACCACCTGGTCAATCAACAGCGACTCCCACAGGAATACAGGGAGTCCACCCTCGACGCGCTCAAAACCCGCGAGGAAATGATCAGCACCGGAGTCGGCGCGGGCGTGGCCATCCCCCACACGTTTCTCGATCATATCGAAAATGTCACCGCTATCTTCGGTCGCTCGGTGACCGGCATCGATTTCGAATCGCTGGACCAGACACCCGTCCACTTCATCATTCTTTTTTTGGTTCCGCAAAAGAACTATCAACTCCACCTGCACACCCTCGCCGCCATCGCCAAGATGTTTGCCCGCAGCGAGATCCGCCAGTGCCTCCACGACGCGACTAGCGCCGAACAAATCCTGGCCGCCTTCGATTGTAAGTCGCTCCAGACCACGGAAGTCGGCGCCTGATGGCTTCTGCAGGACACTCCCCACGCCCATCATGACACTTCTTCAGTCCCTCGAATCCCGCCTCGCCGCCGCCCTCGCCGCCACACTCGGCGAACCCGCAGTCGCCGCCATCACTGCCGCTGCCGACCTGCGCTTCGGCGATTACCAGTCAAATGCCGCCATGGTCCTTGCCAAACAACGCAAGACCAACCCGCGCGCCCTGGCCCAGGAAATCATCGACCACCTCGAACTCGACGGACTCGCCACCGCCGACATCGCCGGCCCCGGATTCATCAACTTCCGCATCCTGCCCGCCGCCTACGCCGCCCACGCTACTACCCTGCTCCGCGACGAACGCCTCGGCGTCCCGGATATCGGCACCGGCAAAACGGTGATCGTCGATTTCTCCGCACCCAACGTCGCCAAACCGATGCACGTCGGCCACATCCGCTCGACGATCATCGGCGATTCACTCTGCCGCATCGCCCGCTTTCTCGGCTTCCAGGTGATCGCGGACAACCACATCGGCGACTGGGGCACTCAGTTCGGCATGATCCTCCACGGGTGGAAAACGTTGTTGGACGCCGCAGCCCTCGAAGCCGATCCCATCCCGGAATTGCTGCGCATCTACCGCGATGTGAACGCCGCCACCAAGGCGGACCCCGCCGTGCTCGAAACCTGCAAGAACGAACTCGTCAAACTCCAGGCCGGCGACCCGGAAAATCTCGTGATCTGGCAACAATGCATCGAGGTTTCGAAACGCGGACTGCTGAAAATCTATGACGTGCTCGACGTGAAGTTCGATCACTGGCTCGGCGAAAGTTATTACAACGACCGCCTCGCCGGACTGGTCGAGGAATTTCTAACAAAAGGCATCGCCCGCGAAAGCAATGGTGCGATCTGCATCTTCTCGGACGGCAGCCAAAAGCCGGATGATGATCCGTTCATGGTCCACCGCGAGGACGGTTGGACCGACAACCCTGCCATCATCCGCAAGGCCGACGGCGGATTCCTCTACGCCACCACCGATCTCGCCACCATCCAGTTCCGCATCGACGAATGGAAGGCGGACCAGATCTGGTATGTCGTCGGCGTGCCGCAGCAACTCCATTTCCGTCAACTCTTCGAGGCCGCCGCCCGCTGGGGAAAAACCGGGGATTTCCGCCATGTCGCGTTCGGCTCCATCCTCGGCGAAGATCGCAAGTTGATGAAAACCCGCTCCGGCGAAAACGTGCAACTTACCGACGTCCTAACCGAATCGGTCGAGCGTGCCGCAAAGATCATCGCCGAGAAAAACCCGGACATCCAAGGCGATGAAGCGGCCGAGATCGCCAAAATCGTCGGCATCGGCGCGGTGAAATTCGCGGAACTCTCGCAGAACCGCCTCACTGATTACGTCTTCGCATGGGACCGCATGCTCGCTCTTCAAGGCGACACCGCGCCTTACCTACAATACTCGACGGTGCGCATCCGCTCGATTTTCCGCAAGCTTGACGCACCCTTCGATGCCAGCGCCTGCGACATCACGCTCAACGAGGAAGCGGAAATCCACCTCGCCCGCCTACACGCCCGCTTCGGCGAGTTGCTTCCCCTCATCATCGAGGACTTCCGTCCGAACCTTCTGGCCAACTACCTGCTGGAGCTCGCCCGCGCCTTCCATTCGTTCTTCGAAGCCTGTCCGGTTCTCAAATCCGAGGATTCGATCCGATCGAGCCGACTCGCCCTTTGCGAACTCACCGCCCGCATCCTCACCACCGGCCTCGGCCTGCTAGGCATCAAATGCCCGGAGCGGATGTGAGCTGAATTGTAGCGGCGCTCTGTGAGCGTCGGTGCCTATGAGATGCTTGTAGCGGCGCTCTGTGAGCGTCGGTGCCTATGAGATGCTTGTAGCGGCGCTCTGTGAGCGTCGGTGCCTATGAGATGCTTGTAGCGGCGCTCTGTGAGCGTCGGTGCCTATGAGATGAGTAAAAGCTCTTCATTCGCTTTTCTTTGACGCGCCCGCCCTCGGATGGAAGTCAGCGACGGTCATAGACCGCCGCTACAAGTTTGAAGACTCACCCGTCATCCACCTCGCTGAAACTCCCGCCATATCCCGGGCGGTAGAGCAGGAGGCCGGAGTGTTTGGCGATTTCCTGAAAATGCGTGTCGATGGCATAAAGGCGCACGCCATCGTAGATGGCGATGGCGGAGATGAGGACATCGAGCCACGGGACAGTAAGACCTTTGCTGCGGAGTCGCCAAGCGAGGGAAATGGCGCGGTCCCAGTCATCTTCACGACAAGGGCGGTAGGGGATGACCGAAAAGCGCTTTCCGAGGTTGGCCCGTTCCTCGACGCGGGCACCGCCGAGAACTTCCAGACGAATGGGTGTGCACCACTGGGCCTCATAGGCTTCCAGTAGGCCTTCCACAGCAAGTTTCACCCTCATATCGCCATTCCGGCGGAGGCTCTCAATCCAGACGGAAGAATCCACAAGCACCATGGCAGTTCAGTCTTGGTAGAGGGGTGGAATTGGGTTGGCAGGATCCATGCTCGCCGGATCCGCAGCCGGAGCCGGGTAATCAAAGACTCCTTCTCGGATCATCCGACCGAAATCCCGTGCTTGCTTGCGGCGCACAAACTCGGTGACCGCCCGCGCCACCGCCGGGCTCTTGTTTTTGTCCCCGGTGATCTTCATCAACTCGCTCAAGACGTCATCTTCGATGTCCACGGTGATTCTCATATAGGAAAAAAAACATCATTTTGCATCAAAGTAAATGATAATTTGCATCATTTTGAGGTATATTGAGTGAATCATAGCATATTACCCATCAGTTTTCGGCCATCAAATCGATTTTCTCAGCGCATGAGGTCTTTGCGGGATTTATCGAATCGTAGCAAATTCAACCTGCCATAACGAGGATCGGCGAGTGGTTCGAATAAAATAATGTTCTTTAGAACACTTTTTTCTTGCGGCGAGGATTTTTTTAGTTCAACCTGTCTCTGTTAATCAAACCCACCATTGATACCATGAAAGACACCATCATTGACCCATCGGCCGCCTCCACATCCAGTACCCTCACGGCGGAACGCTCCTCGGATTACGCCATCTACAAGCCGAACACCCGCGGCAGCGGCGGGGTGATTCGTTTCGGCCTCAACCGCAGCAAAGGCTCGATCTTTGTCGATGCCGCGGCCCAGGCCGGCGAAAAGCAATTCGACTGGGAAAACAAAATCACGATGAAGTGGGGCCTCTCGGACCTCGGCACGGTGCTGGCCACTCTACAGGGAAAGCTGCCGCAAGCCAAGCTGTTCCACCAATCGGAAAAGGCTAACAGCGCCTTCGAACTCACGCCGCGTGAGGATCCGGAGCGCGCCCCTTATCTGATGAGTATTTCCCGCCAGGAAACCGCTGCCAAAACCGTGCGGAAAGTGACCATCCCGCTGACCCACGGGGAAGCCGCCGTGCTTGAAGCCGCCCTCCATGCCGCCATCGCCCGCCTGCTCCGCTGGTGATGGGTCGCTTGGGGATCGGCCAACCCACAACAAAGTCACTTTTAGAAAGTCCAGGCTGCCTGGCGATTCTGGGAGGTGACATTCACCGATCCACAGGTTCCGGAAAGAATCCGCGACTCTGTTTCGTAGCCCATCCGTGCCTCCAGTCACGGTCAGAGAGTGCGATTAAGCGATAACTAACGGGAAATCCTCTCTTCAACCCTCTTCCAATGAGAGGACCTCACCCAGCAGAACATCACCTGTCATGAAACATTCGATCCATTGCATCGCGGGTGCCGCCTTTTTGGCGGTTTCCACATCGCACGCCGCAGAACCCCTGACTGCAGTGTCAGACAAGGACGGAATCGGAGCCAAATCCGCCGAAACAGTGCTGTTATGGCGGACCTCCCCTGCCGCGCTAACAGGAAAGCTCGATAAATTCTCCACCAGTGGGTATTTCCAGAGCCTGCGCACTCCGTCGGGTTTCGAACTCCTCGACATCCATCCTTCCGACCATCCGCACCACTGCGGCCTCTGGTGGCCGTGGAAATACATCGAAGTGAATGGCAAAAAGCATAACACTTGGGAGGTGCAGGAAGACCAAGGTGCCCATGTTGCAAAATCCGCGAAGCGGATCGGAACCGACAAGGATGGCCTGAAGTGGGAGTTGGCCTGCGAATCGATTGTCAAATCGCCGGAAGCCGGGGCGTCGACCGCCATTTTGGAAACCACCACGATGTCGTTGGCCGATGTTTCGTCGGACACCCGCGTGCTCGACATCGACATCCAACAGAAAGCCGCATCGGCTCCGGTGATGATCGTCAATTACCGCTACAGCGGGTTTTCATGGCGTGGCCCCGCGTCGTGGCAAAAGGAAAACAGCACGATGACCACCAGTGGCGGAAAAAACCGGGACGACGCCAATGGCACTCCGGCCCGCTGGGTGGTGGTCAGCGGTTCCACTCCCAAGGGCATGGCATCAATGCTGATCATGAGCGCGGCGTCGGAGATCGCCGGCATCGAGGAGAATCTTCGCGTCTGGGATTCGAAAAACATGAATGGCACACCGTTCGTGAATTTCAATCCAGTCATGCACAAGCCCCTCCCGCTGGACGAGAAGACCCCTGCCGTTTCCCATCGGAAATACCGGGTCATCGCGGCCGACCGCGTGATTGATGCGGCCGGAGCTGAGGCCGCTTGGCAAGAATGGACTCGGAAATAACCATGGCTTGCCTTGGTTCATTGAAAAAATTAGGAATGGATCCATCATGAATTCACTCGAACGCTATCTCGCGACTCTTGAAGGCCGCCCGGTTGATTACCTCGCCCGCATTCCCATTCTGATGCAGTTTGCTGCCGAACGGATTGGTAGCAATTACGGTGCCTTTGCTTCTGACTATCGCGTGTTGACCGAGGCCAACATCGCCTGTGCGTCCGAGTTCGGTATCGACCAGTTGAGCACCATTTCCGATCCCTACCGTGAAACCCAAGGATTCGGCGCGAAGATCATCTACGAGCGCGACATGGTGCCCTACTGTGAAAAGCACCCGCTGGGAGAAGATCCGGATTTGTCGAAACTCAGACGCCCGAATCCGCTGGAGCCCGGCCGAATGCTCGACCGTATCGAGGCTGTGCGCGCCTATCACGCCCGGTTCGGCGGAGAATACTCGATCATGGGATGGGTCGAGGGACCGGCTGCGGAGGCGGCGGACTTGCGGCGCTTGGACAATTTCTTCGTGGATCTGTTGGACGATGAGGACTACATCGGCGATCTAATGGATCTTTGTGTGGATGTGGCATTGGACTTCGCCCGGGCGCAGGTGGAAGCCGGTGCGGACACCATCGGCATCGGCGACGCCGTGGCCAGTCAGGTTTCGTCCGATACATACGAGCGACTCATCCTGCCGCGCGAGCAGCGGTTGGTGCGGGGGATTCACGAGATGGGTGCGAAGGTGCGAATGCACATTTGCGGCAATATCACACATCTCCTGCCTGGTCTTTCTTCGCTCGAGTTGGATGTGATCGATGTGGACCACATGGTGAGCGTTGGCAAAGTTCGCGAGGCCCTCGGTCCGAAAGTGACGATTGGTGGCAATCTCGATCCGGTCGCGGACATCCTCCGTGGGACGCCGGACTCGATCCGCTCGAAAATCGAACAATGTTATCTCGAAGCTGGAAATCCGTTTATCGTCAACGCCGGATGTGAAATCCCAAGTGCCACACCTGCGGAAAACCTGAAGGCGCTTTGTGAGCCTCTTGCCTACCGGGTTTGATCCAAAAGCCTGAAATATCGGCACGCCCATTGCGGTATTTCAGTCATGTGGAAATCCCTGACTGTCTGGCTTTCGGTGGCGTGTCTTGCTCACGCCTCTCTCTCGGATATACCGCATCCGAGAGTGTGGTTGCCGACATCCGCCGAGCCGGCACTGCGCGAAACCCTCCGCAA
>CAIVKO010000188.1 GCA_903906515.1 Akkermansiaceae bacterium
TCGCGTTACCGCTTCAGCGTCATCAAGCCACTTACCGGCGTCAAGGCATCGATCTATAAAAGCGTTCTGGTTCTCGAACCAGACGGCAGGCCGACGGGCACAAGTGGCTCGATCACGATTCGTGCCGCCACCCCAGACGGACGCACCCTGGATTTCCCGGTCCTGGTGGACGTTGGCACCAATCACCCGATGTTGGCGAACGGCGTTGGCACGAAAGCCGTGACCGTCACCGAAGACAAGCCGATGGATATTTCAGTCCCTGTGAATAACCCGGATAATTCCCCCTTGGCATGGGCGGTTTCTCCAGAGCCGACCAAAGGAGTCATTGAGAGGCTGACGGATGCCAGAAGTGGAACGATCGTCTTCCGTTACACGCCGAACAGAAATGCGGTTGGCACGGACACTTTAACCATCTGGGTCCGTGATGATAATGTGGATCCTCAAAAAAAGGGAGAGGATAAGTTGGCCGTTCAAGTGCAGATCAGACCTGTCAATGACCTGCCTGTCGTCACGGCTGCTCCTACGGTTTCAATGGTGGGTGGAG
Organism: Akkermansiaceae bacterium; assembly: GCA_903906515.1. Lineage (GTDB taxonomy): Bacteria > Verrucomicrobiota > Verrucomicrobiia > Verrucomicrobiales > Akkermansiaceae > Luteolibacter. The sequence goes on from CAIVKO010000188.1 coordinate 545, forward strand.
TAGACACGCTCTTTGATTTTACGGTGGAGGATGTGGAAACCCCTGCTGATAGCCTGACCGTGACCTGTGCGCTCGCGGGTGTGGCATTTCCGAGAGGTTCGGTCACCATCGAGGGCACCGGGGCATCACGGAAAGTGCGTATGCATCCATCCGTCGTCACCAAGGCCACCACGGCGACCATGACCCTCACCGTGACTGACGGCAACAGAAGTCGTGGCACCGCCAGGGTGGCCGTGACTGTCAATCCCCGGGTTTGATCGGGGATGTTGTGAGTGAGGATGCGTCAATCCCGGGGTGCCATTCGACGGCATCCGGACGTCCCGGCGAAGATCAATTTGCGGGAGGATACATCATCGGGAAAAGCTCTTTGTAGGTGCTGACGGAATTCTTGGCGACGATGTTGAGCGACAAGGTCACTTGCGGCTCCCCACCCTCCTTGAATTTGAACCACATGATGTATCCTTTTCCCGGCTTCATGTTTCGATGATTGAGCATCTGCAGAACGAACCCGTTGCCTTTCTTTCCGACGTTTTCCACATCCTGTGGCAAAATGTAGTCGATGAAGGTGGAGAATCCCTGCATGCGTTCCTTTTCGGTAAAGATATACCATGAAACCAGTCCCTTGCCCGGTCTGAAGGCCCACACCAGATCGCCTTCCTCGTCGAGAGATTGGAAGCGGAACGCATAATACTTTTCGCCGTCAACCTCGGTCAGGCTTCCGCTGAGGTCCACCTTGGCAAAGCTGACGTGGTCCTTGCCGGAATTCACTTTCACCTCCGGCAGTTTCTTGAATTTTTCCTGCAGTGCGATCCGCACCTTGCGGATCCCATCGCTCTCCTCGGTTTCTTCCGCTCTAGCAGAAAAACATGGGATCCATGCCCATGCAAGCAGGACAACGGCAGCAAACCTGATGGCTTTTATCATGATTGATGAAGCATAGGAGTTTGATCCGTGCGCTCAAGGATTATTTCATCGGGCAGCCATTTCCAGGCCCCTTCCCCTATCTTGGTGATCACCGAAGAACCATCGATCAACGTCGTGTTCTCCGGTGTGGCGGGGATGAAACGGGTGTCAGAGGCTATGGAAAAAGGTGAGAATGCCAGAAGTATTGCTAGAGTGGCGACATGCTTCATAAGAGTGGTGGTATGGATCATGTCGTTGGCGGACTACTCAGTGATCCACTTCTTTGTTAAGGTTATCGAGTAGTTCCTTCTTGGAGATTTTCCAGAGGAATGGGAGGTGCGCGCCTGAATAGGATGGACGCTGCCAGCTGTTCGTATTGCCGGTGCGTAACGCCACAATCAAATCTGTATCGGTTTGATTCAAAACCACCACGAATCATTGCATCTGAAATGAAGTTGCCACTGGGAGGATAGGAAGCGCCGTGTTCAGGTGTCTGAACCACCGGTACCATAACCTGGATGTCCAAACCAGGGGCGTGCTCCATGAGCAAGCGCAACGCGGGTAATGATCCCGCGCGGATGGCGGCGATCACCGGGTGCAGATAGGCCGGATGCACAGGTTGCGCGAGTTTTCCGGAACCCTTTTGCAAGTCGAGCGGCACCTCAGCCCCCGCGGCGAGGAGAAGTTTTACCACATCCACGCTGGAGGCGGTCGCGGCGGCACCAAGCGGCGGGATCGATTGCCCGGATTGGTTAGGATTGGCGCCTTTATCTAGCAGTTGACGAGTCATCGGGGTGTCGCCTGCCGCTGCGGCGTAAAACAAAGGAGTGAGCCCCTCCTCATCGAGGGTGTTTACGTTAGCTTCCGCCTCAAGCTCCCGTTTCATGGTGATGGAGTCGCCAGCACGCAACGCCAGATGCAGACGTGTCCCTGCCTTTAACCCTTGATCCATCACCATGTCCGGCTTGGCCCGGCGCACGGCAAGGCCATCGATCCATGCGGGGCCGGAGGGCTTTTTGTATGGGTAATCGGCAAAGAAAACCGGCAGGGTGCCATCTTTGTCGGCTTTGGATAGTCCCAGGCGTGCGCGGATCAGACGCCTGCTGCCATCCTGATGTTTCAACGCCGTCAGGCCCTCTAACGGTTGGTCCGCCTCGATCGCCGCTGCATATCCGTAAGTTTCACCGATCGTGGAGCCCGGCGTGACCATCCACGTCTGGATCGCTCCATCCACGGGTGGAGTCTTGCCATCGAAAGTCTGGAGGGTGGCCAGAGTTACACCGAACTGCGCGGGCCGTTGCTCGCGGATCTCCGGTTCAGTCTTGTCAAAACCATCCGCCCAGAAAAAGCCGAACACCTCGTAAACCGTCCCCGGCTCGAGACCCTTGGCATAGGTCATCATGATCGCCGACTTGCCGTTTTGCGGCGGGACACTCTCGAACACGCCGCCGTTACCCTTTTCCGGTCGCCACTTCCAGCCGCATGATCCAAGATCCTCCGGTAGCGGCGAGCCATCCGCTAGGCGGGTGTTTTCCGGGGTGACGGGTATGAAGCGGGGAGCTTCGGCATGGATTTGCGTGATCGACGACAAGGCCCATACGCAGCAAACAAGGAGGGTGGTTTTGTAACGAAGGGCCATGGCAAACTCGTGAAATCAGCGGTGTTGGTAAATGGAAAACCTAACATCATTGATCCGGTCCGATCACTCAATGCCCGCCGATTTCATGAATTCTGTTTTTGTCTCTGAATCGCGGAGGCGTTCCTTGGCCCACTTCGTGGCAATGCCTGCAAGGAATGGGTCGGATTTTTGGATGGATTTATAGCTGGCAGCCGCGTGTTTCACATCACGGTTACTCAGGCATGGAAAGATCAGGCAGAAATGAATGAAGGGATCATTGGTCTGCTCTGCGCGTTTTACGAGCTCTTCGGAAACCATAAAGCGGATCGATGAACGGAAAGGCCATCCTCCATGATTCTTGAAATCAATCAGCGCCATTTTAATCGCTCCGATGTAGTAGTCGCGCTGATCTATTTTTTCGAATTCGGTATTGGAATCCGTGGCGTTTTTTGCGAACATTTTGGCGGTATAGTCCTGCCACTCCGCGCCACAGCGTTCGGCCTCCTCCTTGGTCAACTCTTTGCCTTCACGTAGCTTGGCAATGGCGGCCTCAATCAATTTCAACTCCTGATTTACTGCGGGGTTCTTGAATTCCTTCAGGCGGGCGGCATCCGCTGCAACCAGGTCTGATTCCTTGATCGTCAGGATTGCCCCGTCCTTGTCTTTGAATTCTCCAAACAGAACACCGTCCTTCAGAGCCTTGCGGACAAGTTCAAGCTGGACGGAATGCCCGTCCTGATGAGTCCATTTTTCCTGCGCGCTGGCAGTGGATGACAATATGGCGAATGCGGCTGCGAGTTGTATTAGTTTTTTCATGTTGGTTTATTTGGAAGAATCGATCCATGCCTTGAGGGCCACCGGAGCTGCTAACAGTCCGGCTTTTTGGAGGCCACCTTTGGCGGCGATGGCTTGGGCGAGATCGACGTTGCCGCAGACGATGCGGTCGGTTTTGAGGGTCTTGCCTTCGGTATTGCTGACTTTGAATTCGAGGCGGGCGCGGGTGAACCAGAGGTTGCCGCGGCGGATGGCGGACTCGGCGAAGGCCTCGCCGCGGATGACGAGATCGGCCTTGTCTGCGGATTCGACGACTGTCCATCCGGCGGCTTCGAAGGTGCGGGCGAGTTCCGTTTGCGCGGCGGGATCGGGGACCATGACTTGGACGATGGTCTCCGGGATGTGGATATAGACGCGGCCGGGTTTGCGTTTTTCCATGAGTGACTTCACCTGTGTGAGCGTTCTTTCCTCAAGTGAGGGCCCGCCACGGAGGTCGGCGGATTTTTCCTTGAGCAGCTTGGCGACGTCTTGGGCGAGTTTATCGACGGCTTCATCGAGGGGTTTGCCTTTGTCATAAGAAGCGGTCGCGCCGAACACCCGGCTTGTGCTGGCGGAGATGACCTTTGCCACCAAGTGAATGCGGTCTTGCACGGCGAACACCCGGCCGCTGATGAGGACTTCTGCGCCGGTGAGTTGGGCAACTTTGGCAGCCTGGGTGGGAGTGACGGCATCTGATAGAGTCAGTTCCTGTTCTGCAAGGACCTCGTTGAGTTCCGCCCGCTCGACGAGCGTGGCATCGGAATGGACGGTGAGTTTGACTTGAAGTAACGCCGAGACGGACGTGCCGACGCCTTGAAGATCCTGGGAGCCATCCTTGAAGTCGAGGACCGCGGCGGAGAGAGGTGGCGGCGGTGCGGCGTCTTGTGCGCGGATGTTGGTGGTTAGAAATGAGGCGCATGCGGCTAACAGCGCAGAGGTGATATGAAATCGTGGGTTCATGATGTTTGGGAGTTGGAGGTTTTCAGGGGTTGACGGGCGGTTCGGAGAAGAGATCGAGAAAGCGGATGAGTCCTTGGTCGTTTGTTAGAGCCTGGGGAGAAATCCACCAGCGGGGGGCGCGGATTTCGATATCCGGGGCGGCGGGGCCAGGACGCCAGACGACGAGATCGGGGTGATCCGCGTCCCAAGTGACTTGTCGTCTGGGGTTGCCGGGGTCGCTGGAAATCATGCGCAGTTGGGCGGCGTTGCCTGCGGTCCGGGCATTCGAGGTGATCTGGTGCAGGCCAAGGTTTTGCAGTGCGGCGACTTCCTTGGGGTCCAAGCCGGCGGCCTCCCAGGTCATTTTAGGCAGTTTTTCCATCCGTTCCTTCAGCCATTCCGGATCGCGGACTTCGATTCTAACAGGCGCTTCGGATTTGGCATCGATGCGGATTTCATAGAGCACGGCGGCACGGGTGACGGGCGGCGTCCATTCCCATGTCCAGCCCTCGGCTTGCGCGGTCGCCTCGCCAGTGGCCACCGGGATGCGGCGCGCGGCGGTGATGCGCTCGACGCGCGTTGGGGACGGGGCGGTGGGCGAATTTCCACTCCAGATCAAGCGTATGGGTTTACCGGCGATGGCCAGCAACTGCGGTCCTGTCGCAGGGCGGCCCGCGGGATGATATGTGCCGTCGGCCTCGATTTTGTGAATGGCGGGTGGCTCCGCTTGCGCGACAAGCGCGGGAAGGAAAGCCGTGGAAACGATCAGTAAGGCACGCATCAGATGAGACGGGCGCGGATGTGGAGATCGGGCAGCGGGTTTTTTTGGCTGTCGCTCAGCCATTCGATGTCCGTGCCCTTGAGGATGATGCGGCCATCTTTGCTGGTGTGGACGGTCAGGCTGTATCCCATGATTTCGATGGTTTGGCCGCTGAAGGTGATAATTTCGCGGGAGTCGCCATTTTTCCCGATGTTGAGCACGACTGCCGGGCCGGGGTTTGTGGTGGGAGCGTCCGCCAGCGAAAGCTGCAAACCGGAGGCATCGCGTTGGATCGACTGGATCTGGCCGGGAAAGAGTGCGGAGATCTCGCGTAGAACGATGACCGCCGAATCCTCGGTCTGGGCGGCGGCCCCTTGAGGTGGCGGCGTTGCGGCTTGTTTATTCAGCAGCAACAAGGCTAGCGCGAGGCACGCGGCCATCGCTCCGACGCCGACGAAGGCGCGTCTGATGGAGGAGCGGCGGTGGATCCGCGCCATGGTTGCGGCCGCCATGCGCAGGACTGCGGTGTCGGTTTCCTGTGACGGGCCGCCTTGCTCGGATGGCAGGTGGCGCAAGACGTCGAGAATGCCATTTTCCAAGGCTTCCAAGCCATCTTCGTCTGTGGCATCGGTATTGTGGTTCATGATTTCCTCCATGGGGTTCAGCAATTGGCAACGGCGGATCGTTCAGTTTTTCCGCGGATTTCGTGAATTGTGGGATGACCGCGCAGCGCGCCGAGTGCGTGGTGAAGGCGTGATTTGGCGGTGCCGAGTGGGATTGCGATGAGTTCGGCGATTTCCGGCAGGGTCATGCCGTCCACGAAACGGAGCAGCAGGATTTCCCGGTGATCCGCGCTGAGTCCGGCGATGATCTCGCGGATGCCGCCATCATCATCGGTCGTCTGCTCGGGAGCGGTGAGGTTTTCGAGATGGGTCACGGCTTCCGGTCCGCCATCGTAGCGTCGGGCTTTTTTCACGGCATTCAGCGAGAGGTTGCGGACGACCGGATAGAAAAATGTGCGCAGGCCGCAGCGCAGGTCGAAGCCGGGGAATTTGCCGAGAAAATAACAGAAGACCTCCTGCATCACGTCGTCGGCGAGATGTGGAGCGCCTGTCAAGCGGCATGCCATGCGGAATACCCAGTCGCGGTGCCGGTGGTAGAGGATATCAAACGCATCGCCGTCGCCCTCGTTGATTCGAAGGATCAATGCCGGGTCGTCCGGGTCGTTGGCCATGGGGATGGTATTCAATGCGGAATGGCGGATTGAAGTGAGTATGCACGGCCATGGGCCAACTGTTAAGTCTGCAAACGGGTGGATTCGTTCAATCGAATGATGGGGAGTTAGCAAATATTTTCGCTTCAGACGAATTCTATCAACCCGGCGGAGAGAAAAGGCATCCGCTCCCCATGTGCTGGACCGCCCGGAGGTCGGGTCCCTGCCTTGGATGGGTCGCGGGCCAGGACATCTCACGCCGCTGGCGACAAGTGGGCCAACCACGGTGGGCCAGCCCTACATCTTTTTTGCAACCGACGGCCGTTGCGTGCGTTTCATGTGTCGTAACCTGATCATCAAACCATGAATCACTCCCTGCTCACGTTGTTTGCGGTATCCGCCGTTGTCGCACTCCAACCTGCTTCGGTTCACGCAGAGTCTCCGCTGGGCGGGCGCTTGCGCGAGCGTTTGGCAGAACGCAGGGCGGGTTCTCCCGAAAAAAAAGGGGTGGCGGAGATGGCTTATGGCAAGGATCCGTTACAAAAGCTCGACTACTGGCGGCCGAAGAAACCGGGCTCGCCGTTGGAATCAAGATCAAGGAATTCATCGCCACGTTACTACTGGCGGCCGAAGAAACCGGGCTCGCCGTTGGTCGTGTTTGTCCATGGAGGCGGGTGGAAGCGCGGAGACAAGAGTGATTCGACCGGACAGAAGGCTTCGCATTTCCTCGACCAAGGATACGGTTTTGCCTCGATCAACTACCGTCTTGTTCCAGCGAATACGGTGGAGGATGAGGCGCAGGATGTTGCGTCGGCTCTGGCTTACCTGATCCAACAGTCGGACACCCTGGGTTTCGATAAAACGAAGGTGGTGCTCATGGGGCACAGCGCGGGGGCCCATCTTTCCGCCTTGGTCGGGACGGACATGCAATATTTAAAAAAGGCCGGGCTGAACCCGAAATCGCTTTGCGGCGTGATTCCGCTGGATGGGGCTTGTTACGATGTTCCCCGGCAGATTGCGGAGGGCGGAGATTTCATGCAAGACACTTATGTTCAGGCATTTGGAAACGATCGATTCCGCCAAGCCGCGCTCTCTCCGACGCACCATGCCGCCGCGCCAAACTCACCGGCATTTCTCATCCTCCACGTCCAGCGGGTGGATGGAACCAAGCAGTCACGCGCCCTTGGCGAGGCCTTGATCAAGGCCGGAACGAAGGCAGAAGTGCGTGGATTCGAGGGCGTGGGTCTCAAAGGCCACGCGGAAATCAATCGCCGCCTCGGAGATCCAGACTACCCTGCTACTCCCGTTGTGGACCAGTGGCTGAAGCATAGATTCTCCTGATCTATGCATGAATTGTCCTGAGATTGTTCTTGCAATTGGGACCGTTGCCTCTAACATGCCAAGTCAAATTGTTGCAATTATGATCACGCCAAAGTCTTTTAATTCCCGGTTTCTCTTGGTCGCCATGGCCCTTGCTCTATTGGGATTCGCCGCATACCACGGGTGGGATTCCGATGGATTTTGTGGGCGGTCTGCGACGACATCCAGCGATTCAGTGGCCACCGGGCCGCTCGTAAATGCCGCCTTGCCAACAGGGGAAAAGGGAAAAGACAAATCCGTACCGCAAACTCATAGCGCGTCCCAGAAGGTGAGCGAGACTCAGCAAGCCGGTATTTCCAGCCCTGCCGGGACTTCTTCCGCTCCTGAAAATCTCACGCTGGTGACCCATACGCCAAAACCCTCCCGGAACGTTTCCACCCGTGCTGAGGCGGCAAAGGGCAGAAGTGTCGCGGATATGCTCAAAGGAGCCGATATGAGCGATCCGGTTGTCCGGGCGCGTGTGGTCGCGGAAATGGAGGCTCACGAAGCGATTGTGAGTAAGGCGGTTGAAGACAAGGCGCAGCTCCTGGGAGTCCCGATCCGCATCGATGGACCTGATCATCAGGTTTCTGTCCTTTACGATTTCCGGGGTGATGAACCCATTTATCGGCAAACTTTCAATAAGAACGCCGCCATTTCCAGTGCGGCTAATCTGTTGGCTTCGGCACCCTACAACCTCGACGGAGCGGGCATCAAGGTGGCCGTTTGGGACGAAGGTTCCATTCGAAACACCCACCAGGAATTCCCTGGCGGAAGAGTCACCAAGAAAAATACCGGTGCGGCGCTTTCAGATCACGCCACTCACGTGGGCGGAACCATCGGCGCTGCCGGAGTGGACAGCAAAGCCAAGGGGATGGCTCCTAAAGTCAAGATCGACTCTTATGATTGGTATTCCGACTACGCCGAAATGACTGCCGCAGGTGCCGCCACCGCGAATGATTCTGCGCATATCGGGCTCTCCAACCACTCATACGGGTTTGGTTCGAGCACTGAGGATATGGGACGTTACGAAACCGAGTGCAGCACGGTGGATGCCCTTGTTTATAGCCTTCCTTACTATATGCCATTTTGGGCAGCCGGAAACGCACAGGGAAGTCTTCCCGCCAAGGGAGGATACCAATCCATCACCTACATGAGTCTGGCTAAAAACGTTATGACCATCGGCGCGACCGAGGATGCCGTGGCCGGCGGGCTTCGCAGTCCACCCGCAGCGACCATCACCACCTTTTCGAGTCTGGGTCCCTGCGACGATGGCCGGATCAAGCCTGACGTCGTAGGAAACGGAAGAGATCTCTATTCCTCCCTCTCCACAAGCGACACGGCTTATAGTTCCTATAGCGGGACCAGCATGGCCACGCCCAATTGCGTGGGCTCCGCATCTTTGGTGGAGCAGCTCTATGCCCAGGAGTTTTCCGGCTTGAGAATGCGGGCCAGCATGATGAAAGCCCTGCTGATCCACACCGCCGATGACCGTGGCAATGCCGGGCCTGACTACAAGTATGGCTGGGGCCTCATCAACGTGAAGGCCGCCAGTGATCTGATTCTTGCCCACAAGAAGAGCCTGTTACAGCCAAAGATGATCGAGGGCACCATCACCAATGCGGACAAAACCCTCACCCACACCTTCACTTGGGACGGTATCCATCCGATCCGCGCCACGCTTTGCTGGACAGACCCGGAAGGCACCCCGCAAACCAGCCCGGACAGCCGCACTCCGAATCTTGTCAACGATCTCGATTTGCAAATTACCGCTCCGGATGGCACCACCGTGATCCAGCCCTACGTGATGCCGTTTGTAGGCACGTGGACCCAGGCATCGATGTCGAGCCCGGCGATCCGTGGAAAAAACAATGTGGACAATGTCGAGCAGGTGGATCTTGCCACGCCAACTCAAGGGGGTCTTTACACAGTTACCGTTTCCCTTACCGGCGCACTGACCAATGCCAGCCAGCCCTATTCGCTGATCATCACTGGTGGCACGGACTTGGAAAGCAATCAGCCACCGAGTGTCTCTCTGACTTCTCCCGTCAATGGAGCGGCCTATCTCCCGGGTGCTTCGGTCACGGTGTCTGCGACAGCTACGGATTTGACGGTGGGCGGCGCGGCCGGCGTGGTGACCCAGGTGGAGTTCTTCAGCGGAACCGATTCACTCGGTGTGGATGACACGGAACCTTACACCCTCGATTGGACTCCTTCGGTCCCAGGCACCTACAATATCACCGCCAAGGCAACGGACAGCGAAAAAATGGAATCCACATCGGCCGCCGTAACCATCACTATTTTATCGGGAGACGGCACGCCGGTGATTTCATCCTTCACGCCGACCAGTGGAATTGCAGGGGCCTCGGTGGTTCTAACGGGAAAAAACTTCGTCAACATTTCCTCGGTGCAGTTCAATGGATCCGAGGCTGTCTTTTTAATGAACGCCGACGGGACCATCACCGCGACCCTTCCGGCCAGCGCCACCACCGGTAGGATCACCGTGACCAACCCATACGGCACGGGAATCAGTGATAGTGATTTCATTGTGACACAGTCAGCGGTCTCGATCAGCCAGATCTACGGTGCGGGAGGAAACACCGGGGCTACTTATAACCGGGATTACGTGGAGCTTTATAACAGCAGCACCCTCATGATCAATCTCAACGGGTGGTCTTTGCAATACGCATCGCCTACCAGCCCTTCATGGAGCATCGTCCGTCTGGGTGGATACCTCGCACCCGGAAAACATTACTTGATCGGGATGGCCACCGGGACGAGTGGTAAAGGTCTTCCAACTGTGGATGTTTCAGGAACGGTGAGCATGAACGCGTCCTCCGGCAAGGTTGCTTTGAGGAGCAATGATACTTTACTCACCGGGATCGCACCTTTGAATGCAGCTGGTTTGATGGATTTTGTCGGCTATGGAGAGGCGAATGGCTTTGAAGGCACGGCTCCGGCACCCCCTCCATCCACCACCACCGCCATTTTCCGGGCGAATGAAGGAGCCACCGACACGGGTGACAACCTGGCGGATTTCTCGACGGCTCCGCCAAATCCCAGAAACTCTTCGGCTCCCGCGCCTGTCATTCCGGTCATCACCAGCTCCATATCGAGCAAGGGGATCGTGGGATATCCGTTCATCTATCAGATCACGGCTGACAATTTTCCAACGTCATACTCCGCCACCGGACTGCCGCCAGGGCTTAAGGTGGATACCGCGACGGGATTGATCTCGGGTGATCCCACAGCCGTCATTAACGCCAACGTGACGCTTTTCGCAACCAATTCCAGCGGGGTGGGAACTCTCACCGTGGATATGAGAATCTATCCTACCTATACGGGAACGCCAGCCACGCTGTTCTCCGAGAATATGGGGCTTCCAGCGGCTAGCGGCGCACCTGCCGCGTTGTATGGGGGTTACCAGAACAGCGGCCTGCTCACATTCGCCGGCACGGCATCGGTGATAAATGATGTGGTTCCAAAATTTCCGGAAGTATTGGCCGATGGAAAAGTCAAAATCGCCAACACGGTGGGTCAATATTTTGAAATTTCCGGTATCAACACCCAGGAATATACGGGTTTGAAGCTTTCTTTCGCACATTACAAATCCACATCCGCAAGCAGCAATCAACTGTTGGTCCAATATAGCATCAACGGAATCAGATATACGAACCTCGCCTATACCCGCCGGGCGGGCAATGGTACGGCTGGAACCTGGGTGAACATCACTCCCACCGGAATCATCCCCTCGACGCAAAATCTCCGCATCCGGTTCTTGCAAACCAGTCCGTCGGCAACGTTCCTCGTCGATGACGTGGCTCTGACGGGGATCTTCAGTGGTGGCAGTCTTCCGGTCATCACCACGTCCGGGTCACTGGCGGGCTTGGACGCAATTTATGGCACTGCCTCAACGGTTCCGTCCCAGTTCACGGTCTCCGGGACGAAAGTTACGAGTTTGGGAATCAAAATCACCCCTCCACCCGGCTTTGAAGTTTCGCAAACCGTAGGTGGCTCATCAGGTTATGCTGCCACTCAGACGGTTACCGGTCTCGGCACGATTTTACCCAAGACCATTTATGTTCGTTTGGCCGCCGGAACCACCGCCGGTGCTTATTCTGGAAATGTGGTTTGCACCAGCGGTCTCGCGGCTCCTTCCATCCTCCCAATACCTCTGAGCAATGTTCAACCCAAATTGCTCATTGTCACCGCGAAGAACCGCACCAAAGTAAGCGGTACGACAATGGCACTTGGCACGACGGCATTCACCTCTAGCGGGCTCGTTTCTCCACAAACCATGTCTGCCGTCACCCTCATCGCCAGCGGCGGGACTGCCGCCGGTGACACTGCCGGAAACTATATCATTACGCCAAGCGCGGCCAGAGGTGGCAACTTCGACATCAATAACTATACCATAGATTATGTGGGCGGGACCTTGACCGTGACACCCGCACCCCTGACCTATGCCTACTGGGTGACGGACTATTCGGTTGGTGGCGGTAATGGAACTCCGGGCCAAAAAGGAGTTGCCAGCCTGACGAGCAATCCGGTGTTGACGGATACCAGTGCCAATGGAGACCCGGATCACGATGGAATCACCAATCTGATGGAATATTTCAACGGCACCCATCCGGGCGTCGCCAATGTGAACGACATCACTGTCAGCACCAAACCGGTCACTTCCAATGTGAAGATCCGCGGCGCTCTCAGCACCGAGGCCGAGATGCTTTCGATGACCTATCGACGTGCCAAGGGAAGAGCGGGAGTTGTCACGGGAATCGTGAAATGGAGTTACGATCCGGCGGGGGGTGAATGGAGCGCCGACGGCGTCACCGAGATATCCCAGGACATGGGCACTTATGAAAACGTAACCGCCACGGTTGTCCGGACACCTGGTGAACCCGCGAAATTCATGCGCTTGGAAGTGACCCTACCGTAATGGAAAGGAAATTGGGGATTTGAAACCAGTGTCCGCAAATGTGGCGGCAAATGTGGCGGGGAGCGTTAGCGACACAGCCAAATCGCGAAACGCATGCCGGTTGAAAACCGCCGCCACGATGCCATCATGGTGGCTACGATATTTCTAAAGTGCTCTAAAGGCCGTGTCATTTGCCTCCGGGCATGGCCGAAACATCCGTGGCCGAAGAACAACGCAGGAATCGGCGTCCACAGGCCGGAACGCTGATAACCCGCCCGCGAAGCGGCACGAAATCCGCTCAATAAAAACTCCCGTTTCGGTAAGGACTTTTGGCAAGCGGTCTATACTCCCATTGTGGTTTCAATAGCAGATTTCAGGATCATGGCAATCGGACCGGCCTTGGTGACTTTGAATCTCCGGGTTGGAAGGGTTTGGTCGTTTTGCCGCCGGCTTCTATCTGATAACTCCCCTTGAAGCCGCGCCATGTAATGTTGCCTGCGGAATCGGTCATGAGGGTCATGCGTGTCTGCCAACGTTTGCCCACCCATTCTTCCCATGCTTGTCCGGCGGCTTTGATGGTCCAGTCCTTTTTCCAGAGTGCCGCTTCTGGAATCCAATGGCGGCCTTCCCAGAATCCCCATAACAGAAAGCCATCATAGGCGGGATGACTGAAGCAGGCGATCAGACTGTCGCGCAGATAGTCTGCGGCGAGCTGATCGTCGCCTTTGGCGACAATGTCGAATTCGGTGACGACCTGCTTGGGCACGACTGCGGTGAAGCGGTCGGTGACGCGCAGGAGTTCCTCGGGAGACGGGAGGAAGCTGCTGTTAAAATGCGCCTGATTGCCGAGGCCGTCCACACGAACGCCGTCGCGTTTGAGTTTTGCGAGAAGATCGTAGGTCTTGTTCTGTTGATTGCCGGGGCGGAAGAGTTGGTCTTCGTTGATGCAGATCGGGAGCTTGGTGAGACGGCGCGCTTCGTGGAAGACATCCATGGAGAGGGTTTCGAGCTGTGGACTCTTTTTTCCTAACAATTCCGCCCCGCCCCACGCGATCGGATGATTGACCGCATCCCATTCGGTCACCCGGTCGCCGACGAAGGCGATGCGCTCGCGGATGCTCTCCATGTAGGTTTTGCGGAGCTTTTCGGGATCGCCGAGACGCGACCTGGTCCAGTTATCAACGGCTTCCTGGATCAGGTAATGCCCGCGGACGGAAATGTCGTTGTCTTTCAACCATGCGAAGCTTTTCTCCAGTTGTTCGCGTCCCTTCTCATCGTGCGGGAAACTGTCCGGCTTGAGATCGTTTTCGAAAACCACGCGGCTGCACATGCGTTTGACGATGTCGCGGTAGTGATCACCGTCGCTTCCTTCCTGGGTGAGCATGCCGCGAGTGACGCAGGTGCCGAAGCCGAACGCGTGGCGGTGCAGAATGACAGAGACCTTGGTGTTGGCGAGCGGTTTGCCATCAGCGCCGATGACTTGCGCGGAATAATCCGCCATGCGGATTCTCTCGATGCGGGCGAGTGCCACGCCACGCCATGGCGCGTTGTCCTCTCGTCCTTCGTAAGTGGATTTTTGGCACGGTAGTTTTGCCAGATCAAAATTCTGGCCATAGTTGAGCAACTGTATGGCCGCGATCTCGACCGTTTGTTTCTGATAGCCAAGCATCAGGGTAAGCTCACCCTTGCCTTCCGGAATGTCGGCGGATGCGATAAAGGGTTGGTTGATCTGCTCCCACGCAGTGCCGGGTTTTGCCGTATCGGTTGTTCCAGCACTGGCATACGGCGGACTGGAAAATTGCAGTTTGGCGGTGATTCGGCTATTTCCGCCAGACGCGTTGCGGGCCATGTAACGCATTAGAAGACGATCATTCTTCTTAACCGCTCCGGAGGAGACAGGGACGGCGAGGCTTGCGCACCATGGTTGGTTGGGTTTGGGTTGAAGCACGGTGACTCTCGTGGCGGCGGTGAATGGACGACCGCTGACGGCAATTTCCGCGGAGGTTCCTCCTTCTGCGACCCGGGTGCAAATCCGGGCGGCGGGATCAAGCAGATTGGCTCCACCGAGTGGCAGAGTTTCCTCGGCACGGAGTGTTAAGGTGAGAGCCGCGAGGATGAAAATGATTGGTCGCATGGGATGGGTGGAGATCAAAGTGATGGCTTGAGACTGATGGCAACTGGAGGTAATGACTACTGTCCAAACGGGTAGGTATATTCAAGTTTTGTTTGGACTCGCAATTTCATTCCCCGGGGAGACAATGGGCATAGTTGCGCATGATAGATGTACCTCGATTCATAGTCATGATGGTTCTGGCACAAGCCGGACTGGTTACGTGCGCTTCTGCTGTGGAGCCGCTCAGCCAAGTGGAGCAAATCCGGTGCCTCTCTCGCGAGCAGACGGCGCGTGCGCTGCCCGTGAAGCTGACCGGTGTGGTGATTTACAGGAGATCGCAGAATCTGGTCATGCACGACGGGAAGGCTGCGATCTACCTGGATTTCGGCTTCGCGCAGGCGCAAGGGGTCTGGAAGGGCCCGTTACCGGATCTCGAAAAGCTTGAGCCGGGCACCGGAGTTGAGATCGAGGGAGTCACTGATCCGGGGGGATTCTCGCCGATGGTTCTGGTTGGAAAGTTCAGCACTACCGGTCCGCAACCGATCCCGCAGCCGATACGGCCCACGACTGAGGAGCTGCTGTCCAGTTCTCTCAACACCCAGTGGGTGGAGGTGGAAGGTGTTGCTAGAAAATTGGAAGACTCGCCGGGCATGGAAAAATGTCTGACTTTGTTGGTCGGTGGGCACCCTTGTCCGGTAATCCTGCACGATGGGCAGGGACTGTCCCGCGAGCGTTTGGTGGATGCCAAAGTAAGGGTGCGCGGCGTGCTTCTGGATATCGCGAACCTACGCTCCCAAACGGCGGGAATGAAGATTCACAGTAATGGAATGCAGGACATCGACGTGCTCGTTCCTCCACCGTCCGATCCGTTTCTGGCTCGAAAGGTGGCTCTCAACAGGCTCATTACGTTTCGACCGGATGCGGATATCGGCCACCGCAGAGTGTCGTCGGGCGTGGTCATCTTCGCGGTGCCGGGCCGGTTCTTCTATCTGCTGGATCAACAGGCCTGCGTGCGCGTGGATTCTACGGAAACCCAGGTCTCGCCCGGTGATCAGGTTGAGGTCTCTGGTTTCATCGACACGTCGAGAATCCTCGCGGTGTTCAGTGAAGCTTTGATCCGGAAGATCGGAACGGGAACGGTGCCACCTCCCGACGAACCCCTGATTTCCGAGATCCTCAATCCAAAGGTTCGCAGCGCGGAGGAGTTGGTCACGGAACCCGGTTATCCGGACTGCAATGGCCGCCTGATACGGCTTGGCGGCGTGCTGCGCCGCGTGCTTCCGCCGGACAAGGATGGCAACGCGATCGTGGTCGTCGAGTCGGGCGAACATCTGGTGCAGGCGCTGCTGCCGGGGGCCGCGCCATCGTGGGCTGTGGGCTCCGTCGTCGAGTTGACCGGAGTGTGTGAACTGGAAATTGCGCGGCTCGATAAACTGCCGTGGTTCTCGATCACGGGTTTTCATGTCTGGCTCTCGTCTCCGGGAGACCTGCGGGTGGTTTCCCAACCTCCATGGTGGACGCCGCAGCGGCTCGGGATTTTGCTTGCGGCAGTCATCCTCGTTCTGGGTCTCGCACTGGCGTGGGGCTACGTCATGCGCCGTCAAGTTTCGGTTAGAGGTGCCCAACTCGCGGCGGAGATCACCGCGCGTGAGTCGGCCCGGCTTGAGTTCGTCACGATTCTCCACGAGCGGCGGCGGCTGGCCAATGATCTTCACGACACGCTCGAACAAGCTCTAACGGGTCTTGCTTTGCAGCTCGAGATCGCAAGTCGGAGCAGGTCTTCTGATCCTGCCCTGTGCGGGCACCATCTCCATCTCGCCCAGCAGTTTCTCGAGCGAAGTCGCAGCGAAGTTCACCGCGCCGTCTGGGATCTTCGTGCCCATGGCCAGGATGGCAGGGAATTCATGGATATTCTTGGTGAACGGGTTTCCTCGATGGTGGAGGGTTCGGGCATCACCATCACTCTGAAACGCGAAGGAGACCAAGTTTCCATGCCGGATCTGATCGCTGGAAACCTGCTGCTTCTCGCCCAGGAAGCGGTGACCAATGCGTTGAAACATTCGGGCGCATCGGAAATCGGCATCACTCTCGGACTATCGCACGGACACGCCGAACTCGTGTTCGAGGACAACGGTTGTGGCTTCGACCCTACCGCAGTACCGGGTCAGTACGACGGGCATTTCGGGTTGCAGGGCATGCGCGAACGGACCAAGCGTCTTGGCGGCCAAATTGAACTGAGTTCCGCACCTGGGCATGGTACCATCCTCCGCGTGAAGGTCCCGCTGCCCTCTGAGGAAATGCGCGAACCAACTTGAAACATGGTCTGGATAGCCGTAGTAAACCAACTATGCCCGCACCGATCCGAGTCATGATTGTGGACGACCATTCGATGGTCCGCATGGGCTTGGCCGGTTTGCTGGCCATCGAGCCGGACATGCAGGTCGTCGCCGAGGCGGAGGATATCGAGCAAGCCGTGGCCGCGTTTTCAAAGCACCGGCCGGACGTGTCCTTGATGGATGTGCGCATGCCCGGCGGCAGCGGATTGGTGGCGTTGAAACGTATCAAGGCCATCGACCCTGCCGCTCGCGTTGTGATTCTCTCCACCTATGATCTGGAGGAACCCATGATTGCCGCACACCACAGCGGTGCTTGCGGCTACCTGCTCAAGTCCGTGAAGTTCGACGAACTGGTCGATTCGATCCGCTGTGTCCACGCGGGTGGGGTTTGTTTTCCTCCGGCACTCGATGATCACATCGCCGCCAGGGCCAGCAGAAAACCGCTGACTGCCCGGGAAATAGAAACCCTGGACCTGTTGCGCCGCGGGTTTTCCAACAAGGACATCGGCCAAGTACTCGATATTGCGGAAAGCACCGCCAAGTTCCATGTGCAGTCGATTCTTGCCAAGCTTGAGGTCGCCGACCGCGCGGAAGCGGTTGCCGCCGCGTTCGAGCGTGGTTTGCTGGAAGTGGACTGAGACCGGGAAACCTAGCCGATCGGATAGTAGGCAAATAGGCGATTTATCGTCACTAATACAGGGAGATATATGTTTACAAAATACATTGAGTGGCTCGCGGCGACACTGCGGGTCTTGTTCGGGCTTCTCCTCACAACTCCTTTTTGTTGGGCGGCACCTGAGGCGGCCCCCAGCATCATTCGTTGGGATGCCACCCGTCAGACGATCGACGGCTTCGGCATTTGCGAAGCCTTCCATCAGGCGCGGCACATCATGGAATATCAAGAGCCGGCCCGCACTGAGATCCTGGACCTATTGTTTTCCACTCAAAAGGGTGCCGGGGTTTCCATCCTGCGCAACATTGTCGGCGACGGCGGCACATGGGGCAACGCCATCGACGGCCCCACTCCCACGATCCAACCCCAGGAAGGTGTCTGGAACTGGACCGGCGATGAAGATCAGATCTGGTTGATGCGTCAGGCCAAGGGCTATGGCTGCACCCAATTTCTCAGCACGGTCTGGAGCCCGCCCGGTTGGATGAAAACCTCGAATGCCGTGAGTGACGGCGGCAGTCTGCGCCCCGATAAGTATGCGGCCTATGCCGACTACCTCTCGCGCTATGTGCGCGAATACCAGCAGAGCCACGGCCTGACGATCAGCGCCATCAGCCTGCAGAACGAGCCGGATTTGGTGACCAAGTATTCTTCCTGCAAATGGACCGGGGCCGAGTTCCGCAATTTCATCCGTGACCATCTCGTCCCGACTTTCAAACGCGATGCGGTCACCGCCAAGGTGGTCTTGGGCGAGGCCTCCAATTTCGAGGAAAAACTCGCGGAGGAATCACTCAAGGATCCTGCCGCGGCAGCGGGCGTGGACATCGTTGCCTCCCATGCTTATGACAATAAGTCCGGGGATAAAATCAAACCCCTGCTGCTGGCAAAAGAGAAGGGCAAGCAAACCTGGATGACCGAGGTCTCTTATTTCACCGCCAATGATCCATCCATCAAGGATGGACTCCGGTGGGCGAAGCAGATGCACTATCACCTCACGAAAAGCGAGTTGAACGCGTGGTTCTATTGGTGGGGGGCTTGCTACAAAACCAATGGCGAGAGCCTGATCCTGCTCGACGTGAAAAAACAGAGCTATTCCACCACCAAGCGGCTTTTCACCTTCTCCAATTTCAGCCGCTTCATCCGGCCCGGATTTGTCCGTCTCGACTGCCCGGGCGATCCGTCACCAAACGTCAATGTGTCGGCCTTCCGTGATGCTAACAGTTCGCTCGTCGTGGTCGCCATCAATAGCGCCAACGCACCGCAGGAAATCGACTATGTGCTTGAAGGCTTCAAGGTGAATTCGTTTGCAACTTACCGCACCTCCGCGACGGAAGATCTTAAACAACTTGGCGATCTCGAAGTCAAAGATGGACGGCTTAAAGCCGCGCTTCCCGCCCAAAGCGTCACCACCTTCGTCGCATCGCAGGTGAAACCCGCTGCTAAAGCCCCTTGACCATCACTTCATGAAATCCGGCCACAAGTCCGCCCCGTTGTCCGCATACAAAAACCCCCGACTCTCCGCCGCCATGCGTGTCCGCGACCTGCTGGCGCGGATGACGCTGGAGGAAAAGGCCGCGCAAATGATGTGCGTCTGGCAGGAGAAAGCGAACAAACTGCTGGATGGACAGGGCAATTTCAACCTGAAGAAAGCCAAAGCCTCGTTCAAACACGGCCACGGCATCGGTCAGGTCGGCCGCCCCAGTGATGCGGGTAGCGACCCCGCCACTCCGGCGGAAGGCAAGACCGCGCGTGGCATGGCGGAGCTCACCAACTTCATCCAGAAGTTCTTTCTCGAACACAGCCGTCTCGGCATCCCGGTGATGTTTCACGAAGAATGCCTGCACGGCCACGCGGCCAAGGATGGCACCAGTTTTTCCCAGCCGATCGGCTTGGGCGCGACCTTCAACCCCGGACTCGTCGAGGAATTGTTTGCGATGACCGCATACGAATCACGCATTCGCGGAACCCACCAGGCTCTAACACCCGTGGTCGATGTCGCGCGTGATCCGCGCTGGGGACGGGTGGAGGAAACCTACGGTGAAGACCCCTATCTCGTCGGCCAACTCGGTTGCGCCGCAGTGCGCGGCTTCCAAGGCGATGCCCGGTTCAAGAACAAAAACCGGGTCATTGCCACCATGAAACATTTCGTCGCGCATGGCGAACCGGAGTCCGGAATGAATTGTGCGCCAGCGAACATTTCCATGCGCGTCCTGCGGGAAACATTTCTAACTCCTTTCAAGGAAACGATTCAAAAAGCTGGCGCGATCAGCGTGATGGCGAGTTACAACGAAGTGGACGGCGTTCCTTCTCATGCAAGCAAATGGCTGCTGCGCGATGTTTTGCGCAAGGAGTGGGGATTCAAGGGCTTCGTGGTTTCCGACTACTATGCGATCTGGGAACTCAACAACCGCCCGGATACCCACGGACATTTCGTCGCTAAAGACAAGGCCGAGGCCTGCCGCCTCGCCGTCGAAGCGGGTGTGAACATCGAACTGCCCGAACCGGATTGCTATCTTCATCTCGCCGGGTTGGTGCGCAAAAAAATCCTCAAGGAATCGCAGCTCGACGAGCTCATCTCGCCGATGTTGCTGTGGAAATTCAAGATGGGTTTGTTCGACGATCCCTACGTCGATCCCGACGAGGCAGACCGTGTGGTCGGGTGTGACGCACATCGCCAGCTCGCCTTGCGCGCCGCACGCGAGACGATCACCTTGCTCAAGAATGAAAACCACATCGCTCCGCTTAATCCAGCGAAAATCAAGACCATCGCCGTCATCGGGCCGAACTCGAATCGCAGCCTGCTGGGCGGCTACAGCGGCGCACCCAAACACAACGTCACCGTGCTCGATGGCATCCGGGCCAAGGTTGGAGACCGCGTGAAGGTGCTGCATAGCGAAGGCTGCCGGATCACGGCGGAAGGCGGCTCATGGCAGCGCGACGAAGTGGATCCGAGCGATCCCGAACAGGATCGGAAACAAATCGCCGACGCAGTCAAGGTTGCCAAACAAGCCGATGTCATCGTTCTCGCCATCGGCGGCAACGAACAAACCGCACGCGAAGCATGGAACCTCAAGCACATGGGCGATCGCACCAGTCTCGATCTGATCGGCCGTCAGGATGCATTGGTGAAAGCGATGCTCGATACCGGCAAGCCGGTCATCGTGTTCCTGTTCAATGGCCGACCTCTGTCTATCAACTATGTGGCTGCAAACGTGCCGGTGGTTTTCGAATGCTGGTATCTCGGGCAGGAATGCGGCCATGCCGTCGCCGACGTGTTGTTCGGCGATGTGAATCCGGGCGGCAAACTGCCGATCACGATTCCGCGTTCAGCGGGCCATCTGCCGGCTTACTACAATCACAAGCCATCCGCCCGCCGGGGCTATCTGTTCGATGAGGTTTCGCCGCTGTTTCATTTTGGCTTTGGCCTGAGCTACACGAAGTTTTCCCTCACCAAGGTCCGCCTCAAGAAGAAAAGGATCGGACTGAATGAATCGACCCAGGTCCTCGTGGATGTTTCTAACATCGGCAAACGCGCCGGCTCGGAAGTCGTGCAAATGTATATCCGGGATTGCATCAGCTCGGTGACGCGGCCCGTCAAGGAGTTGAAGGGCTTCGCGAAAATCTTCCTCAAGCCGAAAGAAACCCGGACGGTCGCTCTCGACATCACGCCCGAGTCGCTCGCCTTCTGGGACATCGACATGAAGTTCCGTGTCGAACCCGGTGATTTTGAAATCATGATCGGCACTTCCTCGCGCGATACGGATCTGCAAAAACTGACGCTCACCGTCACCCCATAAACCCATACGACATGTCAGCCACTCCACAGAAACTCACCCTCGGCGAGAAGATCGGATACAGCGGAGGCGATGCCGCCGCGAACTTCGTCTTCATGTCGATGATTCTGTTCCAACTGAATTTCTACACCGATGTGTTCGGCCTGACCGCGAGCACTGCGGCGGCTATCCTGCTCTGGCCGCGTTTGTGGGACGCGCTGTTCGATCCGATCATGGGTGTGTTGGCGGATCGCACCCGCACCCGCTGGGGCCGGTTCCGGCCATGGATTCTGTGGACGTCGATTCCATGGGCCATCGTCATGGTGCTCGCCTACACCACACCCAAAGGCTGGAGTTACGGTGCCATGATTGCCTACGCCGGCATCACCAACACGATGTTGATGACGCTCTACTCGATGAACAACATGCCGTATTCGGCGCTTGGCGGCGTGATGACCGCTGATTTGAACGAACGTGCCCGGCTCAATTCGTTCCGCTTCGTCGCCGTCAACATCGCGCAGTTCATCGTCGGTGGTTTCACTCTGCCTCTCGTCGCCAAGTTTTCCGTCGGCCACGACCGGCAATATGGCTGGCAGATGACCATGACCATCTGGGCCGCGGTGTGCTTTGTCTTGTTTCTAACCACCTTCTTCAGCACCAAGGAGCGCGTGCAACCGCTCGCCGAAGTGAAATCCTCTCCAAAGCAGGATTTCGCCGATCTGCTCAAGAACGGACCGTGGAAGATCATGGCGCTGATGACCCTGGTCCACTTCGCCATCCTCTCATTCCGCGGCGGCGCCCTTTTCAGCTACTACCATCATTACGCCGACAAGGCAGCGATGTTCGAATGGGTGCACCAACTCGGACTCGCCGCGCCCGCCCTGGCCGCAGACGCACCGAAACCCGGAGGGTTGTTAGAGTGGCTCGGCTATATCGTCCATGGCGACCCCTCCAATCTTGCAAACTCCAACATCGCCGACGTCTTCAATAGCATCGTCAACATGATTGGCACTGCCACGACCATCGTGGTCATCATGCTCTCCGCCTCGTTTGCCCGGCGATTCGGCAAAAAAGCCGTCGCCGTGACTGGCTTCGGTCTCTCCGCCCTGAATGCCTTCGCCTTCTACCTGCTGAAACCCGAAAACGTGAATGGGATGGTCGCGCTGACCGTTCTCGGCGCGGTGGTTTACGCGCCCACAGTTCCCTTGGTTTGGGCGATTTATGCTGACGTCGCGGATTATTCGGAATGGAAAACCGGCCGCCGCTTCACCGGTATGGTCTTCGCCACCATCGGCTTCGCCTTGAAGGCTGGCCTGGCACTCGGCTCAGCCTCGTTCCTCTGGATCATGGCCGGTCTGTTCCAATACGACACCAAGCTGCCCGCCGCCGCCGAGGCCCTGACGGGTTATCGCACCACCGCAGGCATCGCCGTCGGCATTCTCTTTGCCATTTGCACGGTTCTCCTGGCCGCCTATCAGCTCAACAAACACGCCACCATTGAAATGGCTGACGAACTCGCCGCGCGCCGGAAACGGGCTGTTTGAGCCGTGAATGGGGGATGATGCCCGCCCCAAGCCATCGTTCCGATGACAGAGCCTCCTGCGGCAGCACCTCTCCATTCGGAGAGTAGAAGCTTCTGCATTTTTGCCCCAGATTGGCGCGGATTCATCATGAATTTCAATTTTTCCAACCGTGTTCACCTCCAATGATCCAGTTGCCATGAAACCCTGCACCTCCACTCCTTTTCGTTTTGCCGCTAATGCCGTCCGAGCATTCGTTGCGGGCATCTTCCTGCTTGGCTCTCATTCTGCCAATGCCACCACCTACTACTGGGATGTCGATGGTGCCGGCTCGGCCGCCACCGGCGGCTCGGGTACATGGGATACCAGTTCGTCTTTGTGGCGAAACGGAAGTTCCACCGAAACTCTTTCCACGTGGCCGAACACCGATCCGAACACAGACATCGCCCAACTTGCGGGTACGGGCGGGACGATCACGTTGAACAGCTCCTTGGTGAACATCAACGTCAACAAAATCGTCTTCGGCACGACGGGCTACACCATTGCCGGACCTGTTAGTGGGACGGCCACGCTCAATCTGTCCGGCACCACGCCCACCATTGACACGGGAGCCAATGCAGCAACCATCAACGCGGTAATTACCGGCAGCGCGGGCCTGACCAAAGACGGCACGGGCACTCTCACTCTCAACGGAATCAATACCTTCACCGGCATGACCACTGTCGCTGCCGGCACGCTGTCCATCGGCGATGGTACGACCAACGGCACTCCTAACGGATCCTATCAGGTCAACGGTGCAGGGACGCTGCGCTTGAGATACGCTGGAAGCGGGGCAGCGGCCTGGATAGGGAGCGCATGGAACAATATCACGGGCAACGGAACTTTGGCCTTAAACACGACCGCTACCAATGTCAGCTGGGACGAAGCGGCGCTGCCAAGCGGATTCACAGGAACCTTGCAAATCGAACGCGGGAGAGTCGGAACCAGTTCGGCAACGGGATGCGGATTTGGCGGCACCACGGCAATCAAAATCCAGGCGGGCGGCCACCTGATGGATTGGAGGGGAAGCACAATCACCCAAGATCTAACAATAGCAGGCACTGGCTACGGCGAAAACGGATACGAATGTGCCCTTCGCCTGGGGAATAGCTCATTATCCGGCACGGTAGCCCTTTCCGCCAGCGCCACTATCGGCTCCACTGCAACGGGCATCCTAACAAACGTGGTCTCGGGGGCAGCCGGATCCAATCTCAGCCTCGGCACTTGGAGTTGTAGAGGAACGATCATCTTGGCGGCGGACAACAGCTATGCCGGATCCACAACAATTGCCTACGGAACACTACAGATCGGCAATGGCGGAGCCACCGGTTCCCTGGGCGCTGGGGCTGTCACCAATAACGGCACGCTGGTTTTCAACCGATCCGGAACCGTAAGCGTAGGGCAAGCCATAACAGGCTCAGGAGCCGTCAAACAAATCGGCAGCGCAACCGTCACCCTTGCCGCCGCAAACAACTATGCCGGCGCGACCACCCTCACTGCGGGGACGCTGGTCCTCGGGCGCAGTGGGGCGTTGCCAAGCCGCAGCCCGGTTTCCATCGGCAGTGCCACACTCAATGCCGGCACTTACACCCATAGCGCCGGCACTATCGGGATCACGGGCGTCGCCACCATCGCATTGGGCTTGGGAGCAACACTGGCCTTTGCTGACAGCAGCGCACAAACCTGGATTGGCTCTCTCGAACTCACCGGAAACTTTGTCTCCGGCACTTCGCTTCGCTTCGGTACCACCAGCAGCGGACTGACCGTCGCTCAGCTCGATCGGATCCACGTAACAGGATTTACGGGCTTCACTCTCAATTCCCAAGGTTACCTTACCGCAATTCTGATCGTCCCCTTTCTCTACAGCGCCTGGCAAACCGCCAACAGCACCACCCAAACCATGAGTCAGGATCTCGATGGCGACGGTGTTTCTAACGGCCTCGAATACTTCCTCCATGGAACCGGTGTCAGCAGCGCCGTCGATGTTCTCCCGGGCGTGACAGGCAGTGCCGGCAACCTCAGCGTCACCTGGACCAAGGCCGCCACCTGCTCCGGCACCTACGGCATCGACTTTGTGATCCAGTCATCATCCACGCTGGCTGCCGACAGTTGGACGAATGAACGACTTGGCACGAATGTGACCATCACTGGAAACAACGTGAAATACAACTTCCCCGCCGGAACCAAAAACTTCGCCCGTCTTGTCGTCGGCGAGCCACCCCTTGTGGTCGATACCTCCAAAGCGATTCCGCTGCGCAGCCATACCTACCGGAAAGACCAGTTTGCTCTCTCGCTGCGTGGAAGTGCGATCAGTGGATCCACTCCTTACGAGGTCAACTTCGACACCGGTAGTCAGCAAACTTGTCTGCACTACGGTGCGCTCAACAAGGCCAACTTGAAGGTGATTCAATCCAACGTCCGCACGGTGTGGGGCACACTCGCCGATAAGGTGACTGGACAACTCATCCTCAAGAGCCGTGACGGCTTGTTTGACTACGTCCTCGATAATTTCACCTTCTATGCCATGAAAAACGAGGATGGCACCGACATGACGGATGATCGGACCAATCAATGGTCATCCTCGATTTGTGGTGCTCGCCCATACGACCCATACGAACAAACGATCGTGGCTGCCCTGATGGCCAAGTATTCCACCAACGGCCTCGGCGCCGGGATCATTTCGGAGTCTCCCAGCAGCGACTTGCGGGCCGACTGGAGCAAGCACAAATCCTATTTGAAATTCGGCAATGACCCCGCCGTGGCATCGCGCCTGAATTGGTACAACTGGTCGCCGTGGTATAATGGCCAGCCCGCGTTTGATGCGATCACGATTCCGGGGTTCAATTTCACCTTCAGTTTCCCTGCGGCCAGTCCAGCCATCTCGGCCCTCGTCGTCCCCAACCAGATTGCCACGATTGATTCCGGCGCCCCCGAACTCACCATGCGCATGGGCTCTGGCGATCCCCATCGGGGCGCTACCTATAGCACGTTCTTCAATACCACCAACGTGCCTTCTTGGTATATAAAAACGAATGCCTGTATGGCTGCTAATGACGGAGTCATCCTCAATGTCGAGTTCACCGGCAGCAACGGCAAAAAAAATTCATACTCATTTCCATTCTCCAACTACAAAGAGAACACCGCCTACGTTCCAAACGTAGGCTTTATCGGCGACTGGGCATCCGAAATCCCGTGGGCTCCTAACAGCACCACGATGCCGATGAATCGCATGAACCTAGGCAACAGTATTTATTTCTATGCCAAAGTCTATTTCTGGGATTTCACCAATCAACGCGTCGGATTTTACTTCAATTGATTCCCTGGCCACGAGTCGGATTTCGCACTTGCCACCGCTCACCACCCCTTTTTTCAAACCCGAGATAAACCGCGGTGATTCCAAGCTGAGTAAGGGCCTCGATGACCGCTTCAGGCCATCATTCCGATGACAGAACCCCTGCCGGGATACCTCTCCATTCGGAGAGTAGACGCTTTTGCGTCTTTGCCTCACATTGACTTCGATTCGTCACGAAACTCAATCTTTGTGACCCCTCCGCACCCCAATAATTCTATGAAACTCCCCATCTACAATCCGTTTCTTTCACAGATCACAGCCATCGCCGCAATGCTGGCAGCACCGCTTGCCCATGCCGCCAACGGCACATGGCTCGGTAACACCGGCAATTGGAATGCTGGAGGCACCTGGTCTGGCAGCACAATCGCCGACGGAGCTGATTTTACCGCTTTCTTTACCGGCGTGAACATCACCGCAAGCCCGATCATTACTCTGGGTGCCGACCGCACTATCGGCAACATCACATTCACCGATACGACACCCAGTCATGACCTGACGATCACCGGTAACACCCTCACGCTTGCTCGCACGGACAGCGTTATGCCGATCATCAATGTCACCGATTCGGGCCGCCAGATGACCATTAAAAGCATCATTGCAGGTAGTAACGGTTTGCAGAAAATCGGTGCTGGCCAGTTGGTTCTCCAGGACGCTATTAATACGTTTACAGGCGGACTGACTATCAAAGCCGGCACGGTAGCGTGCTACACAGCGGGGGGGACTGGGGGGAATTTCTTGAGCTCTGGAACAGTGACCATTGGTGACACCGCCAACACGGGAGCCGCTGCGGAATTGAACTTCAACGGTGGCAATTACACAACCACCAACGCTATTTCCGTCGTCGGCAACGGAGTTTCTACTATCAGCGTGACTGGCTACAGCAAAACTCTCAGTAGCGCGATCACGCTGAGCAATAACCTGAAAGTGGTCAGCGCCAACGGCGGTGGAAGCAGTCTGACCTTTAGCGGCGGTGTGACGGGAACAGGAAATCTCGTCATCCAGAGCAACGCTGCGAATGGAGCGAACACTTCCACCATCACCTTTAATACTGGCGCGCTGGACATGACGGGCACCATCACCAACAGCGGAACCGGCTCCTTCACTGGGGCGGGGAATATCGACACGACCATCAGTGCCGTGATCGGCACGCATGTCACCGGAGTTATCCAGAACAGCGCCAATTCCAAACTGATCCTCAGCGGCGTCAACACATTCACCGGTGCCACCACGATCAGCGCCGGCAAAGTGAAGATGAATAACTCATTGGCGCTACAATACAGCGCCTACGACACCACCGGCTCCAACGGCAGCACCATCGGGCTAGACGTCACGAGCGGCTTAAGCTCCGGAAGCCTCACTCTCGGCGGTCTTGCAGGTGGCGTGAATTTGGCCACCGCCTTCTCCGGTGGATTTACGGGCTTTGTCACGAAACTGATCCTCAATCCGCAGACTGGAATATCGAATACCTACTCGGGTGTTATTGCCAACGGAGCAATGGCCCTCACCAAAACCGGTGCCGGCACCCAGATTCTTTCCGGCACGAACACCTACACCGGAGCCACCATCGTCAGTGCCGGCACCTTGGTAGCTGGTGCAGACTCGGCGGTCAGCACCAACGGTGCGTTTGGCAATGCGGCCACAGCCATCACACTCGGTGACGCGGCCACCACAACCAACAATTCCAGCCCCTCGCTACTGATCGGCGGCGCTTTCAATGTGGCTCGTGACGTCACCATCGCCAACCAAGCCACCACCGGCACCTACACGATCGGTGGCAATACTGCGGCGAGCTCTACGTTCTCCGGCGCGATTGGCCTCAATAAAAACCTCACCGTCACGGCAGACACTGGTGGCACGGTCAACCTCACCAAATCCATCGCCAACACCACTGGCACCAACACGGTGACCATCACCGGTGCTGGTAATGTGATCTTGAACAACGCCAGCATCAATCAGTTCGCCCCCACGCTCTTCTCGGTCACCAGCGGCACGCTTTCCCTCGGTGCAAGCAGTCAGATTGCCGATACCACGAACCTGACGGTCGCCGGTGGTGTTTTTAACACGACGACGGGTTCCGACTGGAACGAAACAGTGGCCGCCTTCACTATGAGCAGCGGTTCCATCACCGGCACCGGTACGCTCACCGCCACCACCTACGGCCTGAGCGGCGGCACGGTCACCGCCAACCTCGGCACCGGCACAATGAACGTCACCGGCTCCACCGCGCTAAACGGCACAGCAGGTGCAACCACGGTGAACATCAGCGCTGGCACCCTCACCTTGGGTTCCGCCAGTCGCTTTACCGGCACGACGCCAGCTCTCACCCTGAGCGGTGGCCAGTTGACCTTGGCGGGTGCGGAGTCCGTGGGTGCTTACACGCAATCCGGCGGCACTCTTGCTGGAACTGGAATCACCCTGACTGGCACGTCCTACGCCCTTCAAGGCGGCACGGTGAATGCCAACCTCGGAACTGGCAATGTGACTGTCACGAGCGGCACCACCACCCTCAATGGCAACTCGGCCTCAACCGCAGTCGCCATCAACAGCGGTAAGCTCGTCGTTAACGGAAACGTCACCACCAGCTCGCTCACCACGGTCCAGACCGGAGCCACCCTCGGTGGCACGGGAACGGTCGGAGCTGCCACTATCAATGGTATCCTCGCTCCCGGTAACAGTATTGGCATACTGAACGCTACAGGTGATGTGACATGGAATGCCAACGACGCATGGGTGTTTGAACTTGGTGGTACTGCCGCTAGCACGCTTGCGCTTGCCAACACAACATCAGGTCTCAGCGACCTGCTCAATATCACCGGTGTTGGTAGCGATTTTTTCAAGGGCACCGGCAGCTCCTTCGCCTTCGACTTCGCCACAGGCGGCGCGATGGGTTGGTATAAGTTGGTGGACTGGACCGGCACCACCAACTTCGTTGCTGGCGACTTCTCCGCGACAAATCTGGGCAGTGGACTTACCGGCTCATTCTCAGTGGACTCAGGCACATCCGCACTCTACCTGAACGTCGTCCCCGAGCCCGGTGCCGCCCTCATCGGCAGCCTCGGCCTGCTCGCTCTCCTCCGCCGCAGGAGGAACTGAGTGGTCAGTGGTAAGAGAAGCGTGAAAGGCGAGGAGCTAGAGCATTTTGCGAAAAGGTGTAGCCGCCAGAATGAGAAGGTTTCAGGTGGCGAGTTCTCGCCGAGGGCGGAATGCCGCGGGGCTGCCTGCGGCAGCTAAAGTCCGACGGTCATAGACCGCCGCTACATTTCACATGATGCCCTTCGACGTCACTCCGTCCACCCCCACAGGCTCGGCACTCGCCACAAGTGGCTACGATATTTCTTAAAGAGCTCTGAACTTTTTAACCAATCCTCATTGGCAAATCACATGGCCACGGATCAACCAGCCGAGGGTGGTATTGCACCTGGCTCCGGCGCGTTGGTTACCTCGACCATAGTAGTTTGAAGCTTGGCGAAGGCACGAATTCGTAAGATTGCTGTGACCGCGCTCAGTTCTTGGTGGTGCCGGCCTCGGCGGTGGGTGAGGAATCATCCGCAGGGAGGATTTCCTGGACGAGGCGTTTGTAGCCATCTGCGGCGAGCTTGCTTTGCGGGTGGATGTTGCGGGCTTTGAGATACCATGAAAGGGCGGACCCGGTTTGTTTGGGCGTGCGATTTTCAAAATTGCGTGCCTTGTCGAGAGCTTTGGTGAAATCCGCCACCTTGGGAGCTAACAATTCGAGTTCGCGGCCGAGTTTCGGGTCGTCCGGGAATTGTTCGCGCAGTTCGGCGAGTTGTTCCCATGCGGCGTAATTCTGGCCGACCTTGCTGAACTCATTGGCCTTGCCGAGGGCGGCTTCGATTTTGACGAGGTTGCCCATGATTTGTTTGAAGGCGTCCTCGCGGGTTGCGTCGCCCTGGATGGCGGGTGCGATTTCGTATTGGCGTTTGGCGATTTCGCGGAAGTTGCCCTCGCTGAGAAGGCGGTCGAAATCATTGCGGATCACCACCAGGCCGCTTGCGCCCTTGATCAGTTTGCGGAACTCGACGAGATTGGGATTGGTTGGCCAGATTTCGGTGGCGGCCTTGATTTTTTCGGCGGCCTTGTCGTTTTCCTTGGCCAGCATGTGGGCCTTGGCTTCTTCAATGGCCAAGTCCGAGGCGAGCGTGTAGCCGGCGATGGCGCTATCCACCTTTGAGGAGGGAAAATCCTTGGCGGCTTTCTTCAGCTTATCGGCGAGTTCCTTGGTTTTGGTATAATCGCGGGCCTGGAGGGTGCCGTAGAGTTCGTGGAGGTCGCGCACGTATTCGAGGACGCGGCGTTTTTTCTCCAGCGGCAGAGTGGCCACGGGGGCGAGGTATTCGCCGAGGGCATAGGCTTCCATGAGCCGCTGGGAGGCGGAGTGGAGTTCATCGCGGGTGAGCATGAGGTCGAAGGCCTCGATGTATTTACCGGCTTCGCGGATGGCTTCGTTAGAGAGCGAATCGAGCGAAGCGACGGTGGGGCTGACGCCGACGGATTCGGAAAATAATTTGGCGACATCGGAGTTTTTATCGACGCGGAGGGTGGCGTCACCGTCTTTCCAGATTTGATTGTAGAAGCGGGCTGCCATGAGCACGTGTTCGTAGCGGCGCTGGACGAACCACTGGACCATGCTCACCTGGTATTGGGCCTTGGTTTTGAGTGTTTGTGCTTCGGTGCGGGCGATGTTGGTTTTCTTGAGCAGTTCGATTTCGGCAATGCGTTTGAGGGTGTCGGTATACATCAGCGAGTTGATGCCGGAGCCGGGGGTTTGGGCGGATTTATTCCCCGGTTTGGCCCCGTTGGTGGCGTTGGCCGCGACGAGTGCCTTGTCTTGCTCGTGGCGGGCCTTCCAATCGCCCGTGCGGATGATGGCTTGTTTTTCCTCCTCCATGGTCAGGTTGAGCTTGTTCAGGCCGTTGACATCCGATTTGGCAAGCATGGCCATGTAGATAGACTCGGCCAGCGACATGCAGAGGTTGGCATCTCCGGGGTAAGCGGAGGCACCTGGAAGGAGTTTGAATGCGGTGTAGAGGTTGGGTCCCTCTTTACGAAATGGTGAAATGGTGGCGAGGATCTCGGCGATGGATGCGCGGTAGCGGGTGGCGGCTTCATCGCTCTCCGGCGGTTGGCTGAGGTATTTTTCGAAACGCGCCTTGAGCAGGCGGTTATCGCCGAGCGGAATGGCAACGCCGCCCACGGTGATCGTCTCGGCCGAGGGATCGAGCATCGGAATTTCCTGGCCTAACGGGCTGGCCGCAGGTTCCTTGGCGGGTGTCTTGGTGGTGGTGTCCGACGGCGTGGTCGATTGGGCCGGTTTGCCGCCGCCGGTAGGTGGGGTATACACTTGACCTTGGGCGATACCCATCACCGCGAGTGCTGATAGAATGGCGATTTTCATGGTTCGGTGAGTGGTTGGAATCAAAGACGGTTGACGCCGGTGGCCACGGCGATGCCGCCTTGCCGGAATTTCACTCGGAACGAGTATTTTTGTTTGGTATCAATGTTGAGCTTGCTGAATTCCGCCGGAATTTCGATGCCGATGAATTGCTCGCCGCCGGGGGTGTCGATCTTGACGCTGACCAATTGTCCGCGACTGGTGGTCCACTGGAGTTTTTCGTCAATCTGGCCTTGAACGACGTATTCATTGCCTCGGAGTTGGTTGCCGTTTTCTAGCAGTTCATCGATGCTGAGGGCATTGATGTCACTGAAGGTGGTGGTCTTTCTTGCGAGCAGGGATTTGCCGGCGAAGATCGCCACGGCAACGGCGACGACGGCGCCGATGATGATTCCTGGGTTGAGGCGGTTACTTGCGCGGCGGGCCATTGTAGGGGTAGATGCTGAAATTCTAAGATGCGGGAGCTGGGTTACAGGTGACAAGATGGCAGTGAATCTGAAAAAAACGAGGGCAAATTATCGATGCCGAATTTCAACGTTTGACTCCGTTACTCTCCGTCCAAGCCATTAGGCTTCGCATCAGTAAATAGTTCGCTACCGCTCACAACGCTTTCAGCATCTCGGAATTTCAGAATTTCAGCTTTTACCCGATCAATCCCACTGGGGTCGGCAGGCACCGGCCCATGCGGCGATGAGGGCGACGCCGATGTGCGCGCCGAGGGTGTAAAAGCAGACGTTTTGGGAGGACAGGCTGGTATCGATGACGGATTTCACCGCGTCATGGACTTGGGTTTGCAAGGCTTCCACCGAGCCGGACCACGCCCAGTAGGCGGAAATGAACGGGCGGGTGAAGCCCTCGATTTTTTCCGGCAGGGCGAGCACGGCACCGGACAGCGGGAGTTGGAATCCGACGAGGTAGATCGAGAGCAGCGATGCCTGCTCAGCAGTGCGCATGAGTGAGGAAATGGCCAGGCAGATGGTAGTCATCGCCCCGTTGACGAGCAGAAGGAATGCCGCGTGCTGAATGAAATCACCGCGGAAAGTGCCGAACATGTTGACGAAAAACGCCATCCACAGCGACTGGGTGATCACCAGGCAGGAGAGAAAGGCGATTTTGGAGGCGAGATAGGCTGATGGCCGGAGACCTCCGAATTTCTCTTTTTCATAAATCGGGCGTTCGCTGGCGATTTCGCGGGCTGAGTTGTTGGACCCCATGAGCGAGAGCAGAACGACCTGAAACATGATGATGCCGGAGACTGCGGAGCCTACCTTGGCTTGGTCCGAGCGGACGCTTTGTTGTTCCTGGATTTCGGCGAAGACATCGGCCTGGCGGGTGTCCGAAAACCGGCGGATGTTTCCTGAGGCCTTGTCGCTGAACAAGGTGACCAGGACGGGGAAGCAGATCAGGATGGCCAACTGGAGGAAGACCTGGCCGCGATCCCGGAAAAAGATCCTCCATCGGCGTGAGAGCAGGGTGGAAAATTGGCTGAAAAACCCGGGTAGACGCGGGATTTCGGCTTTGGGTTTGCTGATGGGTTCGGACGGTTCATCGGATTTGATGGCGGCTTCCGCGTGGATTTCCTCGACGTCGTCGGCGGTGGGGGCGGATGCGGCGGGCGGGGCCGACGTGGATGTCGGGGTTTTTTCCGAAGGGATTTGCAGGCCTCCGCTGGCCAGCAGTCGCTCGCGGTTGCGGTCGAGCATTTTCTGGTAGGATACCCGGTGTTTCTGCCACGAATTGTGCCAGCGTTCGGATGGTTGGGTGGCCAGTCGTGGATAGACCTCCTCGGTGTCCTGGACGGAAAAGTAGTGGGTCAATTGCTCGGGCGGCCCGTGGAAGGCCACGCGGCCTTCGTGCAGAACGAGCACCGAATCGTAGAGTTCGAGGTGGGCCAGCGAGTGCGTCACCGAGAGCACGATGCGACCGTCCTTGCGCGAGAGATCGTGTAAAAGCCGGACGATTTCCCGTTCCGAGCGCGGATCCAAGCCGGAAGTGACTTCGTCACAAAGCAGGATTTTCGGGTCGGAAACCAGTTCCATGGCCAGGCCGAGCCGGCGTTTTTGGCCGCCGGAAAGGACTTTCACCTGGCGATCATTGATCGAGCTGAGCCCGGTTTCCTCGAGCACGAGGTCGATCCGTTGGTCGAGCTCGGCCGTGCTGCGGGAGCGCACGCGCAGGCGGGTGGCGGCTTCCACCGATTCATCGACGGTCAGCGGATCGTAGGCGATCGAAAACTGTGGCACGTAGCCGATTTCGGAGGGTGAGAAATCGCCGTCTTTCGAGAGGTCGCGGCCATCCCAGAACAAGGATCCGGAGGATTCCGGGTTGAGGCCTGCGATGGTCTTGAGCAGGGTGGTTTTGCCACAGCCCGAGGGGCCGACGATGGCCATGAAGTGCCCTTTCGGCACGTGAAGCGAGGCTCGATCAACCAGCGGGATTTCCTCGCCGTCTTTGCGGATGGTGAAACTGACTTCCTTGAGTTCTAACATGGATAGGCTGGTGGCTATGAAACAAACTGCATGAATCCGGAGATTCTATCGCAGTTTTAAAATAATTCGCAGTTTGCCGAATTTCCGACTGGGGATGCAAACTTGCTCGAAAAGGGAGGCTATAGGGAAACCTGTATGAATTCAAGCGGGAAGGGAGGCAAATTCCCTACGCAAGGGAAAATCTCCCCAATATAGGGGCCCTGCAAATTCCCTCACATCCACGCTCGACACCCATGCCCTCGCGCAGGCAATCTCCGAGCGACACGGCAATCCATGGGTTTTCTGCGAAGTTGTTCATCCCGATTGATCCTCATCCTCGCGCTCGTCGCGCTGGGTGCGGGACTCTGCGTGGTGCTGGTCCCGATGGAAAATCGCGCTGTCGAGCAGCAGTTCCTTGGTTTTCCGGATTCGGATATCAGCAGCCACCAGGCGCGCCCGTTCGTTCTTGCCGCGCTATGTTTCCTGCCTGCGTTGACCGCGCTGGCCTATGCCTTGGGCGGCACGTTGGACCGCTATATTTTCCGGCAGTTTATCGGCATCTTCAGCATTTGCATCTCCGGGCTTTTCATGATCTGGCTGTTGATCGATCTGACCGATAAAATCAACGAGTTTCTTGCTTCAGGTCAGGTTTGGCGCACACTCGGCGTATTTTACATCACGCGTTGTCCTTCGGTTTTGTTAGCGATGCTGCCCTACAGCCTGTTGCTGGCGCTGTTATACTCGCTGGGAAAACTTTCCGCCCACAGGGAAGTCATCGCGATGATCCAATCCGGTCGCGGCGTATTCCGCCTTACCCGGTCATTGATTATCGCCGGTGTCCTGTGCGTGCTGTTCAGCTTGGGACTCAATTATCAGTGGGCACCCGTCTCGGAGGGGGCCGTGGATGATATCCTGGCAGAAGCCAGCGGTAAAAAATCCACCGAAGCCACCCAGGTCCTTTTCCGCAATTCCACAAACCGCCGCCTTTGGATGATCGGGGCGTTTCCTTCCAACTATCAACTCGGTCAGGCCCTCGTCAATGTGGAGGTGACCACCACGGATGATCATCAGATGCTTGTTTCTCGGATTTCGGCCGACCGTGCCTTATGGGACAGGGTCACCCGCCAATGGACGTTTGAAGGCGTGGTGCTCGGCATCTACACCCCGGACAATTCACCGGTTTTCCAGAAGTTCGCCACGCCACTGGTAATCGACACCTGGTCCGAAACCCCGTGGCAATTGATCAAACCCGGTCTCAGTCCCTCCTACCTCGGCATTCCCGACCTGAGCACGTGGCTGCATGCGAATGTCTCGAATCAAGGATTCGCCGATCCAGCGCCCTATCTCACCCACTGGCATTACCGCTGGGCATTGCCGTTCACCTGCCTGGTCACCGTGCTGCTTGCCGCGCCTCTCGGCATCTATTTCTCCCGCCGTGGGCCGGGGGGCGGCATTTTTCTCGCGGTCGTTCTTTCCGCCGTCATGCTGCTTGTTAGCAATGTGGCGCTCGCTTTCGGCGAGGCCGGTAAAATCCCTCCCGCGCTGGCTGCATGGCTGCCCAATTTGTGCTTCACCCTGATCGGTGTTTACCTTTTCGCTCTCCGCATCACCGGTCGTCCGATCTATCATTCCCTCCGCAAACTCTTCCCCAGTAGCGATTGAGTGTCACAGCGTCTCCTGGCGTCTGACGGTCTAACAACAAGATCCCGGAGTTGAATTTTTCTCTTTCCGATTTCAAATCTCAAATCTCGAATCTCAAATTTCCCATCCCCACCATGGCATACGTTGAATCCTGGCACGTCCGCTCCCGCTCCCGCGAATGTTGCGCCACCCGCCGCCCGTTTGTGGATGGCGAGACCATCGTCACCGCTCTCTATCCGGATCCGGAATCCAGCGGCTACATCCGCCGTGACATCTGTCTGGAAGCCTGGTCCGCCTTGCCGGAGGACGCGGAAAAACCGTTTTCGTTTTGGAAAACCACCTTTTCAGATCCAAGCGGTAACGAGACTCCCGACGCCGTTGAAAAACTCAGCCCCGAGGAAATCCTCCACCGCTTGGTGGGAGAGGATGAGGATCATACCGAAAACACCCGCTACATCCTCGCTGTGATGTTGGAACGCCGGAAACTCCTGCGCGAGACCGATCACCAACTTACTCCGAACGGCATTCTCCGCGTTTACGAACACCGCAAGACCGGTGAGATTTTTCTCATCCGCGATCCGAATATCCCGCTCTCCGAAGTGGAGTCGGTCCAGAAGGAGGTCTTCGAGATGCTCGAAAATAACGGCCGCCTGCCCACGCCCGCCTTGCCGGTTATCGAGGAGCCCCCCGATGCCCATCCGGACTTGCCAAATCCCGACGAGGACGAGTCGGAAAAATAGGCGATGTAAGCGGGATCAACGGCAAATGGAATTTTTAAAAATTCCATCCTTTTATCTGGTCAAATCTGCTTGATTTCCTAATCTCACCCCAATCCCAACCGTATGAACGCCCAGCTCAAAAAATCTTTCACTATAGCCGCGTCTGCCGTCATCGCCGCACTTTCGATTGGAAGCGCCGCCGCACAAAACAAGGTCAAAGCGGACAAGCCGATGTTCGATGACCTGCAGTCTCCGGAGTTTTCCGGTGGCAAACAAAAGGGCTTCAGACCGAAAAACTGGCTGGAAATAGAAACCCAGCTCAAAGTTTCGATGAAGCCTGAGCCCAAGACCAAAACTTGCGACAAGCTCACGATCAAGTGGTATATAGCGGTGAAAAACACCGAAAAAGCCGCCTCTATACTGCTGTTCACCAAGGATGTGGAGTATGTGAATGTGCCCTTGGACGAGGAGATGTGGTTCTCGGTTTATCTTTCCCCGGCGTCGATCAAGCGGCTCACCGGTTCCGACCGCGCGGCCAAGAGCGCCGTCGAGGCTGTGGGCTACGAGGTGTACATCAATGGCGAAAAACTCGCCGAGGAAACCACCAAATGGCAAGTCCAGTGGTGGAATGCCGATCCGACGAAGAAGGCTTCGCTGGAAATCTCGCGCAGCGACGTGGTGCCTCTTCTCATCAAACCGCAAACCCCCTTCTCCAACATGTGGTGGGATCGTTATGCGGAAGTCAATGAGGCCACCAGCTCCCGCTAAGCCTTGCTTTCCCACTTTCTGAATTTCCGATTTCACCCACATTTTCCGCACCATGCCCGATAACCAGACGACCGTCGCCCTCAACATCGGATCCCAGCGCATCAGCATGGCCGTATTCGAAACCTCGAAGCACGGAGGATTGGTGATCAAAGCTTATGGATCGGAGTCCATCGTGGCGGATCCGTTGATGGATGCCTCGCGGATCTCCCAAACGCGGGTGGCCGTCGCCGACCTCACCCAGCGTCTTAAAGTCGCCAAATCCAAGGTCCGCTACGCGATTTCCGGTCAAGCTGCGTTCACCCGTTTTGTGAAGCTGCCGCCGCTGCAGGACGATAACGTCGAGCAATTGGTCACCTTCGAAGCGCAGCAACATGTGCCCTTTCCGCTCAACGAGGTGGTCTGGGACTACGAGCTCATCCAAGGAGCGGCGGAAAAAGAAGCCGTCATCGTTGCCATCAAGAGCGATGCTCTCGATGAGATCAACAACACCGTCAACGACGCCGGGTTGGAGACTCTGGAGGTGGACGTCGCGCCGATGGCTCTATACAACGCCTTTCGTTCCACCTACGGAAATCCGGAAGAACCGATCCTGCTGATCGATATTGGAGCGAAAACCAGTAACCTGCTCTACATCGAAGGAAAGCGCTTTTTCACACGCAGCATCAGCATCGGCGGAGCTTCGATCACCGCTGCCGTGGCGAAGGAATACAATGTTTCCTTCCTGGAGGCGGAGCATCAGAAGATCTCCAATGGTCTTGTCGCACTGGGTGGCGGCCACACCGAGCAGATGGATGAGTCGGTCGCTGCGCTGGCCATGGCCATTCGCAACGCGCTTAGCCGTCTTCCGGCGGAGATCGCGCGGACGACGAATTATTACCGTTCCCAGCACGGCGGCAGTGCTCCGCGCCGGGTGCTGCTGGCGGGCGGAGGAGCCAACCTTCCATACGCCCTCGAGTTTTTCCAAGAGAAGCTCAGCCTGCCGATCGAATACTTCAATCCGGTGCGCAACATCACCATCGGCAAGGGCGTGGACCCTGCCATCATCCAGCGCGAGGGACACCTCATGGGCGAGTTGGTAGGCCTCGGACTGCGGGGCATCGGGAAATCCGAAATCAATATCGATCTGGTGCCCGTCGTGGTCGAGCAAACCCGCGCGGCGGATCGCAGGAAACCGTATTTCATCGCCGCCGCCGCTATTCTGCTGGTTGGAGTGGGATCATGGGCGCTGCTGCAACACCTGGCGGCCAAGGAAGCTGCCGATGACCTGGCACGCAAGATGACCGAGCGAAAGGAAACTTTAGCACCTTTCAAGACTGGCATTGACCGCCTTCTCAAGAAGGAAGTCGCCCTCCGTAAGATCGCCGATCAATACACTCAAGCCGAAGCTGATCACGTGTTCTGGATTGACGCGCTAGAGGAGCTCAGCGGTGCTTTTGCCAGTGATTCCGTCTGGCTCACGGAATTCGAGCCCCTTAATGGGCTGGATATCGCGCAATTGATCACTTCCAACAAGCCTGTTCCTGCGGATAAAAACGCCAAAAAGAGCATCGTGAGAGCGGAGTTTGCCGCCACTCCTTACGGAACATCGTCCTTGGAAAATCTCCAAGCTCTTGAGCCTCAAACGAAGAATGATAAAAAGCCCGTCCCCGCCGCTGCGGCCAATGCCGTGCGCATCAGCGGTTTCTGGAGGGCCAATAACAAGGGTAACCAAGACCTGGTGCTTGCGCTCCTGAAAAACCTCAAGGATAAATCGACCCACTTTAAATTCGAAGTCCCGAATCCCGAGAATCCCAAACAAACGATCAATTTGATCGACGACCAGAACCTCCAGAAGATTTACAAGATCACCTCGCTGCCCAAACCCGGAGAGTTGGCGTTTAAATTCGAAATCACCCTTCCTCTGGCCCGCGAGGTCGCCATCAAGTAAACCTGTTGAATCATTTCCCCATCTGAATATGAGTTGGATCAAGGATAAAAAATTTGTGGTCGGTCTTGCCGGCGGGACGCTCGTCGGTGTGGTTCTGCTCTACATGGTGGGTTCCAAAGGCATGGAAACCTACGATAACGCCAAGACGGCCTATCAGGATGCTTCCCGTGAAGTGGAATCCTACGCTAAGATGAATCCCTACCCCAAGGCGGAGAATCAGGACAGCAAGAGAAAATCGCTGGATGACTATCGCAATTCTCTGGAAACGCTGCAGAATGCTTTCGACGCCTATCGCCCGAAAAAACTGAAAAACGTCTCTCCTCAGGATCTCACCAACGATATCAAGGCGGCCAACAACGAGATTCGCACGGCGTTCAAGGAATCCGGAACCAAGCTGCCGGACGCGTTTTTCTGTGGTTTTGAAATCTATAAGGATGGCATCGCCAACGGTAAAGCCACCGGAATTCTGCAATACCAACTTGATGGCATCAAACAATTGATGCTCGCTCTCGCTAAATCCAAAGCCGGGGAGCTCAAGAACTTGGTCCGCCCCGCCCTCGTTGAGGAGACCGGCGGCGAATACAAACCCCAGCCAACGGATGTGGCCCGCGCACTGCCGCTGGAAATTACCTTCACCGCACCCGAGAAATCCGTCCGGGAATTTCTCTCCGCCATTGCCCACATGGATGGCAAGTTCGCGGTGATCCGCACGATCCGCATCTCCAATACAAAAAAAGATCCTCCACGCACCGGGGATGCCAAATTTGAGACTGCCGCCGCAGGCAGGCCTGCCGAACCCAATAACATTTTCTTTGAAACTCCTAGTGCTCCCCAACCTCCCGCTGTGCCCGGTGGCGCAGCCACGCCGGGGGCCGCACCCGTGCCTGCACCTGCACCTGCGCCTGCGCCTCCACCCAAGACGGCGGATACCGGTCGCATTCTGGCACAAGTGCTTGGCAATGAAGAACTTCATGTTTTCATTAGGCTTGATTTCCTGAGCTTTCTGCCAGCCCAAAAACTTCCCTGATTTTAAAACCCAAGCCGCACATCAATCATGTCCTGGATTTCCAAGAATTACGAAAAAACCGCACTTGGAGGAGCCGTCGCCTTGGCCTGTGGCCTTGCGCTCCTCGGTTGGACCAAGTTCAGCGGCGTGCATGAGGACTTCGGCCCAAGCCCCAAACCCGGCGATAAACACGATACCGGAGTCGCCGGAGCCGAGTTGATCCCCCGTGCCCAACAATCGCTGAAACTCGACCATTCCTGGGTCCAAGCCATTGAGGATGAGCGCCCCGTGGACCTCTTCACCGGCATCGCGCTCTTTGTGCACAAAAACAATCCGGACGTTCCGGTTGATCCCATCAAGGACTCCCCCATCCACCCGCCGATCCCCAATAAATGGTGGCTCGACAATCGCATTGATCCAGGATTCGGCGATTCTCCCGCGTGCGACCCTGATGCCGACGGCTTTACGAACCTTGAGGAATTCAACGCGAAAACCGATCCCAATAACGCGAACTCCTACCCCAGCCTGCTGGCCAA
Source organism: Akkermansiaceae bacterium (assembly GCA_903906515.1). Classification (GTDB taxonomy): domain Bacteria; phylum Verrucomicrobiota; class Verrucomicrobiia; order Verrucomicrobiales; family Akkermansiaceae; genus Luteolibacter. The sequence continues at coordinate 41,349 of CAIVKO010000188.1, forward strand.
GCTGATGTTTGTGAAGGAAGAGAAACTCACCTGGGTGGTCCGCCCCGGATTCGCGGAAGGCAACAATTTCCCGTTTGTTTACGAAGATTCCAAAAGACGCGTGAACAGGACTCCCGCCGGTGCGGCCTTGGCCCCGGACACGTTGTTCTTCCCGAACGAACCGATTAAGAACCGCTTCAAGTATCTCGGCAAGGAAGTCCGCAGGGAAATGAATAAAAACACCAATTCTGAGGAGCAAGTCACCTACGCCCGCATTGAGGACCAGCGCGCTAACAAAAAGGGCGTCATTTACATGATCCCGGAGGCGCTCTCCGAAAACCGCAAGAACGATTTCGCCCAGTTTGACCGCACCGCCGTTTTGTCATTGGAAGCACTCGGTAAAAGCGGGGCAGAATTCAAAGTGGAGGAAAACACTGCTTTTGCGTTGCCGCCGGATGCTCCGAAAAAAGACTACCTTTTAAAAAAGGTGTCTGCGGGTTCCGTGACACTCGAATACACTGATTCCCAAGGAAGCCGCAAAACGGTGGAGGTCCCCAAAGGGGGGCTGCCTCAGCTCGATAAATAAGATCTTTTAAAAAATCGCTTTTCAAAACTACAAAACATCGCCACAAAACCTCCGCGCACCATGCAAAATACGCCAATGTATCGATCCAGTCGCACAGCCATCGCCTTGATGGCCGCTGCGTCCGCCCTACCAGTCGTCATTACTACAGCCAATGCAGGGGAAGGCGGTTTCGGGATGAGCGGCCTTGCTGAGCGTGAAATGATCCGTCGTCAGACTGCCGTGCAGGATGGGGACCGGTTGCTCAACGAAGGGCGTGAAGCCTACGCCAAGGGCGACTATCAGATGGCGGTGGACAAATATTCCCAAGCCCTTCAGAAGGTGCCGGATGCCCCGATGTTTGCGGATCGCCGCCAGAGCTACGTCTCACACCTCAGTGACGCCAGCGTCGCGCTTGCCATGCAGCATCGCAAGGTCGGTAAATATGCGGAAGCCCGCGTTGCACTCGAAGGAGTTCTGGCCAAGGATCCGGAAAACTCCGCCGCCAAGCGCGAACTCGGCTACCTCGATGATCCGATCCGCACCAACCCGGCTCTCACCTTCGAACACACACAAAACGTCGATGAAGTCCGCCGCTCGCTCTACATGGCGGAAGGAAATATCAATCTCGGCAAGTTCGATGCCGCCAAGAAGGAATACGAAAAAGTTCTCCGTATTGATCGCTACAATGCCGCCGCCCGCCGCGGACTGGAGCAGATCAACGTTAACAAATCCGCGTATTATCGCGCCGCTTATGACCACACTCGTTCGGAACTCCTGATGCAGGTGGATGAGGCATGGGAACTGGCCGTTCCCAATGTGGAACCCAGCGAGAATTTCAACCGCGACACCACCCCGCGTGAAAGCACGGGCGTCTCCTACATCACGGCGAAACTTCGCAACATCATCATTCCAAAGATCAACTTCGAGCAAACTACGGTCGAGGAAGCGATCAATTTCCTGCGTCAACGCTCGTATGAGCTTGATACCATGGAGCTCAACCCCGAAAAGAAAGGCGTGAACTTCGTGGTTCGCCGCCCCCGTCCCACGGCTCTTGCCGGTGCGACGGAGGCTCCGGTCGATCCGGGAGCCGGCGGCGCGGAAGCTGGCGGCCTACCTCCTGCGGGAACCGATCCTGGCTTGGCCAAGATCCATGAACTCCGTCTCACCAATGTTCCGATCGCCGTTGTTCTGAAATACATCTGCGATTACACCAAGCTCCGTTACAAGGTGGATGACTTCGCCGTCACGCTTGTGCCGCAGACCGAGACGGGTGATGACCTTTACACCCGCACCTTCTCCGTGCCTCCCGGCTTCCAGGCATCTCTGGAGGCAAGTGCCCCTGGGGCTGGAGAAGGCGGCGCTGCTGCGGATCCTTTTGCCGAGGCTGCTCCTGGCGGGACCAAGAAGATGGTGGCCCGCCCGCCGATCAAGGATTTGCTCAAGAACATGGGCATCAAATTTTCGGAAGGAGCTTCCGCCGCGTTGACGGCCTCAGGCTCGTTGATCGTTACCAACACTCCTTCGGAAATCGATAAAGTGGAACAAGTGGTGAACGCCAATATTATCAAGACCCCCAAGCAAGTCAAAATCACTACCAAGTTCGTCGAAATCACACAGGAAAACAGCGATGAACTCGGGTTTGACTGGATTCTCAGCCCATTCGGTATTACCGATAGTGTTTTTGGCAGCGGTGGAGCCACCGGCAACGGCGCCCCGCGGACAGGCGATCACTTCAGTGGACCTCTGATTCCAGGTGAGCCTGCTGGCGGGGTCGGTGAGGTGAGCAACATGATGACCAACGGCATCCGCTCCGGCGATTTTGCCAACCAACGGAACAGCATTGATGCCATTCTCAATAATCCAAATCGCACGGCTCAACAAACCAATGTGGCTCCGGGTATCATGGCCCTTACCGGACTCTTCTCGGACGGCCAAGTGAAGCTCATCATGCGCGGCCTTGCCCAGCGTAAGGGAACGGATCTGATGACCGCTCCCTCGGTGACCGCCAAATCCGGCATGAAAGCGACGATCGAAATTATTCGCGAATTCATCTACCCGACCGAATACGACCCACCCCAAATCCCGACCCAAGTCGGCAATAACGGCAATAATAACGGCGGCGGAGTTATCCCCGGCGGCGGCGGTGGTGGTGGTGGCAGTGCTCCCGTCACACCTGCGAACCCGACCGCGTTTGAAACCCGCAACACCGGTGTCACCTTGGAAATCGAACCCACTATCGGTGAAAACGATTTCATGATCAACTTGCGGTTCATCCCGGAAATCGTCGAGTTCGAGGGCTTCATCAATTACGGCAGCCCAATCCTCGCCCCGAGCACGGATGCCTTGGGCAACCCGGTCACCCAGGTCGTCACCGAAAACCGTATTGAAATGCCCGTCTTCTCGACCCGCCGGGTCAACACGGAGCTCACCATCTATGACGGCTACACCGTGGCCGTCGGTGGTTTGATGCGTGAAGACGTGCAGAACGTTGAGGACAAGGTGCCGATCCTCGGTGATATCCCGATCATCGGCCGTCTCTTCCAAACCAAGGCGGAAAACCGCATCAAGAGCAACCTGATCGTGTTCGTCACCGCCCAGATCATCGATGCCACCGGGCGTCCGATCCGCGGAGTGGATTCCGGTGCAAGCGCTCCGGTCATGCCAACGGCCCCCGCAGGTGCAGACGGTGGAGCGGGAATGTTGCCGCCCAATGATATACCTGCACTCTGAAGTGTGATTTGATTTCTGCGCGTCCTGCTGTAGCATTCCGTCGATCCATCCAAAAATGAAAACTCAACAGACAAAGTCCAGATGGCCATTATTTCGGCGGTCATGGCCCTATTGTTTTATAATTCTATTGGTTGGATTGATTGCTTGGGCGGTTTTTCAGAATCTTCAGCCATCGTCCACGGCAGATATTTCACATTCTGCCGGGAAATCCGTTATTACGGGTGTTGATGCGCCAACCGGAGTGCCGCAGATGTTTGTCGCGGACAAAACGGGTAAGGGCTGTGACGCTCATTCTACGACCCATGCTGATCCCACCATTGCCCAAGTGGTGAAGAAAACGCCCGTGGCAAATCATCCGGATGTGGAAGCCTTGCTCACACAGTTCCGCAAGGGTGATGGTTCGATGAAAGTCGAATCGATCGAAGCTCTGAGAAAGGGCACCCTCGGAAAATCGGTGACCATCAGCGCCGGAGGCATTGAATGGAAAGGGATTCTCGACTCGCGTGTGGATCAATCCGGAATGCTCCATGCCGGGGTCACCTTGGATGATGATCTCGGCCGTTTCCAAGTCTCTTTGCGTGAGGACAAGCGGATTCTGGCTACGGTTCTCTTCACTGGCGAAAGCCAGGCGTTGTATGTGAAAGGTTTCCCGGAGAATGGAGCCTGGACACTGGAAGCCACGGATCTCGAACATGTCATGTGCAAACCTCCCGGCGCGGTTTACACGCCGCCTGCGAAGACAGCTCAGGCGACCGCCAAAGCTCCTCTCGCGACGAATGCGACCAAGGTTGTGGCGGCTGACGCTCCTCCAATTATCCCGGTGTTGAGTAGTAACCCGAAGTCCCTTTACGTGCTTTATTGTGACTTTGATGGTGAAACAATCACCAGTCCTCATTGGAATGAGGGAAAAACCATCGAAGCGATTCCCATCGACGGCGCGAATGATCCCGCCTTTGTGACCAGGGTTTGGCAGCGTGCCTCAGAGGATTTTGCCGCCTTTGACATCAACGTGACGACAGACCGGAAGATATATGATGCCGCCCCGGTCAGCAACCGCGTCATGTGTGTTGTCACCGTCGTCGATGACGCCGCGCCTGGTGCGGGTGGAGTTGCGATGCTTGGTTCGTTCGGGCAGGATATTCCATGCTGGGCTTTCAACCCGACGGAAGGCAGTTGTTCGGATACGATTTCTCATGAAACCGGGCACACCCTTAGCTTGATTCACGATGGAACGACCGCCAAAGTCGAATATTATGGCGGCAATAGCCTCCCCGGTGCGCTGGGTTGGGCTCCGATCATGGGTGCTTACTTTTCGGATAATACCGATGAGGAAATCACTTCATGGGGGAAAGGCGAGTATCCAAATGCCAACAACAAGGAAGATGACCTCCAAATCATTACCAATGGCAATGGCTTCGGCTATAAAAAGGACGATCACAGTGACACACGATTGGGTGCGGCCCCTTTCCTGATTTCCGGAGGTGCGATTCTGGATGGTGGCATCATCGAGCGCAATACGGATGTCGATTGGTTTTCATTTACCACAAACGGGGGACCATTCAGACTCAACGTGACCGTCACTCGGGTTGCCGGGTCGGATATGCTCACCCGTGGTAGCAATATGGCGGTGTCTGCGGAGTTGTATAACTCGACCGGGCAACTGGTGCAGAGTTCCAACAGACCTGATTCCCTCGACGCAGCCCTTGCCGCGACGCTGCAACCGGGGATCTATTACGTCAAGATCGACGGGGTGGGCAGAGGCACTGTCGCTGCAGGTTGGTCCGACTATGCAAGCCTTGGAAACTACAAGGTCAGCGGTCGATTCCCCCTCACCACGAATCTTGTGGTTTCACCAGCCTACCTCAAGTACGGTCAAAAGGGTGGTGAAGGCCTGTTCAATATAAGCGCCGGAGATAAATGGACATGGAGCACCAATGTTGCGTGGGTGGAGAGCGTTGAAGTGACCACTCAAAACGGCAATCAAGAGTTCACCTACACGGTCAACGAAAATCCTTCATACGCTCCACGTGCGGCCGAGATCATCATTACCACGGGTGCCGAGAGTGCCAGTCACTCGATCATCCAGGCGGCGAAGGCCCCGGATGATCATGGAGATGACATGAAAAGCGCCACGACGGTTGAACTGAACTCCACGACGGATGGACGGATTAATTTTCTGGAAGACGTGGATATGTTTGAAATCCATGTCACCGAACCAGGCTTCCTCACGGTGGGAACCTCGGGGTTGACCAACACGTTCGGTCAGCTTCTGGATGATCAAGGGGGGGTGTTGGCTTTCAATGACGATACCGTGAAGACGAATTGCAGGATCGTTTATCCAGTGGTCGCGGGAATCTATTATGCGACCGTCTCCCTGCCGCCGGGGGTCCCTTATAATGCCGCAAGTGCGGACTACAAGTTTGAGGTGAGTTTCGCATCATCGGACAAGATCATCATTGATCCGCTATCCCGCACGACCAAACCGACGGGCGGGGAGTTTGAATTAGATGTGTTGAGCGATACCGATTGGACGTGGACGATATGGCAATTCGATGGCACCGTCTGGGTGGAAGATAACAGTTGGTTGATGTCGAATGAGGCTGTGACTCAATCGCTCTCGCAGCGATTCACATACACATTGGCTGAAAATCCCACCGCTATAGAGCGTCGTGGTCAGATCCGCTTCAAAAAAGTCGGAAGCTTGGCAATCGACGTCATTCATGAAGTGGTGCAGACGGGGTTAGGCAGTGACGATCATGGCGATACCATTGAGACCGCCACGCAGGCACCCGTCAATGATAGCATTCTCGGAGAAATTGAAGCAGAGGGGGATGTGGATGTCTTCCAGATTGATTTGCCTGTCATTGGGGAACTTAAGATTGGAACGACCGGAGACCTTGATACATTCGGTTACCTTCTGGATGCCAATGGCGTTGAAATCACATCCAACGACGACGTCACGGATTTCAATTTCGGAATCACCCGCGCCGTTGCCCCAGGGAGGTATTTCGTGAAGGTCAGGCATTTCCAATCCACTCAAACCGGAGCCTACCAATTGTTTGTCGGTTTCAAGTCTCCTTCCTTCGTCACTCTGACTTACAAGGTGGATCGCACGCAGGGCATTCTCACAGGGTCTGTGACTCAGAAGCTGAAACCCGGGGCCAATGGCCGTATGGTGACCGCCAGGGCCATGTCCGGCTATGTGTTCACCGGGTGGAGTGACGGCTTGACCACCGCCTCACGCACGGATTTGAAGGTGCTGTCCGATCTGACGGTGACGGCCATATTTGCCCGTATCATTTCCGTTCAGGTTCAGGGTGGCGACTTCTTGGTGGACAACCAGAAGTCACCATCCGTCATTTTCGGGAATGTGTTGGCCAATCAGCCGTCAACCACAAATTTTGTGATCAAAAACATCGGAACCAAGCCTTTGACCAAAATCAATATCACGCGGTTTGGTCCGAATTCGAAGGATTGGATCGTGGCCCCGCTCCCAAAAACCACCCTGAACCCCGGTGAATCGATGGTCATGACGGCCACGCTCCAGTCGTCTCAAATCGGCATAAAATTCGCCGTGTTGACCGTGAATGCAACAGGGAACCCTCTGCCTTTCCGCATCAATGTGGAGGGGACGGTGATAGGGTCAACCCGAGGTGCCCCACTCGAACCCGAGGCTGATTGAATCTTTGATGCATCCCAAAAGTTTACAAAATACCCGTTGATCTTGGTTGTAACCGTCCTAGCGTCCTTCCCATCTATAGAATCCACCTGATTTCTTTACTGTCCGATTTCACATTTTACCGTATCCTAGCCCGTTCTTTATGAAAAAATACCTCGCGTTGATTTCAACCGTTCTCTTTGCAGCTTTATCCTTTGCCCCGGCTGTGGAGGAGATGCACAAATTTCCGGTGTTTATCAGAAACTCCACCATCAAGATTCCCAACAGCTACACGCCTTTCGGCAATCGAATGACGTTCAGTCGCTACGGGGATGATGGTTCTTCGTGTCTCGTCGATGCAAACGGCGTGCTCACGTGGATCGACAGCCAAGGCACGGTCCGTCAATTGGAGGGCACGGAGTTGGCTACTCCATTGTTCGTCACCAATACCGAGTGCCTGGTCTGGAACAATCGCTTCGTGGACTATGATGTCTACCCCAACCGCCCGAAGGCCGAGATCAAATATTTCCGCTCGACCGCTGGCAGCACGACAGTGACATCACAATTGGTGCCCACGGAAGGAGTCGAAGTGACCGATACCTCGCCAGTCACCACCACCACCGGCAGTCTCAATTTCGTCACCTTTGAGCGCAAGGATAACGGAGTTGAGGGCGTCACCAGTTTAACCATACAAAGGGATACTTGTGTCATGCGCATTTACCGTATGACATACAGTGGGGCGGTTCAGTTGATCAACTCTCTTTCGTTTCTTATCAGAGGGGAATTTGGTTACTCAACCGCCACTCTGGCCGGGCCGGTGCAAGATGCGGTCAGTTTCGGTTCGGACGGATCTGTACTCCTGCATGTTGGAGAAGTTTATGATCGTAACATTTCTGATTTTGTGCATCAATATTACTGGTTCGATAGTAACGGACGTCGCGAGTTGCTGACACTGCCGAGTAATGGGGTTGATCTGCTCTATGGGCTTCCTATTCCAGCCCGCATCAATCGATGTATATTCACCTCGAATACCCGAATTGTCTATGAGTTGGGAGAAAATGACGATGCTATTAAATTGCAGGAACAGCGCCGTAGTCCATCCACGGGGGCTCTGATTTCATCAGCCACCCAACCCATCAGCGGCGTAGGAGCTACAGAGACCACGATCGAGAGCTCATCCTACACGAAGGCCGGTAACAATCGATATTTCTACACAGTCGATCCAGCGGTTCCAAAAACTGTCTACACTTATCGACTGCTCGATAGCGGGGTGGATGGTGCCCCCCGTGCTCACCAATTGACCTTTCCTGTGACCGCCGCCACGGTGGTGTCTACGGTCTCCCCGCTTGATGGTTCGGCGCTGTTGTTTGGCGAGGATGGTATTTCGAATCTCTGGCTGCATTCCGGTATTACCGGCATCGCTGGCAATCCTGGAGTCAATGTCTCGGAGTTGCCAAATTCCGAGAAGTCAACGCCACTTTATGTGACCGACGAGCAGGCAGTGATTTGGGAAAATGCCCGGGCGCCGATTGGGGATGATGGCAAGGTCCCGCCGGCGGTCATCACGCACTACACGAGGGATACCACGAGCAATGTGTTGACCCCGACCAATGTTCCCGTGATTGGAGCTACGGTGTTGAACCCCATTCCTTACACCCCCAGCTTTCCGTATTGGACGATCACGGTGCTGGAAAAATTTGCTGCGGATACCGCGTACGCAAGGACCTATTATCTTGATGAAATATTCATCGCGGACCGCGATGGAGATGGTATCATCGATACCTATGAAACAGGTACCGGGGTCTACGTCAGCCCCACCGATACCGGAACGGATCCAAGAAACGCGGACACCGATAATGATGGTTTGACCGACTACGACGAGCTGTATGTGTATGGCACGGATCCGAACAATTCGGACTCGGACGGCGACGGAATTTCCGACAATGACGAAGTCTCTATTTACTCGACTGATCCCACACTCACCGACACGGATTTGGATGGAATCAGCGACTACGATGAGATTTTCATCCTGCATACCGATCCAAACGTCAAATCGTTCGGAGAAACGCCGGATCCGACGGATAACGTGGACTTTACCAGCACCTCGGTGAGTGGAAATTACGAAGGGCTTGTCTATGATCCAGCTTCCGGATTCTCGTTCAAGCAAACCCTCGCCCTGACTTCGAAAGGATCGTTCACCAGTAACCTCAAGGGATTGCTTTCGGACGGCTCATTGCGTGGTCAGTTCGACAGCACCGGTCTTTACACCGGGCCGGTGACGGCCCAAGGGGTGACATTCGTGCAGATGGTGGTGGCTCCCGATGCCTTCGGTCGTTATATCATCAGTGGCTCCTATCAGACGATTAGCGGTGGATCGCTCTATTTCGAACTCAGGCGTTCACAGTATTCCAAAACCAATCGTTACACCGGTCCTGCCAAGGTCACGCTTCACGCGGCATTGTCTGAGGACGCATTCGGCCCGCAGGGCAATGCGGTTGGAACGGGAACCATCAGCACCAGCGGGCAGGTGTCCCTCACTTTCTATCTACCTGATGGTGGAACGCAGTCCTTTTCCGGACCGATTCTGGATGGTGACACAGTCGCTCTCTTCTCGAAAAGAACCAGTGGCAACAAACCGGTTATAGTGGGGTCGTTGATGTTTGAGGACATATCTGGCGTGAGTGACCTTGATGGCTTTGTCAGATTGTTCGGCGGGAGAAGTTCTTCCAGCATGATGTTCCCAACCGGGTATGATCAGAAACGTCAGTTGCTAGGTGCTTATTATTATCCGCCCGCCAGAGGCACCATGCCGATTAACCAATTCCTTCCCACAAGTAACAATTCCGTCTTCAAATGGATCAATGGCAACTTCGCGGGTGTGAACAAAGTGGGCACATGGTCAACGAATGCCAGCGTGCTGATTCCAAAGACGCAGTTTGATAGTGGGAACCTTAAATTCACTGCCGCTACCGGAGTGATGACGGTCTCTTACACACGGACGGATGTTGATCTGGATCTCCTCAACGCCCCCGCCAAGGGTCATGTGGTGGTGCAACAAAAGAATTCCACGGCGAGCGGTTACTACGTGAGTGGGAGATCCGCAGGCTTGTTTGAGGTGCTTCCTAATTCCGGGGGCCTTCCGCCTGAGACCACGGCCATTTCTCCCAAAAACAAAACCATGCCTCTTGCCGGTGGGACTTATTCGGTGACGGTAACGACCGTGGGCACTTGGTTGGTGGAGGTGCCTACCACCGCGACCTGGGTTTCTGTGGTCACCAACAGCCAAGCGGGTATCGGCGTGAACACGGGAACTGGCAACGGCACGGTGACCATCACAGTTCAGCCCGGCACCGCCGTGATGAGGAATGAAGTTGTGATTAAGATTGCGGGCATCAACCACACCCTCACCCGGGATTTCCGCTGATTCCCAGGAAATATCTTCCAACGAATCGCCCGCCCCATGCTTTTCCGAGTGTGGAGCGGGCTTTTAACAGAGGTTCAGGCTCATGAAGGATAGGAAACGAACCGCCTCAAAACCCGTATCCAATCGATATGGAATAGTTCTCGGTCTGATCGCGCTGGGGCTTGTGGTTTTCATCGTGGTTCGTAATCTGAGCAGCCCATCCGGAGTTTCCGCGGGGGGCAAGCCGACAATCGATTCTGCGCCGGAGGGTGGAGGGAAGAATCCAGCCAGCGCCAAAGGCAACGATTCTGCTGCCATCCCTGGTCGTAAGGCCACTCGTGATGAGTTGCGTAAGGCCAGACCTCACAAAGCTGGAGTCGCACCCACGTTTCCGTTGGTGGAGGCAATTCTTGTCGATGAGAAGATTAGCGACACACAGGCTGCCGTGGGGTTTAGGGAAATCGCACAAAGGGCCGATGTTTCGGAACCAGAGCGTTTGCAGGCATTGACGCACGGTTTGAATCTCAGTTTTGAATCATTTGCAGGCTTCGCGAAGGACAAAAGTTTGCCTTTGGTATTGGCGCAAAAGTATTTCGATGAACTCGCGAACCTGAGTCCGTCCGAAGCCTTTCAAATTTCGGGTTGGCTTGATCTGCTGAGTCATGAGGATGCTGATATCAGTGCTCAGGCCGCTGGTAAACTGGCGACTGCGGTGGATGATGATTCGCTGGCCACCAATCCCGATGCCTTGCGCCGGGCCGCGGCGAAGCATCTTGAGATGTTGAAATCCCAATCGCAGGTGCCTTAACGATCGCGGGGTGTTTGATTCCTTGCTCACGTGTCTTCTTTTCTTGATTCCCGCTGTGGATGCCCTCAGCCTACTTCCATGCAAGTGATGGCATTAACAGGCGGAATCGCCTCCGGCAAATCCACGGTTTGCCGCGTGCTCAGCGAGTTTTTACCGAAAATCGTGATTTTCGATTGCGATACGACGGTCCATCGAATGCTGGAGAATGACCCCGAAGTGGCGGCCATCATCCGTGAGTCCTTTGGCGATAAGGCGCTGGACGGCCAGGGCCGCATCGACCGGCATTTCCTCAGGGGTAAGGTTTTTGCGGATCAGGAGGCGCGTTTGCGTCTGGAGTCCATCCTTCATCCGCTCGTTAAACAGGAATGTCTTGATTCTCTCCAACAGGCTGCTACACGTGGCGCGGAACTGTTCGTTGCGGATGTTCCGCTTTTTTTTGAAAAGGGATTCGACTTCGGCCAACATCAGGTGATGGTCGTTGCTTCATCCCGTTCCACTCAAATCCAGCGGCTCAAGGCCCGTGGCGGGTTCGAGGATTCGCTGATTGAATCCATTCTCGCCGCCCAGCTCCCGGTTCAGGAAAAAATGTCCCTTGCGGACGTGGTTTTCTGGAATGAAGGCCCGCCGTCCGTCATCCGTTCTCAAATCCGCCGATTCGCCCAAGCATTTCTCATGTCCCTCTCCGAACCATCCGATGCCCCAGACGCGCAACCCGCGCCGACTGCTGCGGCGATCACGCCCGCCCCGGTTTCCATCGATATCAATCAATTCCGCCTCAAGTCGCTGGCCGAGCTTCAGGCGATGGCGGAGGCCGTGCCCGCGCGGATCCAAGGTGGTATTTCAAAAAGCCAGTTGATTTACGAACTCCTGTGTTTTTTCAGTCACGAAGGCACGGGTCTCGTCTGTGAGGGAGTGTTGGAGCAGGGCAAGGACAACTTCGCTATGCTGCGCGATCCCGCCCGCAGTTTCCGCCCCGGCCCGGATGATATCCATTTGGGTTCCGCCATCCTGCGCAATCTGCCATTGCGCGTCGGCCAATCCGTCAAAGTCCGCGTCCGAGCACCCCGTGAGCGTGACAAATTCCTCATTGCTCACGAAGTGCTGGAAGTCGAGGGCATCCCGCTCGCCGATTACCAGTTACCTAAGGAATTCGACAAGCTCACGCCACTTTTCCCCGACCAGCGGATCCATCTGGAAGGTGATGGCAATGATTTCCTTGGTGTCCGCGTGATTGATCTGATCGCCCCGCTTGGCAAGGGCCAACGCGGCATCATCGTCGCCCCACCCCGCGGCGGAAAAACCATCTTGCTCAAACAAATCGCCCGCTCGATCCGCCTGAATCACCCGGATGCGGAGCTGATCATTCTTTTGTTGGATGAACGCCCGGAGGAGGTCACCGATTTCGAGGAAACCGTAGGCAGCCGCGTTTATGCCTCCACTTTCGATGAGTCACCTCGCCGCCATGCCCAAGTCGCGGATCTCGTCATCGAGCGAGCCAAGCGCCTCGTCGAGCTCGGCAAGGATGTGATTCTTTTGTTAGACAGTCTCACCCGTCTCGCCCGCGGCCACAACTCGGCGATGCAGGGCGGGCCGATCGGCTCCGGCGGTGTCAGCCCGCTGGCATTGCAGAAATCCCGCAAGTTTTTCGGCACCGCCCGCAATGTCGAGGAGGGCGGATCGCTCACCATTCTCGCCACGGCTTTGGTCGAGACCGAGAGCCGCCTAGACGATGTCGTGTTCGAGGAATTCAAAGGCACCGGTAACATGGAGGTGCGGCTCGACCGTGAACTCGCCGAGCGCCGCGTTTTCCCGGCCATTCACATTCCGCAATCCGGAACCCGCAACGACGACCGTCTCTATCACCCGGACGAATTCCTCAAAGTGGTGGACATTCGTCGCCAACTCGCAGGCCTGCCGATCGGCGATGCCATCGAAACCCTGCTGAGAAATCTGAAAGGCACCAAGACCAACGCGGAATTGTTGCTGCGAGGACTGCGCTAGAGCACTATAAGAAATATCGTAGCCACCATGATGGCATCGTGGCGGCGGTTTTTAACCGCCAAGCCTCTTTTTCAACCGATTCAGCGCCGATATAAATCAGGGTTTTTTCCAAAGATAGACCCAGCGTTCTGAAATGGCTTTTCCGCTGGCATCTTGGAGTTCGCAGGTCATATCGATGTGATCGAGGTCCTTCGGCGGGTCGATCACGAAGAAGGCGCGCAGGACCTGTGGCATGTGCAGGTTGGGGCTGCGGCCGAGTCCTGCGGGAAGGTCGTCCACATTCGGCATGCTCATGTCGCTGAGGCCCACATGAAGAAGCTTGGCGGATTGTTGGTTCAGCGTGACCACCGGTTTGATGGCGGAAACATCGTCCCACTTAGGATCGCCGATCTTCTTTTCCGGTTGCAGAGGTTTCGCGAAGTCGATGGCGATGAGGATCTCGTCCGGTTTTTGGACGGGGGTGCCGGAGCGGGTGGCGCGCACGGCGAAAAGCCCGGACGGGGCGGGATCGCGCATCCAGCGCAGGCGGTAGTGGAACCGGAATGGTTTGCCGATTTCCAGTGCGGGTTGGGGTTCCCAGACGAGAATGACGTTATCGTTAGTCTCATCGGTGGTGGGCATTTCGATCAAATGGATTTTTCCGTGCTCGAATCCTTGCACGGGTTCCACGCGCACGCTCGGGCGCTCGTGGTAGCGGGCTTCCGGATCCTGATAGGACGAGAACGAACGATCCCGCTGGACCAACGCCCAGGAGCGCGGTTTTTCCATGGTGAAAACGCAGTGGCGGAACTGGTGCTGCGTTTGTTCCAGCGGGCGGTAATGCAGGTTTCCGCTTTCAAGTTCCATCAGCAAGCCGTCGCTGTCATGCACTTCTGGGCGGAAATCCAGCGGCTTGGGATGGGTGGCCTCGCCGAACCAATACATCGATGAAAACGGCGCGAGGCCGAGTTGTTGGACCGGGCGGCGCAGGGTGATCTCCGCCTCGATATCCATCACGGTTTCCGGCCCCGGAGTGATGGTGAATTGATAGGCTCCGGCCACGCTCTCGCCATCTAACATCGCCCACGCTTTCATTTCCTTCGCGTCCTTTTCCGGGCGCTGCAGATAGAACGTGGTGAAGTCCGGAAACTCCTCGGGCACGCCCGGCAGGCCGCTGTTGAGCGAAAGCCCGCGTGCGGACAATCCATACGGCGAGTTCGCCGGGATGGCCCGCAAATAACTCGCGCCGAGAAAAACCAGGAATTCATCCATGTAGTCCTGCGAGTTGAGGTGGCAGCGCGCGCGCCAGCCGGCGTATCCCGGTGGCGGTGGCGTGCCTGCCGGCACCTTCTGTTTGCCGTAATCGAACAAACTGAGATCGAACTTGATCGGTGATGATTGACCATCCACCACCTCATGCAACGCCACCATTTTTTTCGCGGTCCATCCGGGGTGGAAGAAGTCGATCGAAAACGGCAGTTTCTCCTTCGCCCACAAGCCGGACTCCATTTTGAAGCGGATATCGCGGTGTTGGTCGTAGGTCAGGTTTTTCCAGAAATCCGCAAGTTCCTGTTTGGCGGGCACATAAGGCGCGGCCGCCGACTTGCGTGAGCTTTCACAAAGTTTTTCAAACGAAAAATCGGCGGCGCCGGCGGTGGGAGTGGCGGCCTGCAACAACAGGACGCAAGACGAAAGCAGGGCGAGACGACAGGTCGGTTTTTTTCCAAGTCGGAGCATGGCTGGGTTATGGCGCGAACCAAGGCCCATGGCAAGCCAAGGATGAAACCCGAGTCAGGGCAGCGGAATGGTTATCGTTATTCATTTCCCGGCTATCGGAAATCAAAAGGTGTGGGCGAGAATGTCGATCAATCTCCGCTCTTGAGCACCTTGATGAAGGCGTCTTGGGGGATGTTCACTTTACCGAACATCTTCATCTTCTTTTTGCCTTCTTTCTGCTTTTCCAGCAGCTTGCGCTTGCGGGTGATGTCGCCGCCGTAACATTTGGCGGTGACGTTCTTGCGCATGGCGGAGATCGATTCGCGGGCGACGATCTTGCCGCCGACGGCCGCCTGGATGGCGACGACGAAGAGGTGGGACGGGATGACTTCCTTGAGCTTGCTGGCGAGTGTGCGGCCGTAGGACTCGGCTTTGTCGCGGTGGACGATGGTGGAGAATGCTTCCACCGGATCGCCGGCGATGAGCATGTCCATCTTGACCATTTTCGCCGCGCGGTAACCGGAATGTTCGTAGTCCATCGAGCCGTAACCGCGGGTCATGGATTTGAGCTTGTCGTTGAAATCCACGAGGATCTCGGAAAGCGGCAGCACACAGGAAAGCATCACGCGGGTTTCGTCGATGGTTTCGGTATTGGTGACTTCGCCGCGTTTTTCGAGCACGAGCTGCATCATGTCGCCGATGTATTCGCCGGGCACCATGATATAGACGTTCACGACCGGTTCGCGGATTTCCTGGATGCCTTGGGGATCGGGGAAGAGCGTCGGGTTGTCGATGATGCGCTCGGTGCCATCGGTCATCGTGATTTGATAGATGACGGACGGGTAGGTGGAGATCACGTTCATGTCGAACTCGCGGCGCAGGCGTTCCTGGATGATTTCCATGTGGAGCAGGCCGAGGAATCCGCAGCGGAAGCCGAAGCCGAGCGCGGTCGAGCTTTCCTGCTGATAGGTGAAGGCGGGGTCGTTGATCTGGAGCTTGCCCATCGCCATTTTGAGCGCCTCGTAGTCGGACGAGTCCACCGGATAGATTCCGGAGAAAACCATCGGTTGGATTTCCTTGTAGCCGGGGAGTGGTTCCTTGCACGGGTGGGTGGCGTCCGTCATGGTATCGCCGATTTTCACCTCGCTGGCGGATTTCATGTTGGCGATGACATAGCCGACATCGCCTGCGACGAGTTTGTCGCGCGTGGTCATTTTCGGCGTGAAGACGCCGACCTCCTTGACCTCGTAGGTGTTGTCCAGGGCGAAGAGTTTCACGCGCTGGCCGCGTTTGACCGAGCCGGAAAACACGCGGACGTAGGAGACCACGCCGCGGTAGGTGTCGTAGAGGGAATCGAAGACCGAGCAACGCAGCAGTTTGTCCGGGTTTTCCTTGGGGGCCGGGACGCGGGCGATGATGGCTTCGAGGATTTCCTCGATGCCGATGCCGTTCTTCGCGGAGGCGGGGATGCAGTCCTCGGCGGGGATGCAGAGGATTTCCTCGAGCTGTCGTTTGCACTTCGGGACATCCGCGGCCGGGAGGTCGATCTTGTTGAGAACCGGGATGATGGTGAGGTTTTGCTCGGTGGCGAGGTGGAGGTTGGCCACGGTTTGGGCTTCCACGCCTTGAGCGGCGTCCACCATCAGGATGGCCCCCTCGCAGGCGGCCAGCGCGCGGGAGACCTCGTAGGAGAAATCGACGTGACCGGGGGTGTCGAGCAGGTTGAGCTTGTAGGTTTTTCCGTCCCGGGCGGTGTATTCCATGGCCACCGGGTGGGATTTGATGGTGATGCCCTTTTCGCGCTCGAGGTCCATGGAATCGAGTTGCTGGGCCGTGCTTTCCCGCATGGTCACGGTGCTGGTCATCTCCAGGAGGCGGTCGGAGAGCGTGGTTTTCCCGTGATCGATGTGGGCGATGATGGAGAAATTGCGGGTCAGGGCGGTAGGCATGGCAAGAGAGGAAATCGGCGGGGCGGGCGAGAGAAAGCACGTTTTTCCGCACAAGGCACGAAAAATCAAGGGATTATTGTTTTGCCGTGCCAGGGTCAACGCATCAAAAAATGATTCAGCGAAACGCAGAGATGCGGAGATCGCGGAGGAAAGCGCTGAGGTTATCAAATCTTAGAATTGGAACGGGGTGAAAGTCATTCTTTGCCACATCATGGAAATTCCATATTTCTCCGCGAAGTCCTTCGCGTTCTCAGCATCTCTGCGTTTCGATTCTGTCATTTCAGGTAAATTTTGAGGCGTTTCATTTCCCGGTTGGATCAAACTGGGCTTTTCATGGATGGTTGGCTGGTTCAGGCTGGTCGCCGATGCACACGCCGCTGCTTTACGAGTCTCACTGCCACACGCCCTTGTGCAATCATGCCTACGGTGAACCGGACGAGTATGCGTCGGTGGCGCTGGCGCGGGGATTCAAGGGGATTACATTTACCTGTCATTGTCCGTTGCCCAGTGGATTTTCCGCATCGGTGAGGATGAGGCCGGACCAATTCGACGAATATGTGTCGATGATCGCCGCCACCCGGGAGGCATTCGCAGGGCGTTTGGATGTGCGTTTGGGGTTGGAGAGCGATTATTATCCCGGGGTGGAACCGTGGTTGGAGGAACTCCATGCCCGTGCGCCGCTCAGCCATGTGCTGGGGTCCATCCATTATCAGGTCCGGGATTACCGTGCGCTGTTTTATACCGGCGAGATCCACTCGTATCATGAGGTGTATTTCGATCATCTCGCCCTCTCGGCGGAGAGTGGGCTTTTTGATACGCTCGCCCATCCGGATTTGATCAAGAACGAGTCCCCGGCGGATTGGGATTTCGAGCGGCTGCGTCCGGTCATCGCGCGTGCGCTGGATCGTATCGCCGCCACGGGCGTGGCGATGGAACTTAATACCAGCGGGGTGCAGAAACCGCTGCCGGAAATGAATCCTTCGCCGTCCCAACTTGTGATGATGAGGGAACGCGGGATTCCGGTGGTGATCGGCGCGGATGCCCATGTGCCACAACGCGTGGGTGCCGGATACTCGACCGCACTCCATTTGCTGTGTGCGGCAGGATACGAGGAGGTTAGCTATTTCATCGATCGAGAGCGTCATTCTGTGCGCATCGCGGCTGCGTTGGAATCGTTGAAATGAAAGATGTGTAAGGGAATGAAAACCTTCCGGGAAAATCGTCTTTTCGTTCAAAACATGGCCGGGCGCACTCCCGGATTGACGACGATTCGCGGGATACGGTCGCGCGAATCCCTTCTGGCGCGGGATGATATTTCCTTATCATTTTCTGCTTATCCATTGACGTCGTGTGATCCGGCATCGAAGCTCCGCCGCCATAGCATCATTCAAAACCCATGAAATCCTCATCGTTCTGTCTTGCCGCCCTCGTGATTTTGACTGCAGTTTCCTGCAAGAAGGAAAGCGAGGAAATCAAGACCTACAGCGTTGCCAAGGAATCCCCGCCGCCGCAGGCCCCCGCTGCGGATCCTCACGCGGGCATGCCCGGCGGCATGATGCCTGGCGGCGCGATGCCGGGAGCTGCTGATGGGAAAGATCCTCATGCGGGTGTTCCGGGCATGGGTGGTGGGGCGGACCCACATGCTGGGCTTCCGGGAATGGGAGGCGGCGCTCCTCCAACCGTGGAGATCAAGGATACACCGCCCACGCACTGGGAAAAACGACCTAACGCGGGGATGCGGGTGGCCAGCTACTACGTCAAGAGTGAAGGCGATGCGGCCGCAGCGATTTCGTTGTCCAACTTGCGTGCGGCTCCGTCCAGCAAACTCAATGCTTTCAACATGTGGCGCGAGCAACTCGGCCAACCCGTCGCCGACGAAGCGGCTCTCCAACAGCTTCCAAGCGCCAAGACCGGTTTCGGAGATGGTGTGCTGGTGGATGTCGAGGGCGTTTCTCCTTCCGCGAATGATGCAAAACCCAGCCGTCTTGTCGGTGTGATCGTCGAGGACAAGGGAACCGCTTGGTATTTCAAAATGGTGGGAGACGCCGCAGTGGTCGCAAAGGAGCGCGAAGCGTTCATCCTGTGGACATCAACCGTGAAGGCCGGAGAACCCTCCAAGGTGCCCATGCACGGCACGAAACCTGGAGATGAAACGGCGGCGGTCGCCCCGCCTGCAGCGGCAGCACCTGCGGGTGATGGTTCGTTGACATGGACGCTCCCGACCGGTTGGGCAATCGGCAATGGCAGTTCGGCGCGTTACGCGACCATTGCCGTTGTCGGCGCGGATGGCACCAAGGGGGAGCTTTCCATCTCACATTTCCCCGGCGATGTCGGCGGCGACCTCGCCAACGTCAACCGCTGGCGCCAACAAGTGGCCCTGCCGCCTATCGATGAAGCCGGCATGGCTCCGCTCGTCAGCAAAGTGACCTCCGGTCCCAAGACGATGTCGCTGATTGATGTCACCGGCCCACAAACCCGTTGTGCCGCCGGATGGGCGCGCCATGGTGCGGACACATGGTTTTTTAAATTCACCGGCCCGGACGCCCTCGTTGGCGCGGAAAAAGCCAAGTTCACTGCGTTTCTCGAATCCGTCCGTTTCACCAAACCTGAATGATGCAAACCCTCAAACGTCTGCTGGGACCCATCTCCTCCCTGCGTCTCACCGTGATTTGTCTCGCCGCCGCACTTGTGCTGGTGTTCGCAGGGACGATCGCCCAAGTCCGCTTTGGCCTGTTTTTTGTGCAGGAACAATATTTCCAAAGCTGGGTCGTCTGGTGGTCGCCAGCCTCCGGTGCCTATAAAATTCCGGTGTTTCCCGGCGGCCATTTGGTCGGTGCCGTGCTGCTCATCAATCTGATCGCCGCGCACATCCAGCGGTTCCGGTGGACATGGAAAAAGTTTGGCATCCAGCTCACCCACCTCGGCCTGATCATCATGCTGGCAGGCGGCCTCGCCACGGACCTTTTCTCGGTGTCGAGCTTCATGCGCCTCAAGGAAGGGGAAACCAAGAACTACTCGGAAGATCAGGCGCGCGTGGAACTCGCGGTGATCGATCAAACCGACCCTGAAAACCTGAAGGTCACCGCCATCCCCGGCGAGGTGATCTCCAAAGGAGGAACCATCACCAGCGGCGACCTTCCTTTCACGCTCGCCGTCCGCAGTTACTTCCGGAATTCCAAGCTCAAGATGATCGGCCAGGAAACTGGAGCCTCGTCCGTGCCGGCCGCCACCAATGGCACCGGCCAGCGGGTTTCCCTGACCTCCGCGCCGCGCGCTACGAAAATGGACGAGCGCGATATCATGAGCGCCGTGGTCGAAGTCACTCCCGCGAAGGGCGGAAAATCGCTCGGCACCTGGTTGGTTTCAGATGCCCTGGCCGTTTCTCAGGATCTGGAAATCGACGGCCGCAAGTGGAGTCTCCAACTCCGCCCCGCCCGCTACTACAAACCCTACAGCCTGACTCTCAAGGATTTCACTCACGAAACCTATCCGGGCACGATGATTCCCAAGAATTTCTCCAGCAAGGTGGATCTAACGGACGCCGCCAACAAGGACACCCGCCAAGTGCTCATCTACATGAACCACCCGCTGCGTCACATGGGAGACACCTATTACCAATCCGGATTCGAGCCCGATAACAGCGGCACTGTGCTCCAGGTCGTGCGCAATCCGGGCTATCAGGCACCTTATATCGCCTGCATCATCGTTTCCATCGGCCTGATCTTCCAATTTACCTATCACCTGATCGGGTTCGCCCGTCGTTCCAAACCCACCGTTAAGCCATGAAACGTTTCGTGCCCTACCTCGTCCTGCTGGTTGCCGCGCTGTGGCTCGGGTCCTCATGGATCACGCCCAAGCCGAAACCCGGCGATTTCGATCTCACATCATTCGGCCGCATCCCGGTGCTCGTTGGCGGGCGCATCAAGCCGCTGGACACCGTGGCCCGTAACTCGTTGTTGATCATGCGTGGCAAACAATCGTTGCGCCTGCCAAACGGCGGAGGCACCATGACCGCCACCCGTTGGTTGGCCGATGTGTTGTTCAACCCCACCGTGGCCGATGGCTATCCGGTTTTCGCCGTGGCAAACCAGGAGGTGCTCGGGATGTGCGGCATGCCGCAGGAGGACAAGCGGTATTGCACGTTTGCGGAGCTCAAGCCATCGCTCGAAAAGATCGAGCAGGAACGCAAACTGGCCGACGATGTCGAAGCTACCGAGCGCACGCCGTTCCAAACCGCCATTCTCAACCTGCACAACGCGCTGATTCATTACCAGCAGCTCAAGAACAGCGTCCACGAAGAAGGCACCGTGGATTTCGGCAAGGAAATCGAAACCTACGCCGCCGCCGTTGCCAGCGGTGCCGGTTCCATCCAACCGGGAGCCACTCCGCTTCCGCAAGACCAACTCAATCTGCTCAAAGCTGCGGTTTCCCGCTACGAGAGGCAGTCGCGTTTTTCTAACATGCTCGCCGTGGCCCCCAAGGCCGGCGGAAGCGAAGGCGATTGGTTGAGCACCGGCAACGCCCTGATCCGGGTGGATTCGCCGCAGACGATTCCCGCTTCCGTGGCCGCCCTGGCTGATATGAGCGATGCCTTCCGCGCCGATGACAAAGCGAAGTTTGTCAAAGTAACCAAGGAATACGCCGGGTGGCTCGCCGTGGAGCATCCCGAGTGGACGACGCGCACCTCCTATGAAATGCGTTTCAACCGGATGGAGCCGTTCTATCAGAGCATGGTGTTGTATGTCGGAGCTTTCCTGCTGGCCTGCGGTTCTTGGCTGGTGTGTCCCAAGGGCCTGCGCAAGACCGCCTTCCTGCTGATCTTGCTGGCCCTGCTCGTCCACTCGTTCGGCATGTTTTCTCGCATGTGGCTGCAAGGCCGCCCGCCCGTCACCAATCTCTACTCATCCGCCATCTTCGTCGGTTGGGGAGCCGTGGTGATCGGCATCGTGCTCGAACGATTGTTCCGCGACGGCATCGGCATCGCCTGCTCCGGCTTGGTCGGATTTATCACCCTCATCATCGCCCACCACCTGGGCTCCAGCGGCGACACCTTGGAAATGATGCAGGCCGTGCTCGATAGCAACATCTGGCTGGCCACCCACGTCGTGGTCATCACCGCCGGATACTCCGCGATGTTCCTGGCTGGCTTCCTCGCCATCGCCTATGTCATCATCGATATGATGCCCAAAACCTTCGACAAGCAGGCGGGCAAAACCTTGGCCCGGATGGTTTACGGAGTGGTTTGTTTCGCCACCCTTTTCAGCTTTGTGGGCACCGTGCTCGGCGGCATCTGGGCGGACCAATCATGGGGCCGCTTCTGGGGCTGGGATCCCAAGGAAAACGGCGCGTTGCTCATCGTTCTGTGGTGCGCGTTGATCCTGCACGCCCGCTGGGGTGGTTTCATACGCGAGCGCGGCCTGATGATCATGGCGATTTTCGGCAATGCCATCACCGCCTTCTCATGGTTTGGCGTGAACATGCTCGGCGTAGGCCTGCACTCCTACGGATTCATGGATAAGGCATTCCCCTGGCTGCTCGGATTTGTCATCTGCCAAGTGCTGTTCATGATCAAACTGAGCATCCGCTTTCCATCCAAAGATTGACCAAAGCCGGTCCCGCCAAACTCTGCGCTTCTCTCCGGGCCCGTGGTAGGTTCAAATCTCCGCGACCTACCGATGTCCGAGAACTTCTACCAACAAACCACCACCACGCCCGTCACGGCGTTTGATGTCTCGCTGCGCCCACCGGCGTTTTCCGAGTTCATCGGCCAGGAAAAGGTGAAGGACCGGCTGCTACTCATGCTGGAGGCTGCGAAACGACGCGGCGACGTGCTCGACCACGTCCTGCTTTCCGGCCCGCCGGGGCTCGGGAAAACCACTCTGGCCAACTTGATTTCCAAGGCTGCCGGCACCCAACTCCACACGACGTCCGGCCCGCAGATCGAAAAAGCCGGTGACCTCGCCGGCATCCTCACCAACATCCAGAAAGGTGATATTCTTTTCATCGATGAAATCCACCGCCTGCACCCGGCGATCGAGGAATATCTCTATCCGGCCATGGAGGATTTCAGGTTGGACATCATCATCGACTCCGGCCCATCGGCGAGATCCATCCAGATCAACCTGCCGCGATTCACGCTGGTCGGTGCCACTACACGCTCAGGCATGCTCACCGCTCCGCTGCGCTCGCGCTTCGGATTGGTCAACCGACTCGATTACTACACGCACGACGAACTCGCGCAAATCATCGAACGCTCGGCGGGATTGTTAGATGTGCCGATCGAGCGCTCCGGCGCGAATCAGGTCGCCCTGCGTGCGCGCGGCACCCCGCGGGTGGCCAACGCCCTGCTGCGCTGGGTGAGGGACTTCGCCCAGGTTCGCGGCAAGGGTCACATCGATGGCGAGGTCGCCGATGCCGCGCTGACGATGATTGAGATCGATTCCCAAGGTCTCGACGAGATGGACAAACGTTTGCTGGAAGTGCTGATTTACAAATTCAACGGCGGGCCGGTGGGTCTCAATTCGCTGGCCGTGGCCTGCGGTGAGGACGCGGCGACCATTGAAGAAGTCCACGAACCCTTCCTCATCATGCAAGGCTATCTGATGCGCACACCGCGTGGCCGCATGGCCCTGCCATCCGCCTATGAAAAAATCGGCGCGCCACCGCCGCCCGCCGGACCTTCGGATCCGCAGCAGGATTTATTCTGAAACCCACGGTTTCCAAAAAATGTCAGCCACCCCGCACAAAACGAAACCTCTGCAATCCGTGGTCCAGGAAACCGTCGCACGCTGCCGTGAGGTGGGCCTGCGCCGGACCAAGGCGCTCGAGGAATTGCTAACCACCCTGCTGGAAAGCGCACGCCCGATGACGCTGGCCGAACTCGCGGCCTCCACTCGCCTCGCCGACCAATGCGACAAGGCCACGGTTTTCCGTCTGCTGCAAAGGCTGGTGGAGCACGGAGTGGTTAGAAGACTCGGCCTGCACGAGCGTGCCGCGTATTTCACATTGCTCGTCCCCGGAAAACACAACGATTATCTGATCTGCACCAGTTGCGGCACCATCGAGGCAATCAAGGCACCATGCCCGGTGCACCATCTGGAAGACGAAATCCGCAGGAAAACCGGCTTCCAGAATCTTTATCACGAACTGGAGTTCTTCGGCGTCTGTCCGAAGTGCGTTCCGGCGTGAAACGAATAAGAGTCTCCCACGCGGGCCTCCCCAAGGAGCGGCGGAACGTGTCCGCCGATGCCCATGAGAGGAAATCACTTGTTCCATTGCCACCTCATGGGCTCTGGCTAGAGCAATTT
Organism: Akkermansiaceae bacterium; assembly: GCA_903906515.1. Lineage (GTDB taxonomy): Bacteria > Verrucomicrobiota > Verrucomicrobiia > Verrucomicrobiales > Akkermansiaceae > Luteolibacter. The sequence continues at coordinate 65,444 of CAIVKO010000188.1, forward strand.
GAGAAATATCGTAGCCAACATGATGGCATCGTGGCGGCGGTTTGTAACCGCCAAGCCTATTTTTTCAGGCATCGGGCATGGCGGTTGAAAACCGCCGCCACATTTGCGGCCACACTATTTCTTAAACTGCTCTAACGTATTTCTCTCCTGCCTCACGCCGGTTGCCTGTCCATGGGGCATCCCGGACCGGTGATGTCGGCTGGACGGTTCGATAGAAAAATGTCAGAACGGTTTTACCATTCTGACGCCATACCCCGATCGTGGTCAGGTGAATCCCAGGGTTTGTACTGCGGCGCGTGTCGCGGACACGTGGGCGGCGACACGGAGGTTGAGCGGGGCATGGCTCGGTGTCTCTAACGTGAACGATAACGGACAGCCGTGATTGGCCAGGAAAATCGCTTCCGGCCACCCTGTCGGCTCATCCGCCTCCGCCTCGTGATAGATCCAGCCGTCCGTGCGCGGCTGATGGCCGTCGATGTCCGGCCCGGGTTGGGGAGGAAACCACGGCCTCACGGCGTTGATGATGGCTTGGGCGCGTTGGGGCATGTCCGGTCCCAGATTGATTTCGTAAAGGTAAAATCCGCAGGTTTCCCAATCCTCATGGAGGGAAACAAACAAGTCCGGCGGTGGCATGGTTTCCAGCCACCCGGCGTGCGCCCGCACTTCAGGTGTCTGGCGGGTCAGGTAGTCTCGGTTGAGATCGATGCCTGCGCCATTGCCGCGGGTGCCGGCCGACAACCCGTCCGGATTCAGGGCGGGGCAGAGCAACCAATGGATGCCCGGGCCGAAAAAATCCTCTTCTAACAACCTAAGCAGCGCCAGTGGTCCCGCCGGTTCATCGCCATGCATGCCGGCGGAAACATAGACATGCGGTCCGGGTCCTGCGTGCTCCCAAGCCATCAGCGGTCCGCCCGCGCATTCTGCCAGCGTCCGGCCGACAAGACCCCGGGCTTGCGCCTCTCGCGCGAACCCCGCCAAAAACCGCGGCCATTCCGGCATCCCTTTCATCACCGCGAGCGTAACGGTTTTTTCCACCATCGGCAAGACCGCAAAATCACTGTGAATGGAACCAGTCCTCTCGGATTCACATGTTAGCTAGATTAGCAGGCGGATCGTCCGTTGTGGTTTCAAACAGCCGACCTGTCGTTGGAATTTCGGAGTTCGGGATCACCCGCCTCCGTTCACGCCAGACGGTCACGGAAATCGGCATAGCCGAACTCGCGGATGATTTCCAGCGATCCATCCTCGTGCTGCAAAGCGATCGGCGGATGCTTCACTCCGTTGAAGGTGGTCGTCTTGACCATGGTATAGTGTGCCATGTCATCGAACACCAACGTGTCGCCGACCCGCAATTCGCGGTGGAAGGTGAAATCCCCGGTGACGTCGCCCGCCAGACAAGTCGGCCCGCCGAGACGATAATTGAATAGAGATTGGGGATTGGAGATTGGAGATTGAGGGTTGGCGGGATCTCCAACCAAGTGATAACTCTCGCCAGAAAATGTGACTGCCGGAATCGTTTTTTCTGACTTCTGATCTCTGATCTCCGACCTCTGACCTACGGCCTCTTCATTCTCTACCAAAAACACATCCGGGCGATAGGGCATTTCCATCACATCCGGCATGTGCGCGGTGGCGGAGATGCTGAGGATGGCAAGTCGGTGGCCTGCGGATTCGAACACATCCATGACAGTGGCCCGCAACACACCGGTGTGGATCGCCACGGCCTCGCCGGGTTCCAGCCAGACTTCCACGCCGTATTTTTCGCGGGTTTTTCTAACAATCCTGACCAAGCGCTCGCGGTCATAGGTCGGCTTGGTGATCCAGTGACCGCCGCCCATGTTGAGATAGGTGAATTGCGGTGACTTTAGCAGGTGTCCGAACTTCTCCTCCACCGCAGCAAGCGTGGTTTCCAGATCGTCCGAGTCCTGTTCGCATAGCGTGTGAAAATGCAGTCCGGACAATCCTGTTAGATCCGCTCCGGTGAGTTGATCCGCCGTGATGCCAAGCCGTGAGCCGGGCACACAGGGGTCGTAGATCGGCGTGTGGCCGGTCGAGCACTGCGGGTTCACGCGAAGGCCGCAGTGCAATTCTCCGCTTTGGAAACGCGGGTGCGCCATCACTTGGTCTCGGAAACGGAACCACTGGGAGAGCGAGTTGAAATCGAGATGGTGGGTGAATCCGCAAAGCGCCTCGATGTCATCCTCATCATAGGCAGGCGAATAGGTGACGATGTATTTCTTGAAATAATCCCGTGCGAGCAGGGCCTCCCACAAGCCTGATGCGCAGCAGCCGTCCAGATCGTCGCACAGGTAGGGAAATGCCTTCCAGCAGGAAAACCCCTTGAGTGCCAGCACCAGTCGGCAACCCGCCGCTTCCTTCACTTCGCGGAGGATGGCGGTGTTTCGTTTGAGCGCGGCGATGGAGATGACGAACATGGTGGTGCGCCGCAGCTAAACAAGGTGGCCGGTCAAGTCAACGATATTGGTCACCTGCAGTAACCACCGTAGCTCCGGCCGTGGTGGCGGTAGGAATCATGGTATGAGTAGTGACGGTAGGGGATCGGTTCACGGTATGACGGGCGGATGAGCGGGTGGTAGTAGCGGTTCACCTGCCGGTACCCCCATATCGCCCGGCCATAGCAGTCGTAGCCGATGAAATAACGTTGTAAACCGAATGTCATGGCATACACCCGGCGGTTCCTTGGCGCTTTTGGTGTTGGCACCCCGCACGCCACCACCATGCCGCTTGACCTGTCCCCGCTTTGGATTCCATGATGCGCGCCATGCGAATTCTCACCGGTCTCCAACCCAGCGGAAAACTCCACGTCGGCAATTATTTCGGTGCAATGGAACCTGCCGTGCGCCTTCAGGAAATAGGTGAGGCTTTCTATTTCATCGCGGATTACCATGCGATGACTTCGTCGCAGGATCCGGCGGCTCTTCGGGAAAACGTGAGGGAATTGGCGGTCGATTTCCTCGCCTGCGGCCTGGACCCGAAACGCGCGGTGTTTTTCCGTCAAAGCGCGGTGCCCGAGGTCAACGAACTGGCATGGATCCTCTCGACGGTCTGTCCGATGAGCCTGCTGGCGAAATGCCATTCCTACAAGGACAAGACCTCCCAAGGGATCGCGCCGAACCACGGGCTTTTCGCTTATCCGGTGCTGATGGCCGCGGATATACTGCTCTATGATTCTAACCAAGTTCCGGTCGGTAAGGACCAGAAACAACACCTCGAAGTTACCCGCGATCTCGCGGTGAAGCTCAATGAAACTTTTGGCGACGGTACCGTCGTCCTGCCCGAACCGATCATCCGCGAGGACACCGCCGTGGTCGTCGGCCTGGACGGTCGGAAAATGAGCAAAAGCTACGGCAATACGCTGCCGATCTTCGGTGAGGAAAAACCGCTGAAAAAACTCATCATGAAAATCACCACCGACTCGACTCCGGTGGAGGAACCCAAACCCGTGGAAAATTCGACCATTCTCGCGCTTTACAAACTTTTCGCCAGCGAGGCGGACTATCAGACGATGGTGGACGACCACCAGTGCGGTGGTACGGGATACGGGGATTTCAAGAAGCGCCTGGCCGAGGCGTATTGGGATTTCTTCGCGCCCATGCGCGTGCGCCGCGCGGAAATCCTCGCCGACCCCGGTTATGTGGACCGTGTGTTGGCGGATGGCGCGGCCCGCGCCCGCGAGGAATCCGCGAAAGTGCTCGATCGCGTGCGCCGCGCGGTGGGGCTCAAGTAGCTGGAAGTCGGCGGTATCAATCCCAACATACGAGTTGATGAAATCCCCGATCATTATGTTATGACGACTGGACACTCTCTCGCTCTCGTCGTCATGTGCATGATGTGCATTTCCACTCTGGTTGCCACTGAGCAAGCTGACCTGGAAACTCTCTGTAGCCGGGCCGCTGACGGTGATCAAAAATCCCAGTTGGATCTAGCCATCCGTTATCGGGATGGTAAAGGCATCGACAAAGACAATGTCGAAGCCATGAAGTGGGCGCATCTGGCAGCGGATCGTGGCAATGTGGATGCGATGGACTTCGTGGGTTCCGCTTATCTGCGCGGTGTTTCAGCCGAGCGCAATCCCGTGATTGCCATTGGCTATTTCAAAGCTGCGGCAGAAGGAAAATCATCGCAAGCCGCGTTCAACCTCGGCCAATGTTACTTCGGTGCCCAGGGCACAGAACAGGATATTCCAAAGGCTCTCGATTGTTGGAAAAAGGCGGCGGATGCTGGCCACGGACGTGCTGCCGCCTGCGCGGCGATGGTATATTTTTCCGGCGAAGGCATCGCTCCCGATCCCGTGCAGGCACGTTGTCTCGCAGAGCGTGCGGCGGAACTGGCCGATCCGCCGGGCCTCGTGGTGTTAGGTGAAATGCAGTTTCAGGCAGGCGAGTTGGATGCGGCGAAATCTTCTTGGACAAAAGCCTCGAAACTTCGTCCTACCGGCCGCACCGGCCATCCCTCGCAGCCCTCCGCCGACTCCTCCGCCCAGCAGGGAGCGGATCTATTGAAGCTCATCGGTTTCCGCCAACGAAAAAGCGATCCAGGCAAGTTTGCCATCGTTAACATGCAGCACATCCACCAAGGTTATAACAACTGCGGCTCCACCGCCTGCGCCAGCTTTGCGCGCTTTCAAGGCAGCAAGATCGGTGGCTGGGATTTCAAGCGCCTCACCCCATCACCCCTCGGTGCCGGCACGGATTGGGGACATCTCCTCGATGCCTCGAAGAAGATCGGCCAGCACTGGAAACTCGTGACCTTCACACCCGATGACGAAGGATTTGCCAAAGCCACCGCCACGTTGAAAAGCGAGCTCGATGCCGGTCGTCCCATGGTTGTGGATTTCAAATACATCGGCCCGCAATACCCCGGAGGCAGCGCCGGTCACACGCTCAACATCTGCGGATACATCGCGGAGGAAAACCTCTACATCCTCTGCAATCCCGCCGTCGCCACTCCAGGCCTCCAATTCATCACCGCCGACGATCTTAAAAATTACTGGCGATCCGACCACTACGGCGCGTTGTCCAAAGGTGTGCTTTCACGGCCGGCTTTCATCATCGATTCAGGCGCGCCATCTCTTTGATCATGGAGCCCATGAACAAGATGGAATCTACCACGAGTTCATGTATTCACCCGCAGATCCCGCGCGCTCCACAGCACTCCCTTTGCGCCGCTGCCATTGCCACGCATGACACGCGCTCCATTCTTGCGCGCCTTGCTGAATCGCTCCCGCGCATTCGCAAATGCCTCGTTCACAAACGCCCGGCTTCCGATTACCGCGCCATCCGTAAAATACCTCACCCGGCACCGCAGCATCCGCCCGAACGGAATTTTCTCGACCTTCCTCTCCAACCGTTCCTTCTCACGTTGTGTTTGCTCGGCGCTCATGCCCTTGCGCGTTCGCTTCACCTCGGCTTCTCCGCTTTTTCCGATTCGCGCTTCCAGCTTCTCAACCGCTCCTGCCAGCAACAATTTTCTATACTCGCGCGACACATCATGCGCCCATAGATCCGCATCTGCGCCCACACCCTTGTGTGCCCTTATCGCTCGAACCAGCCCCGCCCGCGCCTTTTTGCCATTACCCTTCGCGCCACCACCGACCGCTTCGCCATAACTGCTCCAGCGGTATTGCGCAGGATCCTTGACTATTCCAGCCCTAACCGGGTTCAGATCGATATACGCCGCCATCGTCTTGCTCGCCACACCGTCTTCCACGATCACACTCTTGAAGCGATCTTCCCACAAACGTCCCGTGCGGTGGTGTGTCCGGTTGTGCCACTGCGTGTAGCGCTGGGTGAAACTCTTCATGAACTGGCTCAAATCATGCATCCGATAGGTGAAACGTGCATGGATCGCTGTCACCAAAGACTCGCCAGCCTCACATGTCTGGATCTTCTTCCGGGCCTCGTCCAATTCCATCGAAAGCTCTAGAGTCTGTGCTTCGTTGCCCAACGCGCGCACACGACGCACCAACTCCGCGTCCGACAACCCACCCTCCGGCATCGGGGTCACCTCCAGAAGAATATGGAAGTGATTGGACATGAAACAGTAGGAGAGAATCCGATTGCCCGAAAAGTTCTCATACATGCGCATGAACATTCGCATCCGTTCGCGCTCCAGATCCCCGAATACGAACTCACGGTTCACAGCCCGGCTGACACAATGGTAAATCACCGGCCTTGGCGATTCCAGTTTCGGAGAAATGATCCAGCGCGCACGCCTCATGCCGCCAAGCTACGGTAAACCGGCCCAGTGTCAACAAGGATCTTCTATAATGGGTCTGTCCCTTTGATATGCGGCATCCGGCAGGAAGCCTCTCGAATGGCAGAATCCTCCATGCCAGAAAAACCGGATCTCGCAAGTGTATCCCACTTCGTCCGCCCAGGCCTGGCAGTAGCTTGGTTCCAAGCCTCCCACCGCCGGAGCTTCCAAAATGATGAATGGACTATCTATTTCCGGACGGATCTTTTCAAGCGCGGTAACAACCTCTGACACACTAGGGTTCGGAGTCGCCCACATGTCGATCGCCCCCTCGATCAGTTCCCAGCCCAACAGCTTGTTTTTCATGTGCGGATTGGATTAAATTTCCGGGTGTTTTACCAGTAAATTACGGGGATATTCCATCTTGAAAACTCGTAAAGAAACGTGGTGTTTCCAGCACTTGTCCCCTCACCTTTCGGTGCTTTTTCGCACGCTTGAAATCACCGGAGATTCAACCGGTTTGATGTTCCTCTTGAGGATCAGAGATCCCCGGCCAAGGCATCCTGGAAAGCTTCGACGATGCCGTTGATCCACTCCTTGTTCTCCTCTCTATCATCCTCCTTAATCCACCGGAGAAACGACTGCTGAAACCAGACCAAAAGGATCTTCGATACATACGAATATGGAAACACCCAGCCATCGAATTCGATGAAGTCCTTCGTCACCACCGCATGTTTCGGGATCGGAAGTCTCGGCAAATCTGCTGCGGATACAATCCAATGCCCATCCGGGCTCCGCCCGAACGGCGGGGCGGTGGTGATATTGGGGACACGGGGTTCAAATGGAGGTTCGAATTTCATGCGAAGTTTCCTCCGGAAGTGTGCGCTTGGACGCGTCACGGGTCAATTCAAAAAGTGTTCTTATGAACTATCCCGTCAAACCATGGAGAAAACCGACACATGTGGCGGTTTTGACCAAGGAAGCGAATGAAGCAATGCGGTTCCTGCGGACCGAAATCAACGGTGACTTGAAGTTCGCCGGAACGCACCCAAGCGTTTCCGCCGCGACCTGATCGAGGTGGACGGCCAGATCCCAAGCGCGGCTTACACAGCCACACGTCCGCCCGGTCCATCAGTGACTTAGGCGGGCGGGTGATTTTTACGTCGGAATACACGGATTAACTCAACCTGCTGATCATCAGATCTTAATATCGATTTATGGATCTCTGTTGAGCGTGATTTGGCAGGTTTCGCCTATAAGGTGCGCGGTCTCTCCCGCACCTCGATCACACCAACATGAACACATCCTATGAAACACACACCAAAACAAACCAAAGCTAAAAGCCAGCAGCAGGAATCGCAGCAAGAAACCCCAAGCACTACAAATCACCACAAGGAACTGGAGGCCCTTGGACTGAGCCACCTCCTGCCGGAGCGCCCACCGGAACGCCCGAACCGCAGGGTTCGGCGCTAACGAGTGACAACCACCACGAAATTCCCTAGCGACCGAGCATTGGGATGATGTAGTGTCTGGCATGAATACGCAAGGCGCGGTCACGCACAACAAACTGATCGGCTACCTTTTCTGGCTGTTTGGTTTCACCGGCGCACACCGGTTTTACTACGGTCGTCCCTTGACGGGCCTAATCTGGCTGCTGACCGCCGGATTGCTCGGCATCGGCTGGATCATCGATGTATTTCTCATTCCGGGTATGGATGCTGATGCGAACCGCCGTTACGCCACCGGGCGCTACGATTACTCCGTAGCGTGGCTACTTCAAACGTTTCTCGGCGTGTTCGGAGTCCACCGGATGTATATCGGCAAAATCGGCACGGGCATTCTGTGGCTGCTCACGGGTGGCTTGCTCGGGTTTGGCTGGCTATACGACTTCTGCACGCTCAACGACCAGGTAAACGACCAGAATCGCGGCTTCAGACACTGAGAGCTTAAAAATTCCAATTCCTAAAAATAAAGGGGGAGGTTTCGGTCTGGGTCCAGGATCTCATGACCGGAGGCCAGTATGCCACCGCCTGGGGCGAGCATGAGGCCGGTGGTGTGCGCACGCATGTCGCCAGCATTGCCAACAGTTATCCAAGCGCCGACGCCGCGAAGACAGCGGATGATGATGTAAAGCGTTTCATTTTAAATGACCGGACGGAATGGATAGAGAAACACCGTAGCTGGTGGCACGATTATTATCCAAAAAGTTTTCTAACTATTCCAGACAAGGGCCTCGATTCGCTCTACTGGCAGACGATTTACCGCTTTGGCTGCACCACGCGTTCCGGGCGGTGTTTCGTGGACACACCCGGTCTCTGGTTCATGGGAGGACAGTGGCCGTACTTTACCACCGACTGGAATATTCAGAGCGCTATTTGGTCGGTTTACGCCGCCAACCGCCTCGATCAGGGTGAGGAACTGGTGAACCGGCTGCACGCGGGGCGCGAAGAGCTGGTCAAGGCGGTTCGGCCTGTGGAATGGCAGAATGATTCCGCCTTCCTGCCGCTCGCAGTGGCTCTCGACATGATCGGAAACCGCGAACAGGACATGCGCTATTACCATCTTCTCGGCCTGTTGCCATGGACGCTGAACAACGCGTGGAGCCAGTATCGTTTCTCGATGGACGACGCCATGCTGCGTGACACGATCTATCCGCTCCTGCGCCGTGCCACCAACCTTTACCTCCACATGGTTGAGGAAGGGGCCGACGGCAAACTGCATCTACCGCCAACCTACTCGCCTGAATCCGGGGTATGGAAGGATTGCAGCTTTGATCTGGCGCTTTTCAAGTGGAGTTGTCTGACCTTGTTGAAAGCCAGCAAGCGTCTAGGGATCGATGATCCGTTGATACCAAAATGGCGGGATGTTTCCACCAGATTGGCAGACTTCCCTGTGGATGATGACGGTTTCAAACAGGGGAGCGACAAGCCCGCCCTCAAACA
>CAIVKO010000189.1 GCA_903906515.1 Akkermansiaceae bacterium
ATCATGGAAAGCGATCATGGAAATGCTTGATAATCGACTCATGGCTGGTCGTTCATACCTCATTCCTCGGACCGCCCGGAGGTCGAGTCCCTGCCTAAGAGGACCGCCCGGAGGTCGAGTCCCTGCCTAAGAGGACCGCCCGGAGGTCGGGTCCCTGCCTAAGAGGACCGCCCGGAGGTCGGGTCCCTGCCTAAGAGGACCGCCCGGAGGTCGAGTCCCTGCCTAAGAGGACCGCCCGGAGGTCGTGTCCCTGCCATCGTTTGCTTTCCATACTCGACCGCCCGGAGGTCGGTTCCTGCCTTTGACGATATTCAGACAGGCTCTTACTTCTGGCAACACGGGCACCAGTAAGTGGCTCGTTGCGCCATCACCGCATGGCGGATGGGGGTTTTGCAGACGCGGCAGGGTTCGTCTTTGCGGCCGTAAACAAAGAGCCTTTGTTTGAAATAGCCGGGCTCTCCGTCGGAGTTGAGAAAATCGCGCAGGGTCGTGCCACCTTCCGCGATCGCGTCCGCGAGCACATTGCGGATGGCAAGCACCAGTTTTTCCAGGCGGGGTGAGGAAAGTCGTCTGGCGGCGATGCGCGGGAAAATCCCCGCGCGGAACAAGGCCTCCGACGCGTAGATGTTGCCTACTCCAACCACCACCTTGGCATCCATGATCACGGTCTTGATGGCGGCCGACCGTTTTGCGCATGCGGTTTTGAGATAGGCCGTTGTGAACTCGCTCTCCAGCGGTTCCGGTCCGAGATTTTCTAACAAAGGATGCGCGTCCGGATTTCCACGGATTCTCAGCATCAGTCCGAAACGCCGCGGATCGTGGAATCTCAGTTGCCGGCCGTTTTGCAGGGTGATGCCGATATGGTCGTGGGTTTTCCACTCATCCTTCGGGCTCAGGACTCTCAAGCTTCCGGACATGCCGAGATGGATCAGCAGGGTGCTGCCGTCGTCCACCTCCAACAGCAGGTATTTGGAGCGTCTCCGCACGCTGGAGATCGTGTGGCCCTCGACCCGCGCGATGTCGCTGGAAACCGGTTGTCGCAGATCGCGGCGGCGCACGATGACCTCGGTCACGCGAATGCCAAGCACGTGCGGCTCAATGCCGCGGCGGGTGGTTTCGACTTCAGGGAGTTCCGGCATGATGTTTATCTAACATTCAATCGGCATCTGTCATGTTCCGGGATAGAGCCCAACAGACTAGCGTGGTTCTTTCGTCTGATCACGGCTTTGATCCCAAAAAGGAAAATGAACCGCAGATGAACGCAGATGGACGTTAATTTTAAGAGACTTATGAATCATTAGGCGTTAACCCTCTGGGTGAGTGCTCCATTCTACACAACTCTTTGATTATCTGCGTGAATCTGCGTCCATCTGCGGTTCAATTTCTCTTTCTAGCTTTGATGGATTGACAGTCAGTCTGACATCACTTCTGCGACTGTTCGCGCATTTTGAGGATGGAATCCCGCAAGGCCTCGGACACATCCAACTCAGAGGTGCGTAGGCTCATGCCGCCATCGGTGCCCAGTTGGCGCTGGACGACTTCCTCGGCGTCCGCGAGTGCTGCGTCGTAATCTTTCAAGGCCATGTAGACCCTCGCCCGGGCGCGGAGGTGGGGAAGGCTGTAGGTTGGTTTGGGAAGTTTGCGGCCGCGTTCGTCAACTGCATTCGGATCGAAAGGCGGAGCGAGCGCGAAGATCTTATCCTTGGCCGCATGGGTTTCTCCGCGATCCAAGGCGGCTGCAATGGCTTTTTCATCTTCGCACATGATGACGTTGAAGATGGTAGCCCCGTCGTGGCGGCCTTGATGGATCAGACCCGACAGCATCACCGCGATGCGTCCATCCTTGTTAACCAGTACGGAGTTGATCTGGCTGTCTTCAGAGAGGATACCCAGCCTCTGAACCAACGCGCTGTCCATGCCTCCGGGAATCGTGAGAATGGGGCATTCCATCGGATCCTTGGCATTTTTGGTTTTTTTCGTGTTTTTCGTGTCATCCAATCCCGCACGAGCGGACTCAACATCCCCGCCCAGCAGGGCGAGCACAACGTTCACATCACCTGCGGGTCGCGTTGCGGCGAAGTTGGCAAAGGATTTCAGCAAACTCTTGGGCGATGGAGCGAGCCCATCATCGCGCTTGCTGTTCCAAGGGGCGGGTTTGGCGAAAATGATCGCCGTCCATGGGCTATCGAGATCCTCGGGAATTCTAAATGACTTGCCTTCTCCTGCGCTGAGCTCGGTGTGCAGAATCCGGTTAGCCTCCTCGGTTTCACCCCGAGTCTGGAAGTATCCCTCCCGGCGGCTATAAGACCAACCTGCCGAGAACGGCACTTGGAACAACCAGTAGCTGTGATGACGGTCCAGCAGGAAGGACGTGAAAGTCCACATCATCGGGTATTCGGTGTGGTTCTTGAGGATGGCCTTCCGGTAATCCTCGAAGCCCTTGCGGTCGGCAACATCGAGCGAAAGCAGGGCCGCCACAGACAGAACTGCGCCGGACGCTTTTTCTCCGCCTCTGTCAGCCACCAGCTTGCTGATGACGGCTTGCGAGTTTGCGGCAGGGTCACGAAGCGCCTCGCGAGCGAGGCAAAAACGGGCGACGACATCGCAACCCGGCGGGTAGCTTGCGGCGAGCGCTGTTTTCGCCTCGGTGACGGCCTCCTCCAACTTGGCAAGGTCGGCATCGGTTTTCCAGAGTCCCATCAGGGCGACGATCAGTCGGTTGCGGACGATCCATAGATCCGGAGCATTCGGGTGGTTTTTAATGGCCTTGCGGCAAAGTCCGACGACTTTTTCGTAGCTGGTGTGCGCATCTGAAAAGCTAAACCGATAACGCAACGGCGGCGCGACAAAGGTAGCCTGGATCGCTTGCAATGTTTCCTCAGGCACGGAGGAAGCGGCACGGGTCAGCGGCTGCGGTTTCTCACCCATGGCAAATGCCTTGAGCTCAGGCGGACGGGTTGGATCCATTTTCCCCTCGGGATCGAAAACCAGAAAGTCTCCTGCAAATAACGAGGATAGCTGCATGACATAGTTCGGCTCCGTCCATGAGCGGGCCAAGGATGATCCAAGCATGCGCCCGTAATCGGGAGTGCCGTCGGATTGCGCCTTGTTCGCCCGGCCCGTTCCGGCCATGATCAAGGCGGTGTATCCGGTCGGACTCATCGTCAGGATCCGCGGATCCTCCCTAACAAAAGCATTGTAGATCGGGTTCTGTTTGCCGCCCGGCAGGTGCAGCACCTGCCAGTTTACGCCCAGGCCACGGATGAACGACTCGCCGGCATCGGGAAGATCATCGAGATTGATACTGATAATTTCGAGTCGGCCATTCAGCTCATCCTTTTTTTCCAATGCGGCGGCGGCAATTCCCTTGAGCAGATCTTCGCCTCCATTCTCCTTGGACCAGAACAGCAGCATGGTCGAGCGCCCGAGAGCGGCCATCGGCAGGCGCACCATCTTGCCGTCCGATCTCTTGAAGACCCCGGTGAAAGGTGCGCCTAACACCTGACCGCCGAGCTTGTCCCGCTCGAACGCAATCATCTCAAGATCGCCTGAAAATCGCTGTTCGATCATCTCCTGCAGGTCGGTGACAAGCCGGTTGTCCCCGAGTTCGAGTGCCATAATCATGGCCATGCGAAGGACTTTCGCCGCAACTGGCGTGTTGAGGTAGCGATCGACCAGTGGGCGCAGGGCTTCGGCGCGAGCCTCGGTCTTGGCGCCTTGTTTCGCCAGCTCTGATTGCGAAAGGAGAAGATCCGCTTCAAGACGTAACCCAGCGAGATCGTCGGGGGCTTTGACGAGTTCGTGGCAGATATTGAGAAAGGCTTTCCGATTTTCCGCATCCTTGTCGAGGGCGATGAGACGCTGGTAGGCACGGAAGAGAAACTCCAGAGCCAGAAAGCGACTTGGGTCATTTGCATGGGCCGCAACCAAGTCCTCCGCGTTGCCGATGACCCGTCGCACGAAAATCCGCTGGCGAGCTTCCGAGGAGGCCGCCTTTGATTCAGTGAGCTCCTTGTCGAGTTCCGCGATGGTTTCCTTGGAAATAGCGGCTGCAGCATCCTGCGCGGCGAGTTTCGGAGAAAGCAGATCTGCTGCGCCAATGCACAAAAAGACGAACAGTAGCGCGCGGGGGGTGATGAAATGGGTGGTCATGGAAGGTTGAAGTTGGATCGGGAAATGAACTTCAGATAGATGTGGGGACAGGATGTCCCCACGACGGACTGGGACTGCAAGTCCCAGCCACGCAGATCAGTCACTTCACCGGTTTGAGTTGCCAGTTCTTGATGCTCACGCCGCGGTTGGGAGTGCGGGCGGTCACGCTGATCACGTTGCGACCTTGCGTCAGTTTCATTTTTAGCGGCTTAGAGGTATCCCACAAGCCATGGGTGTAAGGCATGGCGAATGATACCGGTTCGTCGCGGTTGACGCGCACGAGAACCTCGATATTCGGGGAGACCGTCGCGGCCATCGAGGTGAGTTCGTATTCGCCGTCGGTCGGGACTTCGATGTTGTATTTAAAAAGTTCCGGGCGCTGGCCAAGGCGGCTGTAGTGAAGTTGATAGCCCTTGTCCCAGCTCTTGAGGAACAGGATGCGGTCCGAACTCTTGCGCGGCGAGTAGCAGGCGACTGCGGGCACGGTAATGGTGCCAGTATCCGAAATTTTGATTTCTTTATCGGCATCGGGGATTTCAATGTCTTCTCCTTGTTCGTCGCCGAGCAATTCATCCGACTCACCGAGTTTCATGCCTCCGGCCAGTTCGAGAGCTTTGACCTCGGCCTGTTTGACGACGATCTGCTTTTTGAGTAAAGCCAGACTGTCCCAGAAACCACCACCTTTGCTGAATTGGCCACGCGCGATCTTGACGTCTTCTTCGTCACAAGCATCACCGATCCACTGGGCGCGGAGAACCTGCTGATAGTCGGCCTCGAACTCACGCGCCTGCGAGTCTAGCAGGAAATCGAGCCCGTCCTGCGGGCCGCAATACGCGGACGACCACCAAGCGCCGAGGCAGATCACCCAGCCCTTGGGTGACCAATGGCACATCGCACCATGTGCTGTCTGTGTCGAGGCGCGGGAGGGAATGCCAAAGGCCCGGGAGGTGAGACGACCGAGGAAAGCGCGCCGACCGCAGATGCCGCCGAGGGCGATCTCCATCTGTGCTTTAGTACCCAGTGAGGGGTCATGCGTGGTGGTGCAATACGGGACATCGCTCTTGATCAAGCGCACATAGCGCCACTTGGTATCCTCCGTGGTGATGTGATCGGGACGGTAAATGCGCATCATTTTTCGCGTCCATGCAAGATCTTCATTGCTGTATTCCGAATCCGTGATGAAGCGGCATTCCCAAGTGGTCATGTCTTTGAACGCTGGATCCAGTTCACCGTCGAGAAAGGCTTTTTCGTAATGCAGGTAGCGCGGCACTTGCGCAACGCTGGTTTGGGTGACGTAAACGATGCCGTATACTCCTCCCTTCTTCTTGTCCACTGGAGGGAGAGTAGGAGCCTCCGCGCCTGCCTCGACAGCGGCATCGCGCTCCACAAACTTCGTCTCTTCTTGGAGCCACGGCATGTGAATGCTGGTTCCTAGAGCGAGGCGCTGGAAGATGCTGCCTACTTCGCGAGCGCGCTCACTGGCTTTGAGAATCGCGGCGTAAACCTGCATCGCCTCGCCGTATTCACCACCATTGGCACCACCTGCCTCAAGGATTTGGCGCATCAGCGGCTCGTCCGCAAAAAGCTTTTCTAACAACTTCTCCTCATCAGGTCCCTGCTGGGCGAACTCCGCCAAGCCGTGCGGTGTGCCGTGGTTAAGGATGGCGATCCGTATCAGCTTGGAATCGAGGGCGTTTGATGAAAGCACCGGCGTGAGGTCGGTGAGCAACGCTCCGGCAGCTTCCATCGCCTGGGTCTGGGTTTTTTCCTGCAAGTCCTCCATCGCCTTTCTTTCGGCAGCAGGGGTTTCCTTGTTAGGACTGGCAAGCCCGTTCCACTTGGCGCGGATTTCGAGGAAGCGGGCCTTCTTCGCATCGTTGACCGGAGGCAGGGCGGCAACGACCTCGGCGCGGAGTGATTCCAGTTCCTTGGTGAATTTCTTCTCCAGTTCCAGGCCTCTGGCAGTGAGTGGGATTTTGTTCGACTCTTTAGCGTCTGCATACGGGGCAATGGCGATAGCCAAAAGCGGCAGGATGGCGATATGAATGAGGCGTTTCATCGTAGTAGAAAGGGTGCGGGTTTTAGGGTCGGGTGGATGCCGGTGCTGATTTGAAAGGCTACTGCTGATAGATCGGAATGTAGCGATGCGGTGTACCCAGAATGATGATGGCCATCGGCGTCTTGTGAGGATAGGGCTCCGGTTTTTCCGCGGTGCCTTCGTTCCACGAGCCGTCGGGTTTCTGGAGCGTGATCAGGGCATCCCGGATTTGGGGATACCACTTGGCATAATGTTCGTCTCCAGCCTGTACCATGGCCTGCATGGCGTAGTAGTGGGCGTAGTGGAAATTCGCGAGCTCCTTCGGATTAAAGACTTTCGGGCTGTTCTCCAAGTAACGGATGGCGGCCTGCACCCATTCGGTATCGCGCATGCCGCAAAGCTGTGCCGCGTAGGCACCACCGCCGGTACAAGCGAGAGTGCTGCCGCTACTCCCCTGATAGCCGAAGCCGCCGCTCTTCTCGTTCCAGACCTGATCGCGGAGGTAACCCACCACGCGGTTGATTGTCTCGGTGGGTACGAGAACGCCGGCCTGCCGCGCGGAGGCGAGGGAAACGAACACCATGGCGGTGACCGAGGTGTCCTGGCCTGCGTCTGGACGCGCGGAGTAACGCCACCCGCCAAGTGGACTTTGGGCACGTAGAATCACTTGGACGGCGCGCTCAAGGGCGGTCTGGATCTTTTTGTTATCCTCGGTGTCGTTGGTCATTCCCCACATTTCCGACATGGCGATCGTGAAGAGCCCGTGCTCATACATTCCACCCACGACGCCGGTGGAGGATTCCTCGGCTTTTTTGAGCAAGAAGTTCTTCGCGCGGTCGAGCGCCGCACCATGCCGACCGAAGCCGGGGAAATTTCCTTTTACCATGAAAGCCATGAGGCCGAGTGAAGTGCCCGCGATCTCGAACTTTCCGTCAGCGGAACTCCATGAGCCATCCGGCTTCTGGGTGTTGATGAGATGCTGAAGACCTTTCTCAATCGCGAGATCCGCAGCTTCTGTTAGCTCCGGTGCCTCTTCCTTGTCGCCCACCTGGTTTCCAGAATCTAACTGGGCTACCGTATCTTTTTTGGGAACATCCTGTCCTTGGATGGATGAAGAAAACAGGAAGGCGAAGGCAGCGCCAAGGTTTAACATCGCATGCGTGCGGGTTTTGCTATTCACGGTTCTCATTTCGCGACCCTTTCGTAGTAATTCTTCAAAGTGGCCCGGTATTCGAGCGGCAGCTCGCGGGCGAAGTTCTGGTTCAGGGCGGCCCGGTTGCGGGTGCCGAGGATTTCCCATTCCGACTTCTTGTCCTTGGGAGCCTCGCCGCTCACGAATTGCGAGACGAATTCGACAGGGTCTGATATGGAAAGATCGTCGGTTTCCGCTTCCGTTACGACTGGTTCGGAGGATGCAGAGCCCGGTGGTATGGCGGTATTGAGAATCAGTGCCTGCTCGATGATGAAGTGTCGCAGGGTCTGGTCGGCGGCGAGTTGTGCAGTGGCCGCCTCGGTTTTGCGGGAGGCAGTTAGATCATTAGCGATGGAGGCAAGTTGGCCTTGTGCGGTGGTGAGCTGCGGGTGGTTGGACTCGCCTTCGTTGACCTTGGCAGCAGCAACGGCAAGCTTCGCCTGCGCGGCAGAGAGAGAGGGCAGCCCTTTGTCGTCGGAGCCCTGCGTCTGGCGGAGGAGCCGGCGATGCTTGCTTGCAAGATCGAGGACTGCGACCAAACGATGAATCTCCGGTGGAGAGGCTTTCGTCACGGCGAGGCTCGGCAAGCCGTTGAGCATCGAGATGATGACATCAAGCTGGCCGGCTATCGTATTCAGCGACTTCTCGGCAGCCAGCATCGAATCCGCAGCAGATTTCCCGGACTCCAGCAACCGTGCCGCGCCCTGCATTTGGGTGGCGGGAGCCTCGAAATCAAGCGTGAGGCCGGTCTTGGCAAACTTTTCCTTAACCTTCTCATCGAGTTTTTCGAAGTCCACCTGACCGGCGACTTCTTTCAACAAGCTGCCGTATTTGGCCGCATCTGCGGCGATAGCCTGCTGGGTGGTGAGCTCCCCTTCGATCCCGGTGTTTTCGCGCAGCTCGCGTTGACGGAAGGCGAGCATGGAGGCGTTCAACTGGGCCTCGTGGAGGAACCCGGTGATCTCGGCCACGTATCCGGTCTGGGCCGCCATGTCGGAGACGAGGATCTGGACCTTGGCCAGCGAATCGACGGCAATCTCCTGGATTTTGGCGGCGCCCTCACCGTCTCCATCCTCCATGGCATGCATGGCATCCTCCACATCCGAACCCGCAAAAACAAGGGGTGTGCCGACATCAAGACGGTCAGCCACCAGATCGAGTGAAGGAGCGATATCTTTGAGGCAATCGAGAAGGTTCCTTTGCGGCAAGAGCAAGGGAGGCATCGACTTTTTGTCGGCTGCCTTGGTCGCAGTGATGATGTCCTTCTGTCCGCCGACGATGTCCGCCATTCCGCTCGCGGCCTTGTCAACGGATTGCTCGAATCCGATGAGCTGTTGCTGTTGGCTGAGTTGTGCGAGCTGGCTTTCCGCCATTTCTCGTGCTTCTCCGATGGCGTCGCAGGCCAGTTCCTGATTCGCAAGCGCGTCTTTGGTTTGCTTGTTGCGCAGGGCATCAGCCGCCAGTTTCATGACCTTCTCCGCCGCCCCGATCCGACCGAGCAATGGCAGGAGATCCTTGGCCGGCCCGGATGCACCTCCGGAAATTTCCTTGTGAAAATCCGCCAACTCTTGGGCAATGGACTGCTGCTCCTGGGTGAAAAATCCAACATCCTTTTTGCCGCGGGCCGCTTTCTCGGTTCGCTCCAGCAGGCCTAGCTGCCCGTTTTCGAGTTTTTTCAAAACCCCGGCACGGTTGCTGGCATCGGACATCTGCGCTGATGTCCCCAGTGTTTTCTGTGCGAGTTCCTCCGACCAGCGGGTGAGAATCGTGTCGAATTCCTTCAGGGAATCAACAGCCACAATCTGGAGATTCAATGCGTCGTCCTTGGCTCCGGCTTTGAGGTGGCCGATGGCCTTGGTCATGCTTGCCTCGGCACGAAGCCGCAGGTCGTCCGCGGGCGGAGCAGGTGGCATCACCAAATCGGAAAGGCGCGTCTGCGGGGCGGGAATGAACGGAAGCCGGGCGAGAACGAGGGCGTCGCGCATGGCGGCTTGACGAATTGCCAAATCCGACGCGAGCTTGCCGGTATCCGCCGTATCTTTGCAGGCGGAGAGAAGATCCTGTTGTCCGGAGATCAAGGAACTAACTTTTTCGCGCAGATCGCGGATCATGGCGAACTCGGATCCGGCGCGCATCGTGAACTCGACCGCGAAGAGAGGACGAATGAGCGGGTATAGGGCGTTGGCGGCCTCATTGCTCTTGCCTTCCCGCGCAAGTGTCGCGGCTTGGCGGATGGTCTTGGTGATTTGACTGGCACGTAGATCGTGGATGCCGCGACTGAGGCCGAGTACGGCCAGGGGTTTCTGATCGTAGCGTATGCTTTTACTCAGCTTGTTGAGGAGGTCGTCGGTCCACACTGCGACTTCTTCGTGACCTTTCGCCAAGGTCTCTACCTGATCAGGGGTGGCGCTTTGGAGGCGGAGCCGGAGCCGGGCGAGTTCGTCGGCAAGCATGTGGGTCTCTCGGGCAAAGACTTCACGCGCGGCATCAATTCCCCGCTGCAGCACGAGGCTCCCGAGCTCGCGGGCGGCTTCATTGACTGCTGCGATGGCGAGTTGGGGGTCATGGGTCTTGGCACCCACCTGCGCGCGGAACAACCCGGCGGCGCGAGCGACCGGGCCTGCGGCGATCATCGAAAGGTTGTCACGCAGGACCGCAAGCAAATCACTTTCCACGGCATCGGTGATCTTGTTGGCGGAGAGATCGTCCAAGAGGGCCCGCACCTCGGCGGACGTCGCGTTGAGTTGTTCGCGAACCATTTCCTGACGGATGGTCTCTAACTGACAGGTCGGCAGGTAACTTTCGGAGGACGGATTGAGACCTAGGATGAACTCGTGCGCGGCGCGTTCCTGCCGGTAGAGAGAGCGCACACGGGTCAGGAGGCGCTCCATCTGCTTGGTGATTGTCGCTAGATATTCCTCGCGCGAAAGGAATGTGATACGGCGCGACTCGGCACGAACCCGGTGTGGACCTTTCTCTCCAGGGTATTTGTCCGCCACCTCAATCACAAAGGACACCGTGTCACCGACCTGCAGATCGGGGAGTTCCTTGCGATAGTCCCAGGCGAGCTTCTGCTCACCCTCGCTGTTGCCCAAGGGTGGATCGATCGTGATGGTTTTTTCGGGGCGGAGGTTGACCCGGTAGGTGATCGTGCTCGTGCCGATGCCGTGATCGTCCTGGGCACGCACAGCGAACTGGAGCGGACGACCCAGCATCCCACTGAGGTTGGTCACCGGTGATGTCAATTCAACGCGCGGCGGTTGATCGGATGCCACCTGAATGAAGTAGCGCGGACTTTCGAAATCGAAGCCATGGTGGTCTTCGGTCCAGGAGAAGTTGTAACCGCGCGAAGCCGAGGCGGTTTCCGAGAGGGTGAGGGTGCGGCCGTCGGAGCCGATTTCGAGTGGTAGGTCATCGGCGCCGTCGCGATGAAGAGTGGCATTGCGGATCGGAGTGTCCAAGGTGATTTTCCAGCGCAATTTGGTTCCCTCCGGTAATGTTAGGGTTAGCGACTCGATCTGTTCGTTGCCACGATCGATGTAATCCGGGAAGTCGAGTTCCACCTTCAGCTTGGCAATGCGGGGTGCTGGAATGACATGTACCTGCCGCCAGTCGCTGCGGGCATCGCCCGCCTTGACACGGTAGGTGAAGTCGCGGGAGGCCGAGGCGATTTCGTAGGTGCAGAGGCCTCTGACCACATTCAGCGGAAGTTCGCGCGGTTCTCCCTTGCCGGTCTGCAGTTCAAGTTTCGCGGTTTTTGGAACCGAACCTGAAAGGCGGACGGCCAAGGTGGTGGGAGCTCCCTCCTTGACCACCAGTTCGCCACTTCCAAGATCGATCATGGTCTTGGTCGGGTAGGCTATCACCTGCCATGGGGTGAACAATCGGCCAAGCCCGGCGATGAGGAAAGAACCGTGCAGGATCGAGGCGACCAGAACAACGGCGGCCACACCCATCGCGATGCGCAGCGGACGTTTGAGGTCCGTCATGGCAACGACCTTGCTGGATTGAATGTCCTTGGTCGCGGTTTGAGCCTTGCGTTGCGTCAATTCCCACATCTCCACGGAGGTGCCCGGTGCGGCCCCGAATTTCTGGAAGTGCACCGCGGTCACTAACAGACTGTCCATCCCGCCTTGGGATTGTTCGACCTGCCGTGCGATGCGGATTGCGTCAAACGCCTGCAGGCGGGACCATCCGTGGCGCCATGCCCGGTGCAGTGTCGTGAGCAGCAGCGCAAGCGCCAGCAGTCCGCGCAACCAACCCGGGAAATAGGCGTAGCGGTCGATGAGGATCGTGATCAGGAACAGTGGCACGAACCAGCGGACGAAGGCTAACAGACCGCCGATGGCATGTTTCCGCTGGGTGCGCTGCCAGACGGCGCGCAGACATGCGTTGATCGCTTGGTGGAGGATCTCACTCATCAGGTTAAATCGTGTCGTCTGCGCAGAATCCACTCCATGCCCAGCAGGGCGATCAAGAGGGTGGCGATCAGGCTATTGTCCCATAGCGGGCGTTCCGTGCGAACCGTGGTGGTCATCGGTTTTGTGTCCACCAAGGTCTTCAATTTCCCGAGATCATTCATGGTAAGGCAGCTGCCTCCGGTTAGTTTGGCGATGCGCTGCAGGCCATCAAGGCGCGTGTTGGTGTCGATCAACTCCTCGTTGACCGTCGCCACCTGGAACTCGGTGGTGTTAGAAACATCCTTCTCCTCCTCGTTGGCTTCAAGGCGGTAGCGCCCCGATACCGGAGCGGTGTAGTATCCCTCGTAGAGTCCGGGCGAGGTGCTGTCCGGTTGCAGGCTGACTTTTTCGGTGAGTGCATTGCCATCCACGCCGGATACGGTGATTTCGAACGAGGGTTGCATGACCGGCTCGAAGTTCTCGTTGAGCACGTGGGCGTAAAGACGGGCTTGTTCGCCATCGCGGTAGGTGGTGCGATCGGTCTCCAGACGGACGCGTTTGTGTTCGCCCATCAGACGCGAAAGCGTGAGGAACTGGATTGCCTGCGACCACACGCGCCAGTGGTATTTGTCACCGGTCTTGAAGCGCAGGCGCCACAGGCGGTCGGTGGCGAGCGATAGGCACTTGCCGGTGCCGTAGCGGTGCCATGCGACCATCGGGTAGCGCTGCGCCCCGCTTGCCGAATCGGAAAGGGTGGCCAACACGGTAGCGCCGGGTTTGGCGCTGGTGAGCGGCGGCAAATGGTCGAGCGGTGCCACACGGCTCCACACCCGGTCGTTTTCCTCGGGGTTGTTTTCGAGAACCATCACCATGCTGCTGCGACCCTCGGGGGTGAGCACGGGAAATACGGACTCCGATGTGAGATCCCATCCGCCTTCCGGATCGAAGCGGACCGGCAACATGGTTTCCACCGGAGTGCCGGCGTAGGAAGTCGGAGTGTGCATCGGGCCGCAAAGCACCAGCAGAGAACCGCCACGGTCGCGGATCAGTTCCTCGAGCAGGCCGAGTTGCTCTTCACTGAAGAATTTGGCATCGACGTCGCCGAGAATGACCAGATCGTATTTGAAGATCTCTTCCCGCTTGGAAGGGAAGCGCTCGATGTATTCGGGCGAGTTGCGGGCGAATTCGGGTCCGGCGGTGGAGGAAATGAATGTGGTTTTGAGGCGGGGGTCACGCTTCAGGATCGCAGACAGGTAGCGGAACTCCCAGCGGTTGTTGCCTTCGATGTAGAGCACTTTAACCTTCTCGTTGACCACCCGGATGCTCTGCTCGATGCGGTTGTTAGCCAGCGAGACCTCGTCTCCCAATGGTTCGATCTCCACCACGACGCGAGCAGCGCCCTTCTGATAGAGATCGACGTTGAAATCGATGTCCTCGATCTGCAGACCACCTTGCAGACGCACACGCTTCTGGGAAACCTGGCGGTCGTTGAGCTTGATGGTGAGTTTGAGGGTGCGTTTCTCATAACCCTTGGAGAGGAGGTGGACTTGCACCGGCACGCGGTCACCGGAGAAGGCGACTTCCTGCATGACAATATTGCGGATCGAGACGTCGTCCGGTTGTTGGAGGCCGATGGGCACGGGGAAGACCGGGATGCCGCGCGCGCCGAGGTCCTGAAGCACTGCCTCGGTGCGCTTGGAGGATGAGTTGTCGATGCCATCGGTTAGAAGAACGATGCCGGCAGGTTCGGTCACTCCGGATCTGGCGGCGGCTTCCAGAGAAGCGGCGATCGCAGTGACCGGATCATCAGCCACCAATTTGCCGAGATCTGCGGCGCTGAGTGAATCCGCATCACTGAGCATCCGCGTCGAACCGCCGAAGCTGTGGTAGCTTACATCGAGATTTTTACCCAGCTCCTTGAATACCGGGGCCGCCGCATGGCTCAGGATACCCCGGGCCAGATCCAGACGCGAGGCGTCAAGGATGGTCTGGCGCTGGTTGGCATCCAGCAGCATCGAGATGCGCTCCGCATCATCGCCAGCGTTTGTGGTGATGCCGAGTGCGGTCGCCGCGTTGGCGATATCCTCGGCATTCTTGCGCGGATCCTTCAGCGACATGCTCTCCGAAACATCGATGAGAACCGGCAGGCTCCGCGCCTGGGTGTGGGTTTCCTTGATCACTCCGGTGGGTTCAAACAACGAGGCGACGACCAGGGTGAGGGCCACCAGACGGGTGACTCCCAGTACCACTCGTAACCATAAAGGCAGGCCCCAGGGACGGCGATAGAGAAAGATGCTGAGCAACAGCACTCCCGCGAAAACCGCGATCATCAACGGCGTGGAGAGTGGTCGAGCCCAGAAGAACTCGTCGATACCCAGGGTCATGAGCATGGTATCAGGCATTCTGAGGATGGGGGTCTAACGGGTTTTTTGCGCGGGATTTGCCGCGGGCCAACATGCGGTCGGCCAGCAGGGATTCGAAGAGGAGGAAGGCGAGTGCGGCGATCATGAAGATGCGCCAAGCCGAGCGGCCGGTGCGGGTGGAGTCGATGGTTGCAGCCAGTTCCTCATTGTTTGTCACCATTTTCAGGCCGAGGCTTTCGAGCGTGGTCCGGAGTTCGCTCTGGGGCAGGCAGCGGATATCGGATTCGTGTGGATCCACGTTGACGGCGATCGGGATTCCCGCGGATTGCACGCTGACCCGCGCCGTGTAGTAGCCATCTTCATAGGCATTTTCGAGAAGAGCGACGAATTGCCCGCCGACTTCGCGGACCGGCACGGTGATGGTTTCACCGGTGGGTGTTTCGAATACCGCGTCATTGGCGTCGGGTTGATCTATATAAGTGAGGGTGAGGGAATCACCCACGCTGCGTGGACGTTCGAATTCGCGGCCGGAAAGGTAGGTCACGATCTGTTGCATGACCAGGGGGAACACGGGCGTGAGTGCCATGTTGTTCCAACTGGTTTCGGCACTCGTGGTGAACATGAAGACCTGACCGCGTCCGAGGGCGTGCTCTAACAATATTGGGCCGCCACCACCCGCAAGCTGCAACAGCGGGAAACTCGTCGGTGACGGATCCACCTTGAGCATGCTGAGGAAGCGCGTTTCGCTCAAGAGATCCTCGGGCAGCGACATCAGGGGTGCGCACACCGCATGATCGGGCATGTTCGGGTCCAGCGGTTTGCCAGCGCCTAACGAGTCGCTGGTGCGGACCGTGCCGCTGATGGTCGCGGGTAATAGTGGTGACTGCGTGCTGCCGGAGCGGTCGTTCCAGGCTGCGCCCTTGACGTTGTCGCCCGCGAACCAGATCAGGCCATTGCCGCGGCGCACGAAACGCTGGAGTTGCGTGGCCTGCTGTTCGGTGATTTCGGGCACATCGGCCATCACGATGACATCGATCTGGTCGAGATTTTCCGCAGGAAACGCGAGCCAGGGGATCGAACGTGCGACATAATCCTCGCCGTTGTTGCCTTCGGCGCGCGCCATCAAGGCGGACACCACCAGACGTCCTGCGTCACCGGAGGAGCCATCGACACAGAGAATCGAGACGCGGTCGCGCACGACTGCAACCGTGCGGCGCACGTTGTCAGTCGTCAGAGAATCACCTGTCACCTCGGCGGTGATGCGGGTTGCGCCGGCGTTGTGGAAGGGAAGGAAGAGCGAGATGCTTTCGGTCGTGCCGGGCTTGATCAGCGGAACTATCTTGCGGTCGATCTCCACTCCGTCGACGCGGCATTGCACCGCGATGTTAGAGACGGGGGTGGATCCGCAATTGCGCACCGTGGCGCGGTAGCGGGCGGTGGTGCCCTTGCGCAGCACGCCCGACACCAGTTCGAGGTCTGTGACCGCGAGATTGGCTTCCTCACCAGTCACCGGGGTCACGATAACCTGCGCCTGTGCTCCGAGTTCGGCCAATGCGTCACGAAGTTGGGTTGAAGGTTGTTTCCAATCGACCGCCTGACCATCGGTAATCAGATAGACTTCCTTCTGCGGAGCCTCCATGTCTGCGACCAGACGCGCGATGCGTTTGGGTTCGTTAGTGAGGTCCAGCGTGCCCGCACCTGCCTTGAGTTCAAGCAATGCCTGATCGAATCGGGCGTGATCGTAGGCCATGTTGCGCATCACCACGCGATGATCACCGCCCATGACGGTCAGTGTCACGGGATCACCCGGTGCCATTTTATCGCGGATAATGTCGATGCGCTTGAGGGCTTCATCGAAGCGTGTCGCGCCTTTCTCTCCCTGCTGCATGCTGAAGGATGCATCGATGGCGATGACCACGCCCGCGCGGCGCTCGCCGGGAAGCCATGATCCACCGGTCCAGGCTGGACGTGCGAGGGCGATGACCAGCAGCAGAAGTGTCATGCAACGCAGGATCAACAGAAACAGGTCGCGCAGTTTGATCTGACGCGAACGCACCCGCACGTTGCGGTTGAGGAAACGCATTGCTCCCCAATCGGTCCGCTGAACCTGGAATCGGTTGAGCAGGTGCGCGAGGATGGGAAGGGCGATGCCCAGCGCACCTATCAGCAGCAATGGATTGAGGAAGCTCATTGTCGGGGGGCGGCGTAACCTCCGCCCATGGTGGTCTCACGTTCGTGGAAAAATTCACTCAGGAAGCCGTCGAGCGGTCGAGAGGTGTCAACCAAGGCGTAGTCGATGTGGGAGGCCACACAACCTGCCCGCAATGACTCGCGGTGCTCCTGGAGTGAGGCGAGATAGTCCTTGCGGATGCGCTCGGGTTGGGTGGTGATGGGGTCCTCCATTTCCAAACCCTCGAAGCGCCAGGTGCCGTTGAAGGGGAAACTCAACTCATACGGGTCGAGCGTCTGCATGACGACGACGTTGTGGCCGTCGTAGCGTAGGTGGTCGAGACCTGATAGAATATCATCAACGTCGGCAAAAAAATCGGAAATCACCACCACGAAGGAACGCCGCTTCATCATCAGTGCGGAATCGTGAAGTTGCTTCGAAAGGGTGGTGCGTGGAACCGACTTCGCCTCACGCAACATGCGGTCGATGTGCAACAGGACGCTCATCGTCGAGCGCGGCGGCAGGTATCCCCTGACCTCGCTGTCGAAGACCGACAACCCGACCGAGTCGCGTTGTTTGAGGACAATGTAAGCAAGCGACGCGCTGAGAAATTTGGCGTATTCCAGCTTGCTGACCTTTCCCGACGCATAATTCATCGAGGCACTGGCATCGATGAGCAGATGGCAGTCGAAGTTGGTTTCGGCCTCGTAGAGTTTGGTGTAATAGCGCTCGGTGCGGCCGAAGACACGCCAGTCGATGTTGCGGATGGCATCGCCCGGGACGTATTGCCGGTGGTGAGCGAATTCCGTGCTGAAGCCCTTGAGCGGACTGCGGTGACTGCCCACTCGCAGACCTTCAACGACCTCGCGGGCAATCAACTCCAGATCTCCAAGCTTCTGCAGAAGCACGGGATCAAGATAATTGGTGGGTGGCAGGTCTAATGACATGGGTAAGTCAAGGGGCTTGTAGCGGCGGTCTATGACCGCCGCTGATTTCCATATTCAATTCTCGCGCTCAACCCGCCTTCTTCTGCGAAGCTCCACCGGATGAAATCTCATTGAGAAGTCGCTCCACCAGTTTGTCGGATGTCATGCCTTCGGAACGGGCGGCAAAGCTCGGCACAATACGGTGACGGAGGATTGGCAAAGCGACCGCGCGAACATCCTCTTCGGAAACGTGGCAACGGCCACGCAGGGCAGCACGTGCTTTGCCGGCGACTATCAGATTAAGTGATGCGCGCGGGCCGGCTCCCCATGACATCATCTTCTTGACGAATTCAGGTGATTCCGGCTGATCCGGACGGGTGGCACGCACCAGTTTGGCCGCGTATTCGAAGATCGGATCGGCTACCGGAATACGGCGAACGACATGCTGGAATTCGAGGATTTGCTGGGCGTTGACGACCTCCTTGACTTCGGGCACCGAATCACTGGTAACGCTGCGCATGATGTCGAGTTCCTCGTTGTAGCTGGGATACTTGACCATGATGTTGAAGAGGAAACGGTCGAGCTGGGCCTCGGGTAGCGGGTAGGTGCCTTCCTGTTCGATCGGATTTTGGGTGGCTAGGACGAAGAATGGCGCGTCCAGTTTGTATTCCTCACCTCCGGAGGAAACGCGCTTCTCCTGCATCGCTTCGAGCAAGGCCGCCTGGGTCTTCGGTGGAGTGCGGTTGATTTCGTCGGCCAGCAGCAAGTTGGTGAACACTGGGCCCTTCTGGAACATGAAGCGGCGTTGGTGCGTTTCCGGATCCTCCTGCAGAAGTTCGGTGCCGGTGATGTCGGATGGCATCAGGTCAGGAGTGAATTGGATGCGCTTGAAACCAAGCGACATCGTTTGCGCCAGTGAGCTGACCAGAAGGGTTTTTGCCAACCCAGGGACCCCCACCAAAAGGCAGTGTCCACGGGCAAAAATGGCGATCATCATTTCGTCGATTACGTCGTCCATGCCGACGATCGTCTTGCGTAATTCGGTGACGATCGCGTCTCTGGCTTCGCCGAGCTTTTCCACGGACTGGGTGTCGTTTGAGTCGTTTGTCATAAGGTTTCCTTGTTGAACGCTGCTATATTGCGAGCCGGACGGTTTACCCGGATCATGAATTCTTTCTTTCATGCCAGTGAATATTTTTGATGAAGGTTGAGGCCGTTGTGGAATGTTGCTTCGTCACGGGAAGCCGTATTGATTGCCCAATTGACGTGATTTGATGGAGCCAACAGCGCGTGCGGCGACGGACTTGGTAAAAAAATCCTTATCGGTATAATTTGAGATCTACCGACGCCATCAGGCCAAGATCATCCAATCATCCTTCACTCAGCTCCTTTTCAATGACATCTCAAGTCATGATATCTCAAACCAAACGCCCTGTTACGATGGTTCAGTGTGCCGGGTGGCAACGTGATCGATCAAACGGACATCTCCATAAAATACCGCCGTCGAGAGCACGGTCGGACGTTGGAGATCGGTCACAGGTTGGAGTGTTTCCGCATCGACAAGTGAGAGGTAGTCGATGCGAGCCATGGGCGAGGATTCGATGCCTGTGCGCGCGGCGGCAAGTATGGCCGCCGGATTTTCCAGCGTGGATGCCTCCACGAGCGAGCGGTGGATTCTGGGCGCATCCTTGCGTTGATCGGGTGTCAGGCGCACGTTGCGCGATGACATCGCCAGGCCGTCGTCTTCCCGGACCGTCGGGCATTCGATGATTTCCACAGGGACATCGAGATCTCTGACCATGCGGCGGATGACCGCCAGTTGTTGAAAATCCTTTTCGCCAAAGACCGCGGCATCACAACCGCTCAGCAGGAACAATTTCAGCACCACCGTGCAAACCCCATCGAAGTGACCGGGTCTGGCTGCACCACAAAGTCCGCTGGACAAATGGTTTTCGGTGACCGTGATCGAACGGTCGGGAAAATACATCGACCCCACATCCGGCGCGAACACGACATCCACCCCTGCAGCCAGGCATTTTGCCAGATCACTCTCGAGTGGACGCGGATAGGCATCCAGGTCCGATGCCCGGTCGAACTGGATCGGGTTGACGAAAATCGAAACCACCACGGTGCCGTCGGGTCCTGCGGCGGAGCGCGCCATTTTTACCAATTCCAGATGCCCGTGATGGAGTGCGCCCATGGTGGGGACCAGCACGCGGCGACCGGCGCGAACGGTCAATGCGGACTTCAACTCGGCCCCGGTGGTTACGACTTTCATGGTCTTTTCATCTCATGGTTCCGAGCAGGCGGCAAGCGGTTCGTGTGAACCTGGGGTCGGTCCTCACGGTTTTTCTTCCTGCCATTCCGCGCGATCAAGCAACCATCCTCCATCGCCGTGCCGCCAGTGGAAGGTGACTTGATAGACACCATCCGCCAGTCGGCGCTCGGGTAGCTCGACAAGTGATTTGACGAGGAACGTGACATCGCCGGTTTGTCCGTCGGATTTAACGGACTTGAATTTCACCAGTTCGAAGCGGCTTTGGCTCGCTTGTTCACATAGCCAGGAATAGGCGGATTCCATTTCCGAGCGGGGGAAAAAGCCGTTTGCTTCGGTGATGGATGAGGATTTGAGCTCCACGTCATCCGCGAGAATCGAACTGAGGGAATAAACTCCCATTTGGCGCATGGACTTGCCAGTGCCCGATTTGAGGGTGAGCGTTTGGAGCAGGTTTTCCGTGCGCCGTTTCAACACTTGGATAGGGGAAAACCACCAGAAGCCGATTGCCGCCAGCAGGGCGAGGATTACAATCAGTGGAGCAAGACGTTTCATGTCCGTGTGGGTTGTTGGTTGGGGTCGTAGAAAATCCGGATGTCCGCCTTGTCCGTGCCAAGGAGTTGTTGGGCGCGCTTGAGCGCCCCACGGGTGGAGAGGTTGGGATTTCTTGGGTTGGTTAGAAACAGGTTGCTTTCGCCCTTGCGGCGGTCACACCCCTCCTGGAGCGTGATCATCACACCGGATTTTTTAAGCACCCGATAGACATCGCGCGATGCGCCGGAAACGATCAGGTGAAGTCCTTTTCCACGCATGAAGAGGATCAGATCCTCCAGCGCCATCACGCTGGTGGCATCGAGGTGGCGAGCATTCTTGAGGCGCAGGATGATCACCTGGATCGCGGGATCAGATACCGTGCGTTGGATCTGCGTGCGGAATAGTTCGGCCGCGCCGAAAAATAAATCCCCCTCGACATGCACGATCGAAATCGCGGGTATCGGCCGCTTGCGCTTTTCCCCCATTTCCAGCAGTTCACCCTCGTCGTTAAATTCATACTCGACCAGATACGGGCGGCTTGCCTTACGTAGGAAGAGGGAGATGGAAACCGCCACGCCGATGAAAATCGCGACATGCAGGGGTGCCAGCAGAGTGGAAATGAAGGTGATCCACAACACCACGGCGTCATCACTGGTGGAGCGCAGGCAGATCCGGATATGGCGGATGCTGAAGAGCGAGAATGAAAGCGCCATCACCAGCGCCGCCAGAGCAGCCTTGGGCACGTAGTCGATCAAGGGCACGCCCCAACCTACCGAGGAAGCGATCAGCACGGCGAATCCCAGGCTGAAAAGCCCGGAAAAAAACGAGGCGAATCGCGATTGC
Source organism: Akkermansiaceae bacterium (assembly GCA_903906515.1). Taxonomy (GTDB): domain Bacteria; phylum Verrucomicrobiota; class Verrucomicrobiia; order Verrucomicrobiales; family Akkermansiaceae; genus Luteolibacter. The sequence goes on from CAIVKO010000189.1 coordinate 20,894, forward strand.
GCGCCGGACTCGAAGTTGAGGGTGGAGCGGGTGAGTGATCCGGAGGCCGGCATCCCGCCAGCGATGGCGCAGGCGATATTGGCCATCCCCACCGAGAACATGTCCTGATTGACATCCGCGTGGTCGCCGCAGCGGGAGGCGAGCGCTTTGGCCATCAGGGTGTTTTCCAACGATGCCAGGAATGCGATGGCCATTGCCACTCCTAACAGCGAGGAGATGTCATTGAAAATCCCCTCGCGGATGACGTGCGGCATGCGTGGCATTAGCTCGTTCATGCCGAATGTGGAAAACGTGGCGGCATTCTCGAAAGGCGGCACATGAAACCGGATGAGCGATCCGAATACCGCTGAAACCACCACCAGTGAGATGGCGAAAACCGGCCAGCGGGGTTTCCATTTCATCAGGCCGTAATACAGGACCAGCGTCGCTGCACCGATCATGAGTGAGACCCAATCGACATGCCGCGCCGCTTTCACCAATCCGGTCACCAGACTGACGAAGGAAGATGCCGAGTCCGCAGCCATCCATTGTCCCACACCTAACAGGTGGACCGACTGGTTGGCGAGAATGAGCACGGCTGCACCGGAAATGTATCCCACCAGAACGCTGCGGGAAACAAACTGCATCAAGTCCGCCACCCGCGCGATCGCCCCCACGCAGGCGATGATGCCCACCATCATCACCAACAGCGGGATCAATTCGCTCCATCTCCCGGCCAGTGCCGGGTTAACAGAAAAAAAGCTGAACAGCATGAAGGCCGTGGCGTTGGTGGGGCCCATGATCGTGTGGCGCGATGATGAAAACAACGGTGCCACCAGGGCCGCGACAGCGGTGCACAACACGCCATAGACCACGGGCAGTCCGGCGATGGCGGCGAATGCGATGGCCTGCGAGACAGCAAGCAGTGTCACACTCATCGCCGCGCGGGTGTCATGCCGCAACTTGTTCCCGTTGTAGCGCCGGATCGAGGCGATGAAAGGAGCCGGGCTCACATGCTCGACGGCGAAGTGATCCCGGATGGATCGTCCTGCTCTGAGAATCGTGCGGAGGCTCTTCATCAACCGTGGCAGCTTATTTGAAACGCGCCCTCCGGAAAAGGAATAATCCCAGTAAAATACAGGCGACGTTCGGAGCCCACAACATCAGCGTGATCGCAGGTTCGGTTTTGAACTGATCGGCCAGCATGGTGATCAGGAAATACCCGGTTACGATCACGAGGCTGAGAATCAGGCCGCCGGAGGTGTCCTTGCGGCGTTTCGTCAAGCCCAGCGGGACCGCGATGAACGCGAACGAAAAACAAGCCATTGAAAAAGTATAACGGCGGGTGATTTCCGAGCGGAACACCACCTTGCGCGTCGGCGTGAAATCCGGATTGGTTTCTATTTCATTGAGAATTTCCGCGTTGGTCATGGAACCGGCCCGCAACTTGCGGTGCTGTGGGTTTTTCAAATCGATGAGCAGGGGTTCCGCTTTGCCGGCGAACGCCATCTCAATGGTTCCATTCTCCTTGTGGGTTTCAAAGTAGGCGTCTTCCAGCTTTACCCGTAACTGGCTGTTGACTTCATCTACAGCCAGCGCGGCCTTGGACGCGTGAACGTAAGTGCGGTCGCCGTTCTTCGCCGGTAACTGATAGAAATGAAACCCCTGCACCCACTCGCCGCTTTTGCCCTCTATCAGAATTTTGAGGATCTCATCGCTGTCACTGTTGAAATTCCCTTGTGCCACCCCGGGTTTGAGCAGTGAGTCCGGATCCCTCTTTGCCTGCTCATACAAGAGCCTTACGGATGTTGCCTTGGATTGCGGCACAACGTTGATGTTGATCCACAGGCTTGCCAGCGATAGCAGCGCGCCGATGACGAATACCGGTGCCGCCAGCCTCACCAGACTGACCCCCGCGACGCGCATGGCGGTCACCTCGTGGTCCGAGGACAAACGCCCGAACACCAGCAGGACCGCGGAAAGAAAACCCCACGGGACTGTGAACATCAGTGAGATCGGCAACACGCTGATGACAAACCTCAACACCAGCTCCACCGGAGCCTTTTGGTCCACCAGCAACGGCTGGATCTGCTTGAATAGGTTTCCGAGCACAAGAACGACCCCGAGTATCAAAACGGCATACAACGTGCCTAGCAGCACCTGCTTTCCGATGTGGCGGTCTAAAATTCGCATGGGGTCGCCGCAACTTGGCCAAACACGGCGGACCTGTCGAGAAAAGAGCCGAATTGAAGGATGTTTTTGTGTCGATCCAAAGAGTTGACAGTTCATCAAAATGCGCTTGAGTCTCCGTTCATGCGTTTCTTCGCCCAATCCCTGCGCGTCATCTGCCCGTCTTTGGTCAGCTTGGCGATCACTCTCACCGCCAACGCCCAACCAGCCATGCCTGAAACACCATCCGACGTCAAAGCCCCGCCCGCCGATGCCATCACCACCGCATCCGGCCTCGCCTCCAAAGTCCTGCAAGCCGGCAAAGGAGATAAAAAACCGGCCGCAGCCGACACCGTGACCGTCCATTATTCCGGTTGGACTACCGACGGCAAGCTCTTCGATAGCTCGGTGAAACGCGGGCAGCCCACCAGTTTTCCGCTCAATGGCGTGATCAAAGGCTGGACCGAAGGTGTGCAATTGATGGTCGAGGGCGAGAAGCGCCGCTTCTGGATTCCCGCTGCCCTCGCCTACGGTGAAAACCCCGGCGGTGGCCGTCCGGGCGGAATGCTCGTGTTCGATGTCGAGTTGCTTGGCATCAAGGCCGCTCCTAAGCCACCCGCCGTGCCGGAAGATGTCGCCAAAGCTCCGGAATCCGCGGAAAAAACCGCCACCGGCATTGCCTCGCGGGTTCTCACCAAAGGAACGGGCACCGTCCATCCCAAAGCAACCGATCAAGTCAAAGTCCATTACTCCGGTTGGACCACCGACGGCAATCTTTTCGATAGCTCCGTGCTACGCAACGAACCGATCGTTTTCCCACTGAATCAAGTCATTCCCGGTTGGACCGAAGGGGTTCAGTTGATGGTGGAAGGCGAGAAACGCCGCCTCTGGATCCCCGGCAAGCTTGCCTACGGCGAGAATCCTCCTCCAGGCGCACCTGCCGGCACTCTTGTGTTCGATGTCGAGTTGATCCAGATCGTCAAGTGATTCACCCCGGGTGAGTGGAGCAAGGTAGGGATCGACCTCCGGGCAGTCCGTCGTATGAGGGGTGTAAAAGGTAGGGACCGGTCTCCGAGCGGTCCGTCGTATGAGGGGTGTAAAAGGTAGGGACCGGTCTCCGAGCGGTCCGTCGTATGCGGGGTAAATGATTTCGCGAATGATCAAGCTGCGAAGCCACGCGCTCTCCCAATAATCACAATCCATGCTCGCGGACCGCTCGGAGATCGGTCCCTGCCTTTCATTCTCTGTCCATGCTCGCGGACCGCTCGGAGATCGGTCCCTGCCTTTCATTCTCTGTCCATGCTCGCGGACCGCTCGGAGATCGGTCCCCGCCTTTCATTCGCGCACCTCCTTACTTCGCCTGGCGAGCGCTGGCTTTTAGGCGCAGGGCGTTGAGGGCGATGAATCCGGTGGCGTCGTCCTGATTGTAGGCTTCTTCCTGTCCGCCTTCCATGGTGGCGACGGCTTCGGAATACATGCTGTGAGGCGACCGGCGGCCGGCTTGCATGACGTTGCCCTTGTAGAGCTTGAGGCGGACTTCGCCGGAGACGGTTTTCTGGGTTTCGCTCACCAGCGCCTGGATCGCCTCGCGCTCGGGGGCGAACCAGAATCCGTTATAGACAAGCTGCGCGTATTTCGGGATGAGGGAATCGCGGATGTGCATGGACTCGCGGTCCACGACCAGCGTTTCGAGATCGCGGTGGGCCGCTAACAAAATCGTACCGCCCGGGGTTTCGTAAATACCGCGCGACTTCATGCCGACGAAGCGGTTTTCCACGATGTCCACTCGGCCGATGCCGTTGCGGCCACCCAGCAGGTTGAGCACGCGCATGATGCCGTAGGGGGTGAAAAGCGAGTATCCGTCCTTTTCGCCGGTGGATTTCACGTCGCCGAGTTCGCTAAGGATGGCGCAGAGTGATTCATGTTTCAGGCCGATGGCGTTGCCTTTTTCAAAGAGGATTTCGATGTATTCGGCCTGGTCTGGTGCTTCCTCCGGGGAAACTGATAGAACATACATGTCGCGGTCCGCCGGGGTGGTGGCGTCATACCACGGGTCTTCCATGGCACCGGCCTCGAACGAGATGTGGAGCAGGTTGCGGTCCATCGAGTAGGGCTTCTTCATCGAGGCCTTGATCGGGATGTTGTGGGCCTCGGCATAGGCGATCATTTCCGAGCGGCCGGGGAATTGTTTGCGGAACTCCGCGTCGCGCCATGGGGCGATGCATTTCACGTTCGGAGCGAGCGAGGCTGCGGAGAGTTCGAAGCGGACCTGGTCGTTGCCTTTGCCGGTGGCACCGTGGGCGATGGCATCCGCGCCTTCGGCGATGGCCACGTCCATCATGCCCTTGGTGATGCAGGGACGGGCGATCGATGTGCCAAGCAGGTAGCGGCCTTCGTAGATCGCATTGGCCTGGATCATTGGAAAAATGTAGTTGGCTGCGAAATCTTCCTTGAGGTCACCAATGAAACACTTGGATGCACCCGTGGAGAGAGCCTTGGCTTCGAGGCCATCCAATTCGTCACCTTGGCCGACATCTGCGCAGTAGGCGATGATTTCGGCATTGTATTTTTGCTTGAGCCAGAGGAGCAGGACGGAGGTATCGAGACCTCCCGAATAGGCGACGAGAATTTTCATATCGGCGCGGAGACAAGCACGAACCGGCGGTGCGGGCAAGCGTGGAGAATACGAGGGGGTGATTTCTACAGAATTCCAGGCTGATTTGCAGCAAAAGAACACAAAAGAACGCAAAAATACGGATTTGGAAAAGTATGAGACTGCCTAGGTTTCATGCCGTTCTTTTGCGGCTAAAAACCCATTGCCATTCTGGTTGGCATTTGCGAGACGCAAGCACTCAGGGACAGTCTTAAAAATGGCAGGGACCGATCCTCCGTGCGTCCGGCGAATGAAGGAGAACGCGGCGATCATGGAAATGCTTGAAAATCGACACGCGGCTGATCGTTAATACCTCATTCTCTCGGACCGCCCGGAGGTCGAGTCTCTGCCTACAGAATATTCAGACAGCACTCAGACGGTGAACTTCGGGCTCTGACGGAGAAACGCCTGTGGGTTTTGATAGATCAGGCGATCCACGGCCTCGGCGCTGTGGGCGCGCTTGCGCATTTCCATGGCGGTGTAGGGGATCGAGAGCGGGATGCTGACTCCCCAGTCGCAGGCGCTGTTCATCCATAGCCGTTCGGCACCGTAGGTTTCCACGATGTCGATGGCACGGCTCGGCGAGCATTTCGATCCCGGATAAAGCGTCATGCCCGCCCAGAATCCGGCTTCGAGCACCATTTCCACGGTGTGTTCCTCGACGTGATCGATGATGACGCGTTCCGGTTTGATGGCCGGGTTGTTTTTCAACGCGTCGAGGGTCAGGCGGGTGCCCTTGAGTTTGTCCTCCAAATGCGGGGTGTGAACGAGAATGAGTTGGTCGTGGCGGGCGGCCAGATCGATGTGCATTTCAAGCACTTCGAGTTCGTTGCGGCTGTTCTTGTTGAGGCCGATTTCGCCGATGCCAAGCACGTTTGGACGGTCGATGAATTCCGGGATGATCGAGAGCACTTCCTTCGCCAATCCGATGTCTTCCGATTCCTTCGGATTGATGCAGAGCCAGCAGAAATGTGGCAAGCCGAATTTGGCGGCACGTTTTGGTTCGTAGTCGGTGAGTTGGAGGAAATAGTCGTAAAAACCATCGACCGAACTGCGGTCAAAGCCAGCCCAGAAGGCGGGTTCGCAGACGGCGGCGCAGCCTGAGGCGACCATGCTGACGTAATCGTCGGTGGTGCGGCTGACCATGTGGGCATGAGGTTCGATGTAACGCATGGGAAGGGAGATTGGAGATTGGAAATTTGAAATTAGGAATCACAGAGCACCCGGCCAGGCACCGCAGGCGGTTTGGGTGGTGGCTGTGGGGATGGGTTCTTGTGTGGGATCGCTGAATGCCAGTAGCACGCGTTTTGCGGCGTGGGGTTCGTCGCGGACCAGTTCCGCAAGGCCCGCATGAAACGCTTTCAAGCGGAAATCTTCCTCACCATCGGCGCGGGCGATCCGGTCGAGAAACGCACCGATTTCGATCAGCTTGTGTCGTGTTTCGACGAAATAGAGGTCGAGGATTTCTTGTCGTGTCATTGGGGTGTCTGGGTTGGAAATTAATAGCTGTCTTTGCCGAGTTTAACCTTGCCGCGGAAGATGTAATAGACGGTGACGGTGTAGGTGAGCACGATGGGGACACCGATGGCGGCGACAATGGTCATGATCTTCAGGGTTTTTTCCGTGGATGCCGCATTATAGGCGGTGAGCGAATGCTCGGGGTCGGGCACGGAATACACCATGTGCGGGAACATTCCCAGCCCGAACAATGCCATTAGCAAAAGCATCGTGGCGCAGGAGCTCAGGAAGGCTCCTGCGTCGTGCCCGCGGTGGATTTCCCGCGGCAGGTTGGCGACGGCCAGGACCAGCAACACGACCACACCGAACAAGGCCGGTTGGGCCCGGAGAATGGCGGTCATGCGCGGGACATAAAGCAGCGTCGCCAGAGTGGTTAATGAGAAGCAGACGATGAATGCGATGATCAGCGGATTGATCCATTCGCGGACGATCGCTTGGAGGGTGCCTTCGGTTTTCATGTGCAGATAGATCGCGCCGTGCATCATGAACAGCGTCACGGTGGTTACACCCATGAGCAGCGCGTAGGGGTGCAGCAGTCCGAGGAAGGTGCCTGCGAATTCCCCGCGGGCGTCGATTGGGACTCCCCAAACGATGTTGCCCATGGCCACTCCGATGAGCATGGATGCCGTGGTGCTGCCTGCGAAAAACCCACGGTCCCACCACCTCCGCCACCACAGCCAGGGTTCCTTGCTTCGGAATTCGATGGCCACCGCGCGGAAGATCAGCGCGAAGAGCAACAGGATGAACGCCAGATAAAAACCGGAAAAAACCGTGGCATACACTGGAGGAAACGCAGCGAACAACGCGCCGCCACCCGTCACCAGCCAAACCTCGTTGCCGTCCCATACCGGGCCGATCGCGTTGTAGAGAATACGGCGGTCGTGATCGTCCTTGACCCGCAGGATCAGGGCTCCCACGCCGAGGTCGAAACCGTCGAGCATCGCATAGCCGGCGAACAGAATGCCCACCAGCACGAACCAGAGAAGATTGTAGTCCATGATTTGTTAAGTGTTAGGCACGGGCCGATTTGAGCCAGCTTTCCGGAAGGTTTTCGCTTTCCTCCAAAGGTTCCGGGCCATGTTGGATCTTGCGGTTGAGAAGAAAGAGAAACAGGATGAACAATAACAAATAGATCATGCCGAATCCGATCAGCGATGCGAGCACCTGATTGGCCTTGACGACGGCGGACAATCCATCGCTGGTGCGCAGGTAGCCCCAGACGATCCACGGTTGGCGGCCCATTTCCGCAGTGAACCAGCCCACCTGGTTGGCGATCTGCGGCAGCAACACAGAAGGAACGGCGAGACGTAGAAACCATCGCGTTATGAAATTTTTCGTGTCGGTGAGTTGGCCACGGCACCACAGGAATCCGCCTAACAATGAAAGGCCGATCATGGTGAATCCCATGGTCACCATGATGTGGAAAAATTGGAATGTCGCCTGTATCGGCGGTCGCAAGTCAGGCGGGATGTCGTTCAATCCGATGACCGGATGATCCGCCGTGCCGCCAACCAACAGGCTGAGACCGGCTGGGATTTTCGGGCCGATCGTGCGCTTGTTCGCCGTGTCCACCCAGCCGAAGGGATGGAGCGGTGCCTGCGGTCCGGATTCCCAAAGTCCTTCCATCGCTGCCAGTTTGGACGGTTGGTTTTTCGCTACTCCGCCAGCGGAACTGTGGCCGGTGACGAGCGAAAGCAACGAAGCGCCAATCGCCAGCGCCAGTCCGAACTTGAGTGAGGCTGTGGCGAACTGGGTGTGCCGCCGCTTGAGTTGATAGAAAGCGGCTACGCTCAGCACCAGAAACGCGCCGGACAACCAGGCGCCCACCAACGTGTGTGAGAGCCGGTCCATCGACGACGGGTTGAACACGACGCCCCAGAAATCGTCGATGACCATCCGGGCATGCCCGTAATCGGTGATCTCGAAAGCATGTCCGGGGAGCACGGCCTTGCCTGCGATTTCAAGATGGGATCCCGCCGGCGTTTGCTGCCAGGAATTTGCCACGATAATCCACACCGCGCTGAAATGCGCGCCGAGGGCGACCATGCAGGTGGCGAAGAAATGCATTTTCGGCCCCACTTTGTCCCAGCCGAATAGCAGGATGGCGAGAAACCCGGATTCCAGGAAAAACGCGAAAATCCCCTCCGCCGCGAGTGCGCTGCCGAAGATGTCGCCGACGAAGCGGGAATACGTCGCCCAGTTCGTTCCAAACTCGAATTCGAGCACGATGCCGGTGGCCACGCCCAATCCGAAAATCAGGCCGAACATCTTGGTCCAGTAACGGGCCATGTTGTGATAGAGCGGATTGCGGGTCTTCAGCCACATTGCCTCCATCATCACGAGCACCAGTCCAAGGCCGATGCTCAACGGGGGATAAAGGTAGTGAAAAGACACCGTGAAGGCGAACTGGATGCGGGAGAGAATTTCAACGTTCATGGGATGATGCTCACAGGCGGTCCGTCACGATCGCACAGCGGGATGCACGCAGGCATGCAGCCGGGGTCGTGCTGACGGGCCGTGCGCCGATGCTAGAACAGGAACGAACATCCGGCAACCCGACATGCCGGAATTCTTCAACTCCGGCATTTAAACGGAATTTTCAATTCCCATCCGGGGGGAATCGCCCTAGAAAACCGCCATGCCATCATTAAGCAGCAACACGACCACCATGGGACGCCTGATGTCCGGTGCGCGCAGTCTCTGGCGCGCCAATGGAATGCAGGAAGAGCAATTCGGTAAACCGATCATCGCCGTCGTCAATTCGTTCACTCAGTTTGTGCCGGGTCATGTCCACCTGCATGGTGTCGGCCAGTTTGTCAAAGGCCTGATCGAGGCGCGCGGGTGCTTTGCCGCGGAGTTCAACACCATCGCCATCGATGACGGCATCGCCATGGGCCACGATGGCATGCTTTATTCGTTGCCCTCGCGCGAGGTTATCGCCGACAGCGTGGAATACATGGTCAGCGCCCACAAGGCGGACGCCATGATCTGCATCAGCAATTGCGACAAGATCACGCCCGGCATGTTGATGGCCGCCATGCGCCTCAATATCCCGGCGATTTTCGTTTCCGGTGGGCCGATGGAGGCCGGAGTCGTGGGAAAAAAGAAATACGACCTCGTGGACGCGATGGTCATGGGCGGCGATAGCTCGGTGCCGGACGACGTGCTGGCAAGCGTCGAGCAAAATGCCTGCCCGACCTGCGGGTCGTGCTCGGGCATGTTCACGGCGAACTCGATGAACTGCCTGAACGAAGCGCTCGGACTTGCGTTGCCAGGAAACGGAACGATCGTTGCCACTCACGCGAGCCGCCGCAAACTTTTCGAACAAGCCGCGGGTCGGATCGTGGACATGGCCTATGCCTACTACCGCGATGGTGATGATTCGATGCTGCCGCGTTCGATCGCCAGCCGCACCGCATTCATGAATGCCATGGCGCTGGATGTGGCGATGGGTGGTTCCACCAATACCGTGCTGCATATTTTAGCCATCGCCCATGAAGCGGGTGTCGATTTCGGCATGGCGGATATCGATGCGATTTCGCGCCGCGTGCCGTGTATTTGCAAGGTCGCGCCCAGCTCGGACTATCACATCGAAGACGTCAACCGCGCCGGTGGAATCCTCCGCATTCTCGGTGAACTTGAAGCCGCCGGATTGGTGGACGGATCGGTGAAACGCGCCGATGGCATGACGTTGGCCGAGGCGATCGCGCGCTTCGATATCACCGGCCCGGACGCGACCCGTGAGGCCGTGGAAATCTATCAGAGTGCACCCGGCGGCGGTCGCAACCTGGTTTTCGCTTCGCAATCGGCTGCTTTCAAGGAGCTCGATACCGACAAGCAGGGCGGTTGTATCCGCGACGTGGCGCACGCCTATTATCCCGATGGTGGCTTGGCCGTGCTTACCGGCAACATCGCTGCCTCCGGATGCATCGTGAAAACCGCGGGTGTGGACCCGGCATCGTTCCATTTCAAAGGCCCTGCGCGGGTGTTTGAATCGCAGGACGCGACCTGCGAGGCCATCCTCAAGGGGAAAATCCAGGCTGGCGACGTGGTGGTGATCCGTTATGAAGGACCGCGCGGTGGCCCCGGAATGCAGGAAATGCTTTATCCGACGTCTTATCTGAAATCGATGGGTCTCGGAAAATCCTGCGCCCTCATCACCGACGGACGGTTTTCCGGCGGCACCTCAGGCCTATCAATCGGCCATGTCTCGCCCGAGGCGGCGGCTGGGGGAGCTATTGCCCTTGTTCGCGATGGCGACACCATCGAGATCGCAATCCCGGATCGCACGATCCACCTGTTGGTCAGCGATGACGAACTGGCCGTCCGTGCACGCGAGGAGGAGGCAAAAGGCAAGGACGCATATCGCCCGCCGGTCCGTGACCGCAAGGTCTCGAATGCTCTAAAAATCTACGCAGCCCACGTCACTTCGGCGGACAAGGGCGCCGTGCGCGAGGTGATGGAGTGATTTTTCGTGGCTGCGGTCATATGGGCAGGGACCTTTCTCCGAAAGGTCCGGTTGGCCGCACGCCGCATCACAGGAAATTCTTTGATTTCTCGGTGCTTACGCCCAGCCTTCGCCGGACCGCTCGGAGCTCGGTCCCTGCCTTTTCGAAATAGTCGATGTATTCCACGATTTTCAGCGGATTTCAAAAATTCTGCGGAGTTGGCCCACCGTTTGCTAAGGGAGTCATTGAAATACCCATGCAAATGTTCAAGGGCTACGATCCCGGAAATTTTTACGACGAAATGTATCTGCCCGACGGAGGAGTGAGGCCGCATTGTGCCCCGCTGCATGGGCGATTCTCACGTCTGGATCAGCAGGATTTTCTCGCACGAAAGGCGAGTTCGGAACTGTACTTCCTGCGGCAGGGGATCACGTTCAACGTCTATCATGACAATCGCGGGACCGAGCGGATTTTCCCGTTTGATCCGGTGCCGCGGGTGATGCCTGCCGCTGAATGGGAACATCTGGAAGCCGGGCTCACCCAGCGTATCGTGGCGCTCAACCTGTTCCTCCATGACATTTACCACGACCAGCAGATACTCAAGGACGAGGTCATCCCGCGATTTTATATCGAACAGGCAAAACATTACCGGCCGGAATTCCGGGGAGTGGATGTGCCCGCCAACATCTACATCCACATCTGCGGCAGCGACTTGATCCGCGGCGCGGACGGCGAATATTACGTGCTGGAGGACAATGGCCGCTGTCCGTCCGGTGCATCGTATTTGCTGGAAAACCGCAACGCTCTGAAACGCGCGTTTCCCGGCATCTTTGATGAAATGGGCGTGCGTTCGGTGGATTCCTATCCGCAGGACCTGCTCAACATGCTCCAACACATCTCGCCACGCGGCGAGAGCGATCCGGTCTGCGTGCTGCTCACCCCGGGATGCCACAACAGCGCCTACTTCGAGCATTGTTACCTCGCCCGTGAAATGGGCATCGATATCGTCGAGGGCCGCGATCTCGCAGTCGTGGACAAGTTCGTTTACATGCGGACCACCCGCGGGCTCAAACGCGTGGATGTGATCTACCGGCGTATTGACGATGACTTCATCGACCCCGTGGTTTTCCGCAAGGATTCGGTGCTCGGCGTGCCCGGCCTGATGAATGCCTACCGCTCAGGAAATGTGGCGCTTGCCAACGCGGTCGGCACTGGGGTGGCCGATGACAAGGTGATCTATTACTTCGTGCCGAAGATGATCGAGTATTACCTTGGCCAGAAGCCGATCCTGCCGAACGTGCCGACCTATCTGGCCTCGGAAGAGAAGGATCTCAAATTCATCCTCGGCCATCTGCCGGAACTCGTGGTCAAGGCGGCCAATGAATCCGGTGGATACGGCATGTTGATGGGGCCATCCGCAACCAAGGAACAGATCGAAAAATTCCGCGAGTTGATCATCGCCGATCCCCGCAACTACATCGCCCAGCCAGTGATCTCACTGTCGCGCGCGCCTACCTGGTGCGATGGATCGATGGAAGGCCGTCACATCGACCTGAGGCCGTATATCATTTACGGCGACGATGTGAAAATCGTTCCCGGCGGCTTGACCCGTGTCGCGCTCACCAAGGATTCGCTGATTGTCAATTCCTCACAGGGTGGGGGAAGCAAGGATACCTGGGTGCTCCATCAATGATAAACCACCATGCTTTCCCGCGTCGCTAATACTTTATACTGGATGGTCCGCTATGTGGAGCGGGCCGACAATCTCGCACGCCTGATCGATGTGAATCAGCAGTTGCTGCTGGATTCCGAGCGGCTCGATAGCGAACGTCTTCGTGGTTTCTGGCATCCGATCATTCTCAGCACCGGTGATGAGGATCTTTTCTCCACCCTCTATGCCGAAGCCGGCAGCACCGAGGTGATCCGGTTTCTAACCGACGATAAGCGCAACCCCAACAGCATCACCTCCTGCATCGCCCTTGCGAGAGAAAACGCCAGGACTGTTAGGGATCAGTTGTCCGATGAATTGTGGGAGGAGCTCAACGGCCTCTATCTATTCACCCGATCGACTGAGGCAGAGCACCTGATTGCGGAGAATCCGCCGCGCTACTACGAGAACGTGCGGCGCTCCGCGGTGACCTTCCTCGGGATTGCCGCATCCACCACTTTGCGCGACGAGGACTGGGATTTCATGGAACTCGGCCGCCATTTGGAACGGGCGGATAAAACCACACGCTTCCTCGATGTCGCCAATTACCTGCCTGACGGCAGCGATGGCACGGTCGTGGCAGCACCGGGCATCCTCCACTGGACCGCCATTCTGCGCTCCTGCGGTGCCTTGGGGGCCTTCCGCGCGGTGGAACGGAAAATCAATGCCCGCAGTGTCATCGATTTCCTGATATTTTCCGGAAAATTCCCCCGATCCGTCCGGTTTTGCATGGAAAAAGCGGATCACGCGCTGCACCGGATTTCAGGCACCCCGCGGGGCACGTTCTGCAACGATGCCGAACGTGAAACCGGTCGTTTGCTCGCGGACCTCAATTTCGGCTCGTCCGAGGACGCATTCCGCACCGGCCTGCACGATTATCTGGATGCCCTGCAGGAACGCTTCAATGCGATCGGCGCGGCGATATTCCAGAGTTACGTTCTGATGCCTGAACAGGTTCAGGTTTGCCCTGCGGAGGAATTCCGCTCACTCTCGGCGCTGGCGTTATGGGAGATGCAACAACAGCAACAACAGTGACTCAATCCACCGGACCTGAGACTACTACCGGCGGGACCCGCCTCGCGGTGATGCACCGCACCACGTTTTATTACGGGGGACCCGCCACCCAGAGCATCAACACGCTGCGCCTGGAGCCTCGCACGTTTCCCTATCAGAAAACCCTCTCGGCCTTGATTCGTGTGATTCCCGCCACACGCCTCCGGCGCTTCGACGATCTGTTTCAGAACATCAACCACCACTTCGAGTTGCCGGAACCCCACGTCAAACTGGAAATCGAGAGCCGTATCCGTGTTCACAATCTTCCGTTGGCGATCCCGGAGTTCGCGCTCACCGCGACCGGTGGAGAGGACTCCTCGGACCCCACCGTGCGTGACCGGACATGGCCGTTTCTCCAGGAAAGCAACCGGGTTACCCAATTGCCGGACGTCTGGCGGCAAGCCGTGGATGTGACCTACGGTTTGACCGCGGTTTTCGACAAGGCGAACGCACTGATGGACTGGATCCACCGCGAGTTCCGATACGAACCCGGTTCCACCGGCGTGAAGGCGCATCTAGCAGATTCCTTCGCGCTCCGGTGCGGCGTGTGCCAGGACTTCACCCATGTGATGCTTGGCATGTGCCGCGCGCTCGGCCTGCCCGCCCGCTACGCTTCCGGATACCTCTACAACGGTCCCAAGGATTCATTGGTCGGCGCACAGGCGTCTCACGCATGGTGCGAGGTCTATCTGCCCACCGCCGGGTGGATCGGCTTCGATCCAACTAACAACAATCTCGCCGATGATCGCTATGTCAAAATCGCCGTCGGCAGGGACTACGACGACGTCGCCCCTGTGATCGGCAGTTACTGCGGCAGCGGCCACTGCCGGATGGAAATCCGAGTGGAAGTCGAGAAAATCTGATCGCACTTTCTGCGGAGACTTCACCCCAAGGAGCGGCGGAACGTGTCCACCGATGACCATGATAAGTCAATAATGTGAGGAAACCGCTAGCCATTGTCCTTTCATGGGCATCGGCGATCATGCATCGCCGCTCCTTGGCGCAAGCGTTCTGCGATGTCTGACCGCATGGAAGGCGTTTGCAGGAACTCCTTGCATTCAGTAAAAGTAAGGCTATGATCTGTGAATAAGGAATCGCCATGACGCAATCCACAATCACCAGCAAGGGTCAAACCACTCTGCCCGCCCTCATTCGACGTGCCTTGCATTTGAAGGCAGGCGACCGGATTTTGTATGAAATTCAGGGCGATTCGGTAATCATCCGCCCGCAACCAGGGGCCATGGCGGTCTTCGGTGCCCTCAAGCCACCTTCTGGTAAAACCGGAGTGCCCTTTGAAAAAGCGCGTGCGAAATCACGTTATGCCCGGTTGGCGCGGGAGGTGTTGCCGTGAAATCGTTGCTTCTGGATGCCAATATCCTGCTGCGCTTCATTACCGGAGAACCCGCAGCCCAAGCAAAGGACGTAGCCGATCTCTTCCTCGCCGCGGAAGCAGGCAAGTTGCGGCTTGAAGTGCTTCCCATGGTGCTTGCTGAAGCGGTTTTCGTTTTGACAGGGTTTTATGATCAGCCCAGGTCAAAGGTAGCTGAGGTGCTTTCTCATCTGATTTCCTGTCCCGGATTCTATTCCGGCGAGCAGGATAGGATGCTTCAATCCCTCAAACTTTTCGGCGCGGGCAAACTGGACTTCGTGGATTGTTACCTGGCTGCGGCTTCCATTCAGGATGGAAGATCCTTGGTTACCTTTGATCGGGATCTGGCAAAGCTCCACGGGATATCCGCAGGACCTCCTCGGCATTGGCTCAAGTAGCGCGGATCCAAAGCCACTTGTGTCCTACTTATTACTCCAATGTAGATAGCCCCGCTCTAGTTGTCTCGATGGTGATTGCTCCGCAGCTATCGCAATAATGTGCCGGCAAAACATCTGAAGTCTCCTGCACAACATGGTCTCGCCACTTGGCGGCCTTAAAGGTCAGGTTGGCAAATGATATGCCACCTGTAAGAAAGAAAGAGGAAGCCCCGCCTCCAATATACGCTTTTCCATCGATCATTTCATGGCTGCATTTTGAGCATTTCATAGAGGTTTTGTTCTACTGACGATGGGAGCTATCATCAGGTGGAGTTTCCGACGACGAAAGACTCCGACTTATCATTCGGAAGAATTTCGGGTAGTCTAATTGATTTTAGTAACGCTCCGACGGGGGAGCCTCCCGAAAAGGATGAACGGTGCCCCGACAAGCAGGGAAATCAAGGCGACGACCGGCCACGCGCGGACAGGATTGAGTGGATACGGGCCGACTCTCAATGCGGTCATATAAGTGTTGTAAACGCCAATGGCGGACTCCGCATCCGCGTCATCGACACCAACTCTAACGCCACCAACGGTGTTGCTATAATACCAGAAGAGCTGCACGAAATATTCATCGAGCAGGAACCCTTCTATTCCCTCCGCTCCGAGGCGCATCCGAAAAAGGTGGGCATCCTCCGGCGTTGTGAATGTTGCAATGGTTGTCATTCTGTTGATTGTCGATCTTCGCGATCATGAGTTCATTTCTGTCCGACGATGCGTTGATGGTTGGACTGACCACATGTAAAGTCGAAATCGTGTCATCTTTTTCTCCGCCGCGTCGTCCTTGGTCGAACGGTGGAAATAAATGGCCCAGAATATCCAGCTCGCCAGAGCCAGCGCAACTGCCAGCCATAATCCATTGTCGCCTTCGAGCTTGGTGAGAAACTCATAAATGGATGCGGCGGCACCAAGAACCAGCAGTCCCATCATAAACGCTGCGGCAATGATGGTCGCCCAGATGGACCGTTGAGCCACCGGACGTCCGTTGGCCACTTGGACAGGAATCCGAAGCAGTGCAAATTGAGCGCCCACCATCACGGCAACAATGGCCCAAAGCTGCCACGACAGAAGTGCTTTATTTGAATCGGAAAGATCTGGATGTTTGGGAACAAAGGCAATCCAAGCCAATGGGCCGATCAAGAATAAAAAAACCAGCCCATAAAGACCCGCGACGATGAGAGACCATTTCTTCATTTGTTTTTCTTTTGATGGTGGAGGTTCTTTCTTATTCTAACAGTATTTTTCATGGTGCCGCCGGATGTGATTTCCAGAAGGGCTCATGTTGGTAGGATGCGTGAAGGTCTTGATTTGACAAGGTTTTTTGAAGAGGAGGCTCCTCAGGTGGTACGCTACGTCGAAGGCTTGTAGCTGTTTTGGACAGGAGTCCCGTATGGCGGGGCGACGTGCTCCGAAGGGACGAGGATGCGTGTGGCGGCAAGGTAGCGCCGCCTCGATGAGGCGGTATGAGAAAGGATGGAGAAAGCCGCATGACCAAGGATGGCCGGGATGACCTGACTTGGGCGATGCATTCGCGATTCATTGACATGCGGTCTCATCGAGACCGCGCTACCTTGTCCTTCGGCCTGCGTCGAGGCCGCGCTACCTTTTCGCTGCACACGGAAGAATCCGGAAATTACCGCGATTTCCAGATAGACGGCTTGGCTCTGGTGCGTATGATCACCCGTTGATGCCCGTAATCGGGAACAGACCCACCAGATTCCACACTAAAATCCCCATGAATGCCAATCACGAGATCCGCCCGATCCAATCCGCCATACCGCGCCGCACGTTTGTTCGCAGTCTTTTGACGGCTGGCACGGCCACCGCCCTCAGCCCGCGCCTGCTCCGTGCCGCCAAGCCTGCCTCAGGTGACAAGGTGAAGCTCGCCTGCTGCGGCATCGGCAACCGTGGCGCACAAATCATCAAGGACCTCTATGACACCGGCCTTGCTGAAATCGTCGCCCTCTGCGACACCGATATGGGTGCACCCCACACGCAGGACATTCTCAAGATGTTTCCCGATGTTCCGCGTTTCCAGGACTTCCGCAAGATGTTCGATAAGATGGGCAAGGACATCGAAGCCGTCACCGCTGGCACGCCGGACTTCGCGCATTTTCCGATTGCCATGCTCGCCATGTCACTTGGCAAACATGTCTATTCAGAAAAGCCGATGGGTCAGAGTTTCCGCGAGATCCAATTGATGATGGACGCCGAGAAAAAGTACAAGGTGGCCGCACAGATGGGCAACCAGGGGCACTCGGAGGCGAACTACTTCCAGTTCAAAACCTGGGTGGAAAAGGGGATCATCAAGGATGTCACCAAGATCACTGCTTTCATGAATTCCAAGCGCCGCTGGCACGGCATGAAGGTTGCCGATTACCTGCCCAAACAGGACGTTCCCGGTAGCCTCGATTGGGACACATGGCTGGGTGCCGCGAAATTTCACGAATACAACAAGGGATATATCAATGGCGATTGGCGGTCCTGGTTCGACTTCGGCAACGGCGCGCTCGGCGACTGGGGTGCGCATATCTTCGACACCGCCCACCAATTTCTCAACCTCGGTTTACCCACCGAAGTGGACCCTGTTCTGTTGGAGGGCCACAGCTCGTTTATTTTCCCGCAAGCCACCACGCTTGCCTTCCGTTTCCCGAAACGCGGCGACATGCCTGCCTTGGAACTGAGTTGGTATGATGGCACGAAAAACCTGCCGCCGCTGCCCGTGGATATGGGCGGATCGGTGGTCGATCCTAACATCCCGCCGCCCTCGACGGGTTCGATCGATACCAAGGTGCGCCCGCCCGGAAAGATCATCTATTCCAAGGACCTCATTTTCAAGGGAGGCTCACATGGCAGCACGCTTGAAATCATCGGTGAAAAGGGCAAAGACATGAAATCCAAGCTGCCCGAGGTGCCGAAGAGCCCGTCCAATCACTTCAAGAATTTCCTGCTCGCCTGCCAAGGCAAGGAAACCTGTCGCTCGTCATTCGCTGTGGCCGGCCCGCTTTGCCAGACCATGGCTCTCGGCGTCATCGCCCAGCACGTGAACGCCAAGCTCGCCTTCGATCCCGCCACCCGGCAGATCACCAACCACAAGCTCGCCAACGAGATGCTGAACGGAACCCCACCCCGCAAGGAGTGGGAACAGTTCTTCAAGCTTTGAGGCGCGATGGGTCAATGGTCAGCGGTCAGCGGTCAGCAGGGAAGAGGGATGTATTGATGGGCGATTGATGGGCGATTTTTGATTTGGAAGAGGAGGCGCTCCGTCACTTCAAAAACCAACTTGACGCGTGATGCGTGATGCGTGATGTTTCGGCCGTGAGAACAACTCTTAATTTGGACGATGATGTACTTGAAAGCGCCAAATTGCTGGCTGCGCAGGAGCGGAAGCCACTTGGAATGGTGATTTCCGATCTTTTGCGGCGTGCGGTGACCCCCGCAGCCCAAGCTCCGTCGGTACGAAATGGAATCCCGTTGTTTCCGGTTTCCAATCGCGCGCGTGCGGTTACGCCTGAGGTGGTGAAGGAACTATTGGAGGAGATTTCATGAATAGATTTCTGCTGGATGTGAATGCACTGTTGGCCTTGCTGGATCCGATGCATATTCATCATGAAGCCGCTCACCGGTGGTATGAGAAACGCTCCCCATTAAGGATGTTGACCTGTTCCCACGTGATAAATGGCGCGATCCGGGTGGCCAGCCAACCAAAATACCCGAATTGTCTCGGGACAAGTGCGCGGGTAAGAGACGCTTTGCGGGAACTCATTCGAATTGTGGAGGCCGAAATCTGCGCACAGGATATATCTCTGCTTGATGACCACATCCTTTTGCAGCCGACCGCGCTCACTCCATCTAGAGTTTCCGACCTCTATTTGCTGGCGGTGGCTGCTGCCAACGGGGCGTGTTTTGCCACATTCGACACACGCATACCCGCGGATGCGGTGGAGGGTGGCACCAAAGCCATCGAGATCATTCCTGTTTCGTGAATGCCCGCCTCAGATAGTCATCGCGTGGAATCCGCCATCGACGATCATTTCGATGCCTGTGATAAAGGAGCCGGCCTTGCTGGAGGCTAGCAGCAGGGTGGCGCCGATGAGTTCATCGGAGTTGCCGAAGCGTGAGGCCGGGGTTTGGCGGAGGATGTCGAGCACGCGGGATTCGTCGAGCACCTTGCGGTTTTGCTCGGCGGGGAAGAATCCGGGGACCAGGGTGTTGACGCGGATGTCCTTGTCCGCCCATTCGCGGGCGAGGTTGCGCGTCAGGTTGTGCACCGCAGCTTTCGAGAGCGAGTAGGTGAATACCCGGGAGAGCGGGTTGAGGCCGGAGATCGAGCCCAGATTGATGATCGATGCGGCGCGCGATTCTTCGAGGAAATATTGGCCGAACACCTGGCAGGCACGGAAGACTGCGGAGAGATTGGTATCGATGATGCGCTGGTATTCTTCCTCCGGAATGTTGAGAAACGGGGTGGGGGAATTGGTGCCCGCTCCATTGATCAGGATGTCCACCTGACCCGAGCGATCGAGCACGGTTTCGAGCAGGCCTTCCAGGGAATCGCGTGACGTGACATCGACCGGGACGAAATAGCCTTTGCCACCGTAGGAATGGATTTCGGCGAGACGTTTTTCGGCTTTCTCCGGGATACGCCCGCCAAGGACGACTTCGGCGCCGGCGCGTGCCAGGCCCACGGCCATGGTGCCACAGAGTTCACCGGTGCCACCGATCACCACGGCGGTTTTTCCAGAGAGGTCGAAAAGGTCTTTGAGGAATGATGCGGTTTGCATGACGCGAGTGTGAGGGGGAATTCACACCCTGCCAAGCTGGAATTGGCCCCAATTAGACGACTGAAACTTTCGATTGTCTGCTTATGGCAGCGGACTCACACCTTTGACACGCGAGAAGAGTTTCTTGCCGGTAGCCGCAGCGCTGGCCGGAATGCGGGCCTCCACGTCGATGAGATTGCCACTAGCGGTCCGAATATCGAACCTGATGCCGGTGTCGGTGTCGGTGCTGATGCCTGCGGAGCCCGGTACTTCGGCTTGATGATTGGCCCAGAGATCAAGGATGCCCAGGTCCTTGCTGTATTGCACCTTGATGGATGCGGTGCCGCGCGCCGTAGTATTCAAAGTGGTAAAGTAGAGATAGAGGTCGCCGGAGACGACTTCGGACTTGGGCAGTAGTGCCATCGCATCCTGATTTACATCGGTGGCACCGAGCAACCAAGCCAGACCGTTAGGGATGCCATCCCCGTTAGCATCACTGCCGAAGGTCTCACTGCCTGCCCACAAGCTATAGGGATCGGCGACGGTAATAGTGGTGTCGTCCACGATGGCTGGATCAACGTCCAACATCGCGTTGGCGGGGTTGCGAATGTCGGCGGTGGTCGGAATGCTCAACTGTAGATTACCGAGCGTGGTTGGTGTAACTTGCACAGTGAAGACGCCCGGAGAGATTTCCGTGATGGTGCCGATGGTGATGTTCGAGGGGTTGGTGGCGGCGTTTACGAAATCCGCGGAGGTCACGGTGGTGGAATTGATGTCTTGGCTGAAATACAAGGTGTAGGTGATGAGGGTATCTTTAGTGACGGGTGCGCCGGCCTTGTCATCCACGATATCCGAACTCACGAGCCAGTTGGTGGAAGGGGGTGCTACATCGATGATGGTATCGTCCGCAATCGGGGCTACTAACATGTTGTTGGCGGTGTCACGAATGTCGGCGGTGCTCGAAATTCTGAGCTGTAGAGTTCTCGCCCCAGGTGGGTCTACCGCAGTAGGTGTGACTTGCACCGTGAAAATGCCCGGAGAGATTTCCATGATGTTGCCGATAGTAATGGGGGATGTGCCGGCGTTTTCGAAATCCGCCGAGGTCACGGTTTCGTTATTGATGTCTTCGTTGAAAGTTAGAGTGTAGGTGACAAGGGTGCCTGGAAGGATGGGGCCAACAATGGGTCCTGCGCCTTTATCATTCACGATGTCGAGCAATATGGGAGGTGTGATATCGGACTTGGTGAGTCTGAGTTCGTTGCCTGCGATTTCAAGAAAGTAACCATCAATGGCTGTTTCGAGTGTGGGTGCGCCACCCACGATGGAGTCCGCTATCATCAGCGTGTAGTAGTTTAAAGTGGGAGGAGTTCCATCGATTCGGATCTTATGCCCGTCATTGAGCGTGAGTTTCTCGGTGGACGTGATGGTCTTTTCGTTGAACGTGGTTCCCAGAGTGAAGCCAAGTGTGCCTCCGCTGTTCACGTAGATGGGGGAAGCCTGGGTGCCGCTGGCGAGATGAAGCACGCCACCCGCGACTACGGTATTGCCTGTGTAGTTGTTGTTGCCGGAAAGCGTAAGCGTGCCGGTGCCGGTTTTGGTGAGCGTTCCAAGGCGGATATCGTATATATCATCAAAAAATGACCAATCATTCAAAGTGTCTGTGATGGATACATTGCCGGTGCCGCCAATGGTGAGAGCAACGAGGGAGGAATACGTATCATTACTGAAGTTGAGCCCACCGAGGACGAGGGTGTTGCCCGTGCCGTTCACGGTGATGATTTGATCTCCGCCGGATATATTCGTCGTCACACCGCCGAAAGTGAGGACTTTGTTGCTGCCGATGAGGGTAATAACGGGATTACCAAAGGTGCTGACATTACCCGTGCCCATGTTGAGATTTGCGGTGCCGCCGAAGCTGAAGTTACCACCCAGCGCGATGGCGTTGTTGGAGATGAGTGTTAATTCGCTGATCGTATCAAGAGTTCCAGAATAGATGGTGAGACGACCGGTGCCTATGGCTTTTGCATGGCCTAGTTTCAAGGTTCCAGCGACAAGATTGGTTCCGCCGCTGTAGGTGTTTTCCGCGTTGAGAACCAGCGTGCCTGAACCCGATTGCTCGACGACGCCGATGCCGCTGATGGGAGATTGGAAATCTGTACCTTGTGTGATGGTGTTCGAATGGTTGAATATTAAATTACCGTTGTTCGTGATGGCACTCAAAGAAAGCGTGCCTCCCGTGCCGATTTGCAGTCGACCCGAGGGGCTAATGGTAGTGGCTCCGCTGAGATTGTTCGTGTTGGTGATTACCACACTACCACCTACCAGCAGGCTGCGAGACCCAGTCAAGGCATTGGAACCGGAGAGAGTGATGGTGCCGGAACCTCCACCGATGCGATATTCTCCGGTCTTCGGACTCAATGTGCCCGAGTAGGTAACGTCATTCAGTGCGCCCAGATAGACATCCAGGCCGCTGAAATTGAAGTTGGCGGAACTAAAATTATCCACGGCAACCACACCTGTAGAGGCCGAGTTGATGCGAGTGTTCAACACTGTCTGGATATCATCAATGAATGACGGACCAAAGTAGGCCAGTCCTCCCGATTCGATCATTACGTTCTTGCCTGTTCCATTGATAGAGTTTGCCGAGTCGAAGCGGATCGCCCCGTTGTTGTTGACAGTGATGCCGCCTGTTGCGGCGTAGTTATTCGTCCCGGACAATATAAGCAATCCACTACTCACAGTGGTCGCCCCTTTGTAGGCATTGCTACCGGAGAGAAGAAGTGTGCCGAAACCGACCTTGCTGATACCTCCAGTGCCGCTGACGGCAGCGGAAACCGTAAGATCATTGGCTGCTGACGAGCTGTCGTCGATATTGAAAGTATGGTTGGTGCTAACAAGTGCAAGATTGCCGCTGAGGGTGGCCCCGAGGGGATTGTTATCACTGGTAAAATCAATGTTGCCGCTCAAAGTGAGGGTGCCCGCTCCGGTGGTGATTGCAGAGCCGCTGGTGCTGGAGGCCCCGCCGAAGTTCAGTGCAGGCAATGTATTGTTGTAGCCATTGAGGTCTAGAGTGGCGGTTATGCCTGGAGCGTAGCCGCTGAGAGTGACCGCAGTGGACGGGAGCGCGTTGGTGGCACCAAGTCGCAGAATGCCATTCAGAACAGTCGTGGTGCCCGTATAATTGTTCGTGGCGTTGGAAAGAACCACCGTGCCAAGTCCTTTTTTGGTTATTCCCGAGGTGGATAATCCGGTGATTTGGCTTGCGATGGTTCCGGCGGTGCCAGAGGCGCTGGTGATAAAACTGTTGGTCTGCAGTTCGAGTTTGCCGCCGGAGATTGTCACGGAGCCCTCCTCGAATTCCATGCCACTGATCTTTTGCCCCGCGTTTGTTAGCAAGGGGTTGATAGCTGACTTCGCATTGAAGGGCAGGGTGATCAAGACGGTGGGGGAGGCGTTGTAGACGTCGGTCCAGTTGCCGGCGGCATTGACCGTCCCGTAGCAGTGTATGGTGTTGAAGTAGGCCGGT
Organism: Akkermansiaceae bacterium; assembly: GCA_903906515.1. Classification (GTDB taxonomy): domain Bacteria; phylum Verrucomicrobiota; class Verrucomicrobiia; order Verrucomicrobiales; family Akkermansiaceae; genus Luteolibacter. The sequence goes on from CAIVKO010000189.1 coordinate 44,517, forward strand.
TTTGCCGTGGTGATGACTTGACTGCAGATGCCGGTCACTGACTTTAGAACGATATGCCAATCGCTATCGCTGGCTACACCGAGGACAAGACTGTTATTGGTGCTGGTGCTGTAGGTTAGGCTTGTGGTTGAGGTGACGGGACTTGGAACCTTGCTGACGGGAGTGCCGACCGATGCGACGTTGGAAAGCGACAAGATAGAATAAACGGTGCCCATGTCGCCAGATACATAGACGCGGGGCACGTTGATGATGACATCGCCCGTGGCAGGCAGGGAGTCGCTGATGATGTAGGCGATGCCTGTGTAGGAATTGCCGGACGCGTAAGCCCCACAGACGGTCATGGACTGTCCGGCATATGTGGCAGTGAAGCCCGTCGCGTTGATTGCCGAGACCAAGACCGCCACGCAGTTGCCGCCGTTGAGGGTCCAGCCTGTTTTGGTGACGTTGAAACTTGATGCTTTGGTGTTGCTCGAAGCGGTGAATGAATTGGTGGTAGTGATGGCGTTGGACCCCCCAACGGTGACCGTGTAGGGTCCTGTGGCGTCAGATCCAGCTGCGAAATTGGCAATCCCACCGGAAACCCAAGAGGCGGTGGCAGCGGTGCCTGCGGGAGAACTGTTCCAGACGGCGGATGTAGAGGTAGAGTCCCAGTTGCCTGTGGGGCTGGCCCCTCCGGCCCCTGCGGTGGCACCATTGATATCCCAGTAATTTGCCTGTCCGTCAGTGACCGTTAGAACGGCATTTCCTGTAATCCAAGTCTGTTTAAAGGTAGCTGAACTGGTGGAACTGCCGTAGGTGCCGGCCGGCAATTGCGCACTATTGATCACGAGTCTGGCGATCGTGTCATTGGCGTTCATTGTGATTTTTATCGCGTTGTTGCCATTCATGCTCAGAGTGGCGTTGTCAGCCATCGAGTTCTCCGCGTTGATGACGAGCAATGCGGAATTACCACCGCCGCTAAGGGCGTCGAAGGTGAGGTTGCCGGTGCCGAGTGAGCCGGGTGCGTTGCCTGCAATCGTCACACCGAAATCGACATATGGAGCTCCGACCGAGTAGATTTCATTGAAAGTGTTGGGTGCATTCAAGTTGGCGACGCAGTTTACTTGACCGTTTCCATAGAAGGTCATGCGGTAAGATCCTGTGATGGGATAGTTGAAACTGGCTTGTGCTCCCGTGCCGGTCGAGGCTCCCAAGGTGATCGAAGCGTTGCCATTCAGCTTAATGCCTGGGACCAAGGGTGTGTTGCTGTTGCCGAAGCCCATTGACGAGCCCGAGTTCATCGTAATGACAGTCTGGCCTGGCGTGCCCATGGCGTTATAAACTTGGAGGGGGCCAGCGCCCGCTCCGAGCGAGAGCGACGAGTTGGAGCCGATGGTCAGGTTGCCGGTGAAGATCGGGGTGGTGGCAGTGGTGCACTGCACGGCATTTGATGCCGGAATCAGGACATCGACAGGGCCAGATGGTATGATCGCGCTGTTCCAACTGGTGGTCAAGCTCCAGGTTTCGGTGTTGTACCTAGCTGGGGCGGGTCCAATGAAAGTATAGAGTGGGCAGAGGGTTACCGTGGTGGTGGCAATGGTGGATTGTCCGGTATTATCGGTGACGCGCAGGCGAATCGTGTTGGCTCCCAATACCATGCCATAGGTGCTGGTGAGCGTGGCGTAGGGGATGCTGGAATGAGTTGGACCCGTTAGATTGGCAATGAATCCTAAGTTGTCGTTGCGACTGTCCAGATCCCATTCGTATGTGGTGATGTTTGCCCCGGGCGAGGGAAGGGAGGCGCTGCCATTGAGGGATAGCGGAACCCCTTGGCTTAAGCGATAGGGACCGCCATGATTTGCCACCGGATTGGACGTTGTGTAGGTAAACTGCACGTCATCGAAATGGACAACTCCCAAGCCTCCCGCAAGGCCCTTGGAGAGGAGGCGGATTTCAATTGGAAAGCCTACTAAGTTGGCATGAAGTGTGGCATTATAGAGGTATTTTAGGGACGCGGTGACGAAGGATCCCGCCGTAGGCGTGCGAGAATTGTCATCTTGGGTAATGACGATGCCATTGACAACCATTTGAATGATGTATCCGTCGTAGGATTCCAATAGGTTCCTACCTACTTTGACCTTGAGATCATAAGTGGTGTCCGCCTGAAACTGTCCTTCCGCGCCTTGAAGAATTTGCGAGCATCCAGAATAGGCCGGTACATGGAAGAGCTCTCCTACATTTTGACCTTCTGGCACACCAGACGTATAGAAAGCCGTTGAGGGGTTAAATATGTCAAAGACAATCATGCTACGAGTGGCTGACCAACCCATTATATATGCACCCGATACACCTCCATCATTAAGAATTGGATTTTCAAAGCCTGGGTTGACGAGCGTGACGGAACGTCCCGTCAGGGCCGCAGGGGTCGCGGACGAAACGGCCGAGAAGCCGGTCACGTTCGGCGGTGTGGCCGAGTCGCGTGCCTTGACTCGGTAGCTGTAGGATGTGCCCAATATCAGGTCGCTGTCGGTCCATGTTGGGGTGGATATCCAGCCCGAATCGTGGGCGTTGTTCGTGATGTTTTCAAAATAATACTGCACTGGGGAGCTGGCGAAGTCCGTAGCGGTTGTGGCCGTCATGCGGATCGAGTTTTCGCTGATCGACACAGGATTGACGGCAAAGGTCATCGAGTTTGGTGATGGCGGGGTATTATCCGGCGCAACCGTGAAGGTGTTGGTCGCGGAGGTGGTGGTGACAAGCAAGCTATCGGTCACTTGCGCATAGATCGTGTAGTTGCCGTCCACCAGAGGGCCCAGATTGATTGTGTAGGGCGATGCACTCACCGTCCCGGCCAATACGGCACCACCGCTGTTATAGGTGGTATAGAATTTGACCGTATAGGGCGGCACGCCGGCGGAGACCGTAGCCGTGGCGGAGGGCGAAGTCCCCGACACGACTTGTGAACCGTTTACCGGTGCGGTGATCGTCACGATGGGAGCTGCAATTTGCTCCGTCCCGGCTGCTGCCAGCGTCGGGGTGGTGGTGGCGTATTTGCGCACTCGAACCCAGTCCCAGTAGGCATCATAGGTATAGCCGGTCCAACCATTGTCGTATCGTGTCCCCAGCGCGATTTGCTCATTGGACACCGTGTTGGTGATATTGGGCTTATTTTGCCAGACCGCTCCGGTGTCCTGCCGGTACACGTAGAAGTCCACCGTCGTGCTTTTCGCGGTGATGCGCGCGATCACCGGCAGATTGCACACATTGCCGATGTTCACCCAACTGCTGTTAGATCGGTAATAGTCGGCACCGGCCTGGTTCAACCAGCCGAAGTTGGTGCTGGCACTGGTGTAGAACCCCAACGCCATGTTTCCGCCGGCAGCCTGGGTGACGGAGCGGTATTTGGTTTCGAGGATGACGCCGCTGCTAAAAGGAGCCACGCTTCTGATGCGACCGTTGTTGTTCTGTCCGCGAAGTTCGCCGCCGGTGACCGACCAACCCGAGGCGTTGTCGATGATCCATTTGCTGGTGTCGATGGCTGCCCCGGGGAAGTCGTCAAAGAAGCTGAATGTGTTATCTCCGTTGCTGGCAGAGGTATCCGCGCTCTTGCTGTAATATGCCAAAATGGATTGAGTGCTGTTCAGGTTGGCATTGACCTTGACCCAGTAAGTTGCGGTCCGGTTAGGCGTGGTGCCCGTGATCGATTCGAGCCAGTGGCCGAGGTTCGTGGTGCCGTCGCTGTCGGTGAAACGCACATCGTTCGGGAAGTTCAGGGCGTGGCCTTCCACGTGCAGGTCGTAGCCGGTAGCGCCACTGGATTCCCCCACCCGCACCTGGATCTGGTAGTCGGTTCCGGCACTGACGCCCGCGTTGATTGGCAGCGACTTCCGATACTGATACCCCGTAAGCCACTGCGCTTGCGCCGCCCCTGTGAACAGCACCAGTGTGGCGGCAAAGAACAGCAGGGCATGGCTTCGTAGGAATCCGGTCCTGGGGCGTGAAGAGTGCCCCGGAGCGACCGCGCCGAAAAGGAGGTTTTTGAGTGAGAAACTCATGATCATAGCATGGGATGGGGAAAGAGGCGCATAGGACTAATTAAAGAATAATGTAGGTTATATCTAAAAGCCTTCGAAAGCAAGGAAAGGATGGGGGGGGGGGGGACTGGGGATGGTTCGTTTTTGCTCAGGCCCTGTCGGTCGGTGACGACGAAATGCCTTCAGCCGCCAGTGCCCAGGAAATCGCGGAAAGAGTGGATTCGGATTTGATTTTCGTTGTTGGGATCGTGGTAGAAGAACACAAGCCCGCGGTATTGATCCGCCACGGGCCACAAGGTGCTGAAGAAGGGGACGGCCTTGCCATCGAGAGCGTAAAACAACTCGACGTAGGTGAGGCGACCGTTTTCTTCGAGTTTGGGTTTGATGATGGTGTGGGCACCGGGTTTGAGAGCGAAGGGTTGGTGTCCGATCTTGCCGCCAACGCTCACCTTTGCGGCGTTCACAAACAGGAGTTTGCCGCCACCAAAGTCCTTCATGTCACTGGAAATGGAGCGAACCTCGAATCCATCGGACATGGCCGCACCCTTGCGAAGAAGAAGGACGAGTTGCTTGGGCACTGCAACCGGTTTTCCTTGTCCGTAGATTTTGAAGATTGGTTTTTTCTGCACCTCATCCATGACCGTTTTACCGAAGACCAGCGACGCCATGGGGGGAACGCGGAGGGTTTCGGAAAATTCGTTAGAAGGTACATTGAGTGTCACGGTCTTGCCCTCTCCAATCAGTAACTCGACCTCAAGCGGCTCGATCACCATCGGAAAAGTGATGAACTGCAAGCGCATGGTCTCTTGTTCCTGCGCGGAGCAAGGGAGGATGGAAAAACCGAGGATGGTGGCGAGAGCCACACGAATGATGGAATGCGGAGCGATCATGATGTTAAAAATAAGGCTGAACCGGATTGATTGTCACACCCCGTCACACTTCCTTTGAATTGAGCCAGCGAAAACTGATGAGTTGCAGTTTGCGTCCGAAGATTTTGTTGGATTGGGACGTGAGGACCGCTTGTTTCACCTGCGGTTCATCCGTCGTATCGACGTATTCCGGGGTTCGTTGGACGACCGCTTCGCACCAAGCGCGGGCCTGCACCTTGCCATTGGCGTCGAGCGAATCCCCATAGGAGCGAATGACAAAAGTGTCACCACGTGGAGTGAGTTGCTCGGCCAGGCCACGGAGGATATCGGCTTGATCGATGTAGGCCGCGCTACCGTAAGCGATGGGGCCTTGGGCGGCCAGCGGGAAGGCTGGAATCATGGAGGCGAGTTCGGCAGCCGAGAACTTGCGCTTACTGCCAACTTCCCAGAAGGGTTTGTTGATGGACACCGCAGGATAATCATCCAAGGCGGATTGCAGGGCTCCCTTCACGGCAAGCGTGAGATTGTCGGGATCGAGCCGGCGGTTCACGAATTCCGAGAGTGAGAGGAAGGGGCCGCGCAGTTTGACCTGTTTGACCATGGCGACGGCGAGTTCATCGATTTCAGTGTCGGTGAGTTCGCGCCAACTGGTCCATTGGTTGGCGTCACGCGGGCTCGTGGGACTGCCGGAATACGGTGTGCCGCCAGTCAGTCCCATTTGTCCCACGGGAGTGCCGGAAGTGGTGGCAAGTGAGGGATCGTTGCCAGCCATTGCGGCAGCGCTGCTCAGATAGGCAACGGGTTTGCCCTTGAGGCTGGAGAAAAAGATTCTCCAGGCATCCACCGAAGTGGAGTTGATGTTGAATGCGCCTTGGACCATCAGGTTGGCGGCGATTTTATCGGCAAGACCATCGGTGAATATATCCTTTAGAGCGAACAAAGCGGTCAATTTGGAATTATCGAGGTTTGCCGTGTAGGGTTTGATGCGGCGGTTGGGAAGGGGCTTGGATGCGACTCCGGCCGCGGGGAAGAAGAACTCGTTTGCGACATCCAGCGCTTCCCGGCCGGTGGAGTTGAATACTTTCACAGGACCCCGTTGCGGGGTGATGGAGGAGAAGAAAAAATCATCCCAAATCGCTTTGTTCGCGAGGTAGGAATGGTCTGCGAAGGTCTCCTTGAAGGCGCCATCCGGTAGGTTGAATGTGCGGCTCAAGGTGGTGTATGTTTTGTCAGCCGGAATCTGGGGATGGGCGTAGGAATTGCCGATCGCCTGCAAGGTGTAGGGGCGGAGTCCGCCATAGCCGATCGCGCGGTTCATGGTCCTTTTTCGGGGCGCGTCTGTCGCGCTCATTAGCGAGTAAGGCATTGACTGTTGGTCGCTGATGCTCCAGCCCCCGAGACGGGCATGGCTGAGAGCGGCGATCGAGATGGTCGGGATGACGGGGATTTCCTGCTGGATGATGTGGGTAGTTCCGGATTCCGGAGTGTAACCACCACCCCAGTAGCTTGAGCCTGTGGGTGTCACTTGAATAGGAGCCTCATACACGTCATTGAGCAAGTCCACGGACCAGTTCCATCCGAAGTTGTAGAGGTCATTTCCGGTGTTGTTATCCAAGATGGGTGATGAGCTCATGGTGCTGGAATGGAGGAAGGGACGGCTGGCAAATTTGCGGCCGCCGGCAAAACCCGCGTTGGAAACTTCGCTGGTTTCCGTTCCCGCCATGACGCCGAAGTGCATGAAGGGCCATCCTGCTTGCGTGGAGGAGCGGGCAATGATGGAGGAACCGCTGCGCCATGCGGAGAGCAAACTGGTCGCTCCGTTGGTCATGCCTTTAATGAAAAGCGGCTGATAGAAGGCGGTGCCGGCCCCTCCACGCATATTGACAACAGTGCTGTAGCGGTCCCAGTCGCCTTGATAAGGACTGTATTGGCCCGGATCATCGTAGCTCTGATAGAAAGATGAATTGTTATTCCAACCAATTCCGCTTCCGTTGCCGGAGCCGACATCGATCTGGAGCTTGTCCGTGTTTTTGAAGCGCAGGCGGCCATTCACGACGTGCCTTACGTCGGTCGAGCCGGATCCAATTGGATTAGGGCCATTGTTCGCGTTGGCCGTCGTGGAAATGTTCGTCTGAATGAAGGATTCGGGCTCCCAGCCGGGTTTCACCTCAAAACCGACAAACCATGTGTCGGTTTTAAAGAAGTAGTTGTTATTCCAAGCAGTCCAATGACCGTTGTAACCATACTTCGATTTGAGGGCCGACAGATCGCCGCTGAAGGGGAGTGAGCAGGTTTTGACTTCTCCCGGCTCCAGGTTGATCGGCTGGACGCCTGCCCAGTAGAGGCTGATACATGGGTTGCCTCCAGTCATCTGTCCAATGCTGGTGTAGTCCGTGATGTTGTCGCCGCTGGTTTTATGGAACTTAATTTGAATTGGGCTGTCATTGAACGACAGCATTTGAGCTCCGATATTCGGGATCTTGTTCATTTGAAACATGATCGGGAGGTTGGTCGGATTCCAAAATGTGATCGAGGGGGTGATACCAATCAAAAGCTCATACGTGTTGGGGGTGGGATTGGTCCGGTCCGCAGGAATCTCAGGAACGATTTTTTTTGAGAACAGGCTCAATAGAAACTGCATTTTGATGATCTTCGGCTGACGGTAGATAGCCGTGTATTCACGCCGATAAATTGGGTCGTCCCCGATCGTTCCGTAGTTCGTGGACAGCAAATGCATGCCATTGATGCCGCCTTGCGCGGAAGGCGAGTATTGCACGCCGCGTTTGTTGCCGGTTCGGTCTGAATCCACAGCAGTGGCTTGGGGTGAGACGGCATCGTAGAGCTGATAGAAGGCGGCCAGGTCCTCGATGGGCACGCATTCCTGGGGCACGGTTGTGCCGCCGCCAGAGACGCTTTGGGCCCATGCGTCCTTAGTATTGAAACGGTAGAGGCTGTGTAAGTCAAGTTTCGGCTTCTCAGTCGTCAGCTTGATGGGGACGATTTTCTGTTCTAACAAGGTGGAGAGATCGCGCTTGAGGCCGCCTTCGCGCACGTCAGCGAGAACTCCGTTGGAAAACGGGGTGACGCTGTGGAAGTTTTGTTGTTCCGGTTGGTTGGTGGCCCCAGAGACAAGATGGAGGGAAGCAAGAGAAGGCAGCTTGGAGAGTTCTTTGTCGTCCGTCATGCTTTCCAGTCCGACCACGCGTTTGGTGCCGGTGGAGCCCGGGGCTTGAGAGCGGGCGATTTTGTCTGCGTTGCTGGTCGCGGGGCTGGTGTTGTAGGAATCGTCCATGATGCGGGCCTTCTGGCTCTCGTCGCCGACCCACCAACCGTATCGGCCGGAGGTATTTCCGGTGCTTGGGTCTTGGACCTTCATCAAGCGCGCATTGACGTAGTCAGTTGTGGATGCAGTGGTGCCGAGCGAGCCTTTGCTGACGAGTTGCACCGCCGTGGCGGTTTTGCTTGGCATCAACTCGCCCGTGAGACTCAGATCGCGGGCGGTGAGGACCGGGTTCCCTACGATAAGATCCTCCGGATTGAGGGAAAGTAACCATGAGCGGAAGTGGTCTTTTCGGTTAGTCTGGTAAGTAGGAGCCATCCCGGGGCTGGTGGGGAGATTGTCTTCGATGGTGCTGTGATCGCTTTTCTGATCGGCACCGGAGGTATTCGGCCCGGCCTGCCACGAATCCCAGACCCCAGTCCAATGCGGGTTGACGACTTTGGTTGAGTCAGGATCGATAATTGCGCCGGAAGCCGACACCCGTTGGTCCGGTCCCATTTGTTTTTGGAGTTCGCCGATGGCGATCATCAGCGCCATGCGGGCGTTTGTCTGGGCCTGGGCCATGGCCGCAGCTTGGGAAGAACTGCGTAAAGACACCGATGAAAGACTCAGCAAACCTACCGCGAGGATGGTCAGGAGGACCATGAGCGCTAGGGTGATGACCAAGGTGAAGCCCCGTTTTCCCGATTTGAAGGAGGAACTATCATCTGGCACTGAATTCTTTGGTGATTTCATGTCTGAAAGAAGGCGTGAGGAATTACAATGTATATTGAATCGCAGTCGGATGATTCGCAAATTATATTTTCAAAGTATCCTTTCCCTTATTTGGATAAGTTTGAGTGGGCGACGGTCAAAGACCGACGCTACCGTATGTGGATGCCGATGAGGTGGGCGATTTTTTGTTACAAGTTCATGATTAATTTCCGGTTTGCGGATCGTATGAACTGATCATGAAACTGTTTTTACCCCTACTCGCCGCCTCTTTGGTCCTTTTCCATCCTGCCGCCGCTGCGGAAAAACTCAAGGTGCTCATCGTTGATGGGCAGAACAATCACGCCGTTTGGCCGAAATCCACGGTGATGATGAAACAATATCTCGAAGGCACCGGCCTGTTCGAGGTTGAGGTTGCCCGCACCCGATTCATTTCCAATTACAAGCGCGAGCAGACTTGGTTGCCACTTGCGGGAGTCCCGGAATCGGAGGGAACCGACAAGCCGATGCCGGATCCGAATTTCTCGCCCGATTTTTCGAAATACCGGCTCGTGGTCAGCAACTTTGGTTTCGGAGCGGCGGATTGGCCCGAGCAAACCAGGAAAAATCTTGAGAAATACATGAAGGATGGCGGCGGACTCGCCGTCGTGCATGCCGCCGATAACAGTTGGGGCAACTGGTCGGAGTTCAATAAAATGATCGGACTCGGCGGATGGGGTGGGCGGACCGAGAAGTCCGGCCCATACGTGTATTACGGCGCGGATGGAAAAATCGTCCGCGATGACAAGACCCCCGGTGGTTGCGGCGGGCATGGGCCGCAGAACGAGTTTTTGATCACCATGCGTGATCAAACCCACCCGATCACCAAGGATCTGCCCAATTTTTGGATGCACAGCAAGGACGAGTGTTACAGCACCCTGCGTGGTCCTGCTGAGAATATGACGATCCTCGCCACCGCCGCAGACAGCCCGGAGCTCAAGAAAGCGGGTCGCAACGAGCCGATGCTGATGGTCATCGATTATGGCAAAGGCAGGGTGTTCCACACCACCCTGGGCCACGACACGGAAGCATTCGAAGGGGTTGGTTTCATCGTCACCTTCCTGCGTGGTGCCGAATGGGCGGCTACTGGAAAAGTGACGCAGAAAATTCCGGCGGATTTTCCCTCGGCCGATAAGCCAGCAGCGCGGGGATTTGAGCTGAAGAAATGAGCTTCGAAAGGAAAATGACTAGGCGCGAAAGAACGCAGGGAACGCAAAGAAAATGTGTATGAAATGAACTTAACCCGAATGCCGAAGTAGAGATGGCCGGAGGCAAATGGACGAATACGATATTCGTGATGTTGATTTGAACAGATACTAGCTTTTCGTCCGTGATATCTTTTTTTCGCCAGTTTCGTTAGGCAGATCGACACGGACGGTGGTGGCTTGGCCGGGAGCGGATTCCACCCGGAACATGCCGCCGACCATCTCGACGCGCTCTCTCATGCCGAGCAGACCGAGGCGGTTCTTTTTGTTGCCGGATGAGGTGCAGGAGTTGTCAAAGCCCTGCCCGTCGTCCTTGATTTCCATGCAGATCACGCCGTCAAGGAGCAGGATGCTCACTTCCACCTGGCTGGCCTTCGCATGGCTGGCCACATTGTTGAGCGCTTCCTGCACGATGCGGAATAAGGTCGTGCGCACGGCATCCGTCGATTGCTCGATGCCTGCAAACACCTTGAGCCCGACACGAACGCCGGTGGTCTCCATGAATCGTTTTAAAAACGTCTGGAGCGTGGGAATCAATCCCAGATCGTCCAGCATGGTCGGGCGCAATTCCCTGGTGAAGCGGTGGACGACGTCCACTGATTTTTCGATTAACTCTTGAGTGCTGGCGATCCTTTTCTGGAGGCTCTGTGGGTTTGCATTAGCTCCGCTGGCCAAGGCCGCCAGATGCACATTGATGCCTACCAATGTTTGGGCGACCACATCATGAAGTTCGCGGCTGATGCGCTTTCGCTCCTCTTCCTGGGCATGCATGATTCGATGTGACAGATCACGCAATCTCAACTCTTGACGGCGGGATTGTTTTAGCAAGTGGCTCAATTCCTGTCTTGCCGTTCGAAGACTCACTTCCGCAGCCTTCCGCCTGACGATTTCCTGCTTCAGTTTCAGGTTTGAAGCGCTCAGCACATCCACGCGCCGTCTAGCATTCTCGGCCTCCGTGCGCGCCGTGATGTCGCGGATGTTGCACTGGATGACGGAGCGGCCGCGCTCCTGATAGAGGCTGGCGACCACTTCCACCTCCTGATGACGTCCGCCCTGGCATTCGAGCGGCAGATCCTCGTAGCGGACATCATGGTTCATTTTCAGATTGCGGAACATTTCCTGGCTCGCCGCCTCATCCTTGAGCAGACCGATTTCAAAAAGCTCCTTGCCGATCAAACGTTCGTGAGAATACCCCAGCAGCTTCGTCATGAACGGATTGGCGTCGGTGATTTTGCAGGATACGGGATCGATCAGCAGCACTCCGTAGAGCGCCGCTTCGAAAAGACGACGGTAGCGGATTTCCGATGCCATCATTTG